>JBEVKB010000013.1:0-33440 GCA_040509875.1 Steroidobacteraceae bacterium | reverse complement strand
CAGATCGAAGCGCTCCTGCAGCGGCAGGGTATCCGCGTACAGGAGCTGGAAGTGCGCGACCACGTCGTCGAAGTGGAAGGGCACGACGCAACCAACCGCAAGGTCGAAGTGACAGTGGATCGCCGTAGCGGCGAGATCCTGTCGCGCCGCTTCGACGACTAGCCTGGGGCTCGTCCTCCCCTGAGCGCCCGCGCCGGGGGAGGACTTCCATTGCCGAATGCCCTCAAACCATCAAGAAGGGGGCGGGGCGCCCTTCGTAGGGTATCATTGCGTTTTCAGTGCCTTGACAGCGAATGCTCCCCGGCCTCGGCCATGGGTGTCTTCCCCTGCGCGCCGACCAAATTTCACCGGAGAGTACGTTGCCAGTTGTGTACATACGCTGTGCGCGACGACCAAGTTGAAGCCATGACAGACGAAAATTCTTCAACAAAATTAAGGTACATACGTAACTTCTCCATCATTGCGCACGTCGACCACGGCAAGTCCACGCTGGCCGACCGCTTCATCCAGCTTTGCGGCGGATTGGAAGCGCGCGAGATGGAAGCCCAGGTCCTCGATTCGATGGACCTGGAGCGCGAGCGCGGCATCACCATCAAGGCCCAGAGCGTGTCGCTGCGCTATCGCGCGTTGGACGGCCAGATCTATCAGCTCAACATGATCGACACCCCGGGCCATGTCGATTTCTCGTACGAAGTGTCACGCTCGCTGGCCGCTTGCGACGGCGCGCTGCTGGTAGTCGATGCTGCTCAGGGCGTGGAAGCGCAGAGCGTTGCGAACTGCTACACGGCGATCGAGCAGGGACTGACCGTCCTGCCGGTGATCAACAAGATCGACCTGCCCTCGGCCGACCCGGAGAAGGTGATCAAGGAGATCGAGGAGATCATCGGCATCGAAGCGCAGGATGCCTTGCGCGTCAGCGCCAAGACCGGCGAAGGAGTGCCCGAGCTGCTCGAAGAACTGGTCGCCCGCATCCCGGCGCCGACCGGCGATCCGGAAGGACCGCTGCAGGCCCTGATCATCGATTCCTGGTTCGACAACTACGTCGGCGTCGTCTCGTTGGTTCGCGTGATGAACGGCTCGCTGCGCGTCGGCACAAAGATGCGCGTCTGGACGACGGGCCGCGCGCACATCATCGACAAGTTGGGTCGGTTTACGCCGAAGGCGTTGCCCGCCGACACGCTGTTCACCGGCGAGGTGGGCTTCGTCATCGCCGGCATCAAGGAGATCAACGGCGCGCCTGTCGGCGACACCATCACCAACGATGCTCGTCCCTGCAGTGCGCCGCTGGAAGGTTTCAAGATGGTTCAGCCGCGCGTGTTCGCCGGCTTGTTCCCCGTGCAGTCGGACGACTACGAGTCGTTCCGCGACGCGCTGGCGAAACTCAAGTTGAACGACTCGGCGCTGCACTACGAGCCCGAAGTTTCCACGGCGCTCGGCTTCGGTTTCCGCTGCGGATTTCTCGGGCTGTTGCACATGGATATCGTCCAGGAGCGCCTGGAGCGCGAATACAACCTGGAACTCATTACCAGCGCGCCGACGGTGGTCTACGAGATCCTGCGCACCAACGGCGAACTGGTTTATGTCGACAATCCGTCCAAGCTGCCGCCGAGCAACGAAATCGCGGAACTGCGCGAGCCCATCATCACCGCCAATATCCTGCTGCCGCCCGAGCACGTCGGTTCGGTGATCAAGCTGTGTACCGACAAGCGCGGCCGTCAGACCAAGCTGCAGTACCTGGGCAACCAGGTATCCATGCAATACGAAATGCCGCTCGCCGAAGTGGTGCTGGATTTCTTCGACCGCCTGAAGTCGGTGAGCCGCGGCTACGCTTCGTTCGACTACGAGTTCAACCGCTTCGAGGATGCGCCGCTGGTGAAGCTCGACGTGCTGATCAACGGCGACCGGGTTGATGCGCTGTCGATGATCGTGCATCGTGACAACGCTTATCATCGCGGCCGCGAACTGGTCGACAAGATGCAGGAATTGATTCCGCGGCAGATGTTCGAAGTCGCCGTGCAGGCCGCCATCGGCAGCGCTATCGTGGCGCGCGCGAGCGTCAAGGCGCTGCGGAAGAACGTCACGGCGAAATGTTATGGCGGGGATCTATCGCGCAAGCGCAAGCTGCTCGAGAAACAGAAGGAAGGCAAGAAACGCATGAAGCAGGTGGGAACGGTTGAGATCCCGCAGGAGGCGTTTCTCGCAGTGCTGCAGGTTGGCAAGGATAAATAAATAATCATGATCTTCGACTTTTCTTTCATCCTGGTCGTGGCGACGGCGATCACCGGCGTGATCTGGGGCCTCGACTCGTTGCTGTGGAAGCCCAAGCGCGTGCAGGCCGCTGCCGCTGCGGGTGTGACGGAGGAGGGCGTGCGAGAGCCCGTCGTCGTCGAATATGCCCGCTCGTTCTTCCCGGTCATCCTGATCGTGCTGCTGATCCGCTCGTTCCTGTTCGAGCCGTTCCGCATCCCCTCCGACTCGATGATGCCGACGCTGCTGGACGGCGATTTCATCTTCGTCAACAAGTTCGCGTATGGCCTGCGCCTGCCGGTGATCAACCGCAAAGTGATTCCCATCGACGAACCGCGTCGCGGCGACGTGATCGTATTCCGACTGCCGAGCGATCCGTCGACCAACTACATCAAGCGGCTGGTAGGACTGCCCGGCGACCATGTCTCGGTGCGTGGCCGGCAGGTATACATCAACGATAAACCGATGGCGGTGACCCTCGACGGTCGCTACCAGGGGCCGCGCAACACCGGTCCGCAGGCCGATGCCCAGCACGGCGAAGAGGACCTGGAAGGCGTGAAGCACCAGGTGCTCTACATTCCCGAGCGCTATTCGCGGGACTATGATGAAGTGGTGCCGGCGGAACACTATTTCTTCATGGGCGACAATCGTGACAACAGCCGCGACAGCCGTTTCCCCGAAGTGGGCTTCGTGCCCGAGCGCAACCTGGTCGGCAAGGCCGTCCGCATCTGGTTGAACTGGGACCTGCCGGACGCGCCGCTGTGGAATCGAATCGGCAGTGCGATCAAATAATTCAAGCAAACTCCGGAGCACCGATATGTTCGTGCGACAGCGTGGGGCGACGTTTCTCGGCATGCTGATCATCGGCTCGATCGTGGGCCTGGCGCTCTATGCCGGCATGCGGCTCTGGCCGCTGTATTTCGAATACATGGAAGTGGCGCGAGCGATGGACCAGACCGCGAAAGAACATGCCGGCAAGCCCACCAGCCCGCAGGAATTGCGCGACTCTCTGGACCGGCGCTGGACCATCGAAGACATCAAGAGCATCACTCCTAAGCAGATGGAGATCAAGCGCGCGGGCAGCGGATATACGATGCGTGCCGCCTATCGCGCCGAAGCCCCTTTCATCGCCAACGTCTCGCTGGTGGTCGATTTCGACAAGTCCGTCGATGTGCGCTGACGACGGCTCGCATCGATTGCCGGCATGGATCTGCCGGCTGCCGCATTGAAGAGCGCTGCTGAATGGTTGCAGGGGGCACTCGGCTACGAGTGCCGGGATCCTGCCTTGCTGGAAGCCGCCCTCACTCATCGCAGTGCCGGCGGTCCTCACAACGAACGCATGGAATTCCTGGGCGACGCGGTGTTGAACTGCGTGGCCGCCGTGCTGGTGTTCCGCGAATTCCCCGCTGCAGACGAAGGTGAGCTGTCGCGCTTCCGTGCGAGCCTGGTCAGTGGCGAAACGCTGGCCGCGATCGCTGCGGGCCTGGACCTGGGCAGCCAGGTGCGATTGGGTTCCGGCGAACTGAAGTCCGGAGGCTTTCGCCGCAAGTCGATCCTGGCGGATGCGCTGGAAGCGCTGTTCGGCGCGATTTACCTGGATGGTGGCTACGCGCAGGCCAGCGTCGTGGTCGAGCGGTTGCTGGCGACGCGCCTCGACAATCTGCCCAGCGCGGCCGAACTCAAGGACCCCAAGACCCGCCTGCAGGAGGCGCTGCAGGCTCGCAGCCTGCCGTTGCCGGCCTACATAGTTGAATCCGTCTCCGGAGAGGCGCATAACCAGCTTTTCAACGTGTGCTGCGTGGTTGAAGTCCTGGGCCTGAAAGCGCTCGGCGCGGGAGCAAGCCGGCGGCGCGCCGAGCAGGCTGCGGCCCAAGTGTTGCTCGACCAGTTGGCGCTAGCGCCGGCCGCTCGCCCTGCCTGAACCGCTCGTCGAGCGGGCCATGTTTATTCCAGGGCTCATTTCCAGCTCATTTCCCTTCCCACGGTTTTCTTCGAAGATGCAATCCCATGAGTGAGACAGATCCCGACATCGATCCGGCCGACGACCAGGCCCAAGCCATCGACCCGGCTTATCGCTGCGGATTCGCCGCGATCGTCGGTCGGCCCAACGTCGGCAAGTCGACGTTACTCAATGCGCTGCTCGGCCAGAAGGTCAGCATCGTGAGTCCCAAGCCGCAGACCACGCGTCATCGCATCCTGGGGATTCTCACGAATGACACCGCGCAGATCGTTTTCGTCGATACGCCGGGCCTGCATACCAGCGGCAAGCGGGCGATGAATCGTCACATGAATCGTGCCGCACTGACTTCGCTCAGCGATGCCGACGTCAACCTGTTCGTCATCGAGGCCCTGCGCTGGCTCGACGACGACCAGCGCGTGCTCGACGAACTGGTGCAGCGGGAACTGCCCATCGTGCTACTCGTCAACAAGGTGGACCAGGTGCATCCCAAGGAGCGGCTGCTGCCGTTCATTGAAGAGATCACCAGCCGCGCCAAGTTTGCCGACGTGGTGCCGATCTCCGGGCTCAAGCGCAAACATATCGAAGCGCTGCCGGCGTTGATCGCGCGCTATCTGCCGCAGTCGCCCCCACATTTTCCGGCGGACCAGGTCACCGATCGCAGCGAACAGTTCCAGGCGTCGGAAATCATCCGCGAGAAACTCACTTGGCGCCTGCGACAGGAGCTTCCCTATGGCATCACCGTGGGCATCGAGAGATTCGTCGAAGAGGACGGCCGCCTGCTGATCAACGCCATCATCTGGGTGGAGCGGGCCGGGCAGAAGGCCATCGTCATCGGCAACGCCGGTGAGCAGCTCAAGGAGATCGGCAAGCTCGCGCGCCTGGAAATGAACGAGGCCTTCCTGCGCCCGGTGCACCTGGAGCTGTGGGTGAAGGTGAAGGAGAACTGGTCGGACAACGACCTGGCATTGAAACAGCTGGGATACGAGTGATCCGGATCGACGACTGAACGCGCCCATGTCTTCCGCCGACTCGCGCCGCATCGACCTGCAGCCCGCCTTCGTGCTGCATCATCGGCCGTATCGCGACACCAGCCGGATACTCCAGCTGTTCACTCGCGATCATGGCCGTATCTCGGTATTTGCCCGCGGCGCCAGGGGCGGACGTAACAAGTCGGCGTCGCTCCTGTCGGTGCTGCAGCCGTTCAACCAGTTGCTGGTGTCGTGGAGCGGTCGCGGTGAAGCGGGACAGTTGACTGCCGCGGAGTTCGACGGTGGCTGTTCCGTGCTGGCGCCGGACCGGCTGGTCAACGGTTACTACTTGAACGAGCTGCTGCTCAAGTTGTTCGCGCGCCATGACAGCCATCCGGAAGTGTTTGCGCTATATGCCGCCACCATCGATGCGCTGAAGCAGCCTGCCGATGGCGTGAGACCGTTGCGCATCTTCGAGAAGCGCCTGCTGGAAGCGTTAGGCTATGGCCTGGCGCTGGAATGTGAGGCGAATGGTGAACCCATCGAACCCGATGCGACTTATCACTACCGCCTGGAACACGGCGCGTTGCGTGCTGACGGCATAGCGACGGGCGGACTGATTTTCGCCGGTGCTTCGCTGCTCGCACTGGCGCGTGAGGAGATCGACGATCCGGTTTGTAACGCCGATGCCAGGCGGTTGCTGCGTGCCGCGATGGATCGCTGTCTGGATGGACGCGAACTCAAGACGCGCGAAGTCATGCTTGCCCTGCGCCGGACCAAGTGACCGCGCGTTGCTCCCGTATTAACCTTAGCTTTCCCGTCAGCACTTTCAGGAATCGCTCACTCGCATGAAGTCCATCGATCTCGGCGTCAACGTGGATCACGTCGCAACGCTGCGGCAGGCGCGGGGCACCAGCTATCCGGATCCCTTGCTCGCGGCGCTGCTCGCAGAACAGTCGGGTGCGGACAGCATTACGATCCACCTGCGCGAAGACCGCCGGCACATCCAGGATCGCGATGTGCACATGTGTCGCGAGGCATTGCAGACGCGACTCAACCTGGAAATGGCGGCGACGGAAGAAATGGTGCGTATCGCGCGCGAAGTGCGTCCACCGGACTGCTGCTTGGTGCCGGAGCGCCGCGCCGAAGTGACGACCGAAGGCGGACTCGATGTCATCGGCCAGGAAGAATCGCTGCGCCCCATGTGCGAGCGACTCGCACAGGATGGCATCCGTGTTTCGCTGTTCATCGATCCCGACCGAGCCCAGCTCGATGCAGCGCTTCGCACGGGTGCACCCGTGGTTGAATTGCATACCGGCGCCTACGCGGAAGCGGAAGGAGCTACGCGTGAGCAGCAACTGCATCGCATCCGGGACGCCGCGCGTTATGCTTCGGACATCGGGTTGCGTGTGCACGCCGGGCACGGACTTCACTATCACAATGTGCAGGCAGTGGCGGCAATCCCGGAAATCGTCGAATTGAATATCGGGCACGCCATCGTGGCGCGAGCGGTGTTCGAGGGCTTGCCGGCGGCAGTGGCCGAAATGAAGCGGCTCATGCTTCAGGCCCGCAGCTTCTGACACGCGCGCCTGCCGGCGCTATTTTCTATTTCCCGCGGAAGTCCCGATGCCCATGCCCGTCTTTGCCTTCGATATCGAAACCATCCCCGACGTGGAGCTGGGCCGCCGGATCTTCGATCTCGGCGACCTGGGCGACAAGGAGGTCGGCTATGTCATGCAGGCGAAACGGCGTGAGGCCTATGGCTCGGAATTCCTGTCGCTGGAACAGCAGCGGATCGTCGCGATCTCGGTAGCACTGCGCACGCGCGAAGGTTTCAAGGTGTGGTCGCTGGGTGAGCCCGATGCGCCGGAAGCCGAACTCATCCAGCGCTTCTACGATGGGATCGACAAGTACACGCCGGATCTCGTGTCCTGGAACGGCGGCGGGTTCGATCTGCCGGTGCTGCACTATCGCGCGTTACGCCATGGCATCCAGGCGCCGCGCTACTGGGAGCAGGGCGAAGAAGACCAGGCGTTCCGCTGGAACAACTATCTCAACCGCTACCACAGCCGCCACATGGATCTCATGGATGTGCTGTCGAGTTTCCAGGCTCGCGCACGCGTGAGCCTGCAATCGGCGGCGATGCTGCTCGGCCTGCCGGGCAAGCTCGGGATGAGCGGCGACAAAGTCTGGGACACCTGGCTGGAGGGCGGCATCGATGCGATCCGCAACTATTGCGAGACCGATGTGCTGAATACTTTCCTTGTGTATCTGCGGTTCGAACTGATGCGCGGCAAATTGACGCGCGAAGAGTTTGCAGCCGAGCAGGCAAGCATTCGCACCTACCTCGCATCGCAGGCGGAATCGCGGCCGCATTTCGCTGAGTTCCTGGCAGCATGGGGTGAATCGCAGTGCTGAGTGCTCCGGTCCGCAAAGCTCGCCCGTTGGTGATCGCCGAGTCGCAGGTAGTCGACTTGTCGCACGAAGCCCGCGGTGTCGCGCATCATGAAGGCAAAGCTGTCTTTATCGACGATGCGCTTCCCGGTGAACGTGTCGAATGGTCGCGTCGCAAGCGCGGCAAGAGTTTCGATGAGGGCAAGCTCGAGCGAGTGCTCGAGGCTTCGCCCGATCGCGTCGCGCCGCTCTGTCAACATCACGGCGTGTGCGGCGGCTGCTCCTTGCAGCATCTCGCCCCGGCCAAACAGATCGAGTTCAAGCAGCGGCAGCTCATCGAGGCGCTGACGCGCATCGGGCACGTAACGCCCAAGCAAGTGTTGCCATCGCTGCAGGGAAACGTCTGGAATTATCGTCGCCGTGCGCGTTTCGCAGCACGTTGGGTGCCGAAGAAAAACAAAGTCGTGGTGGGCTTTCGGGAACGGGCGACGCCGTACGTCGCCGATCTACAGCGCTGCGAAGTGGTGAGCGAACCGGTGGCCGGACTCATCGTGCCGCTGTCGGCGCTGTTGACCAAGCTCTCCATTCGCGACCGCGTGCCGCAGATCGAAGTTGCTGTCGCAGAGAATGCCGTAGCACTGGTGATTCGCGTGTTGCAGCCGCTGACCGATGCCGATATGGAACACATCAGTGCGTTCGGCGCTGAGCACGGCACGCAGATGTATTTGCAGCCGGGCGGTTACGAAACGATCGCGCCGCTCGACGGCGAGGTTTTGGAGCTGACCTATTCATTGCCGCAGTTCGATGTAGAGATTGCGTTCCAGCCGACGGACTTCGTGCAGATCAATGGCGACCTCAATCGACAGATGGTGAGCCGGGCGGTGGAGTTGCTCGAACCTACCGGTGAGGACGATGTCCTCGATCTGTTCTGTGGCCTGGGAAATTTTTCGCTGCCGCTGGCGCGCCATGCGCGTCGCGTCGTGGGCGTCGAAGGCGAGGCGGGACTCGTTGCGCGAGCGCGCGCCAATGCCACGCGTAACGGCATTACCAATGCGGAATTCTTCACCACCAATCTCATGGACGACAAGCCGTTGCACGATGCGTGGACGACGCGTCGCTATGACAAGGTACTGATCGATCCTCCGCGTGCCGGGGCCCGCGAGGTCCTGCCACTGATAGCCGCAAGTGGCGCGAAGCGACTCGTCTACATTTCCTGCCACACCGGCAGCTTCGCGCGCGACGCCGGCATTCTCGTGCATGAACACGGGTTCGAATTGCGTGCGGCCGGTGTCATGGACATGTTTCCACACACGACCCACGTCGAGTCCATGGCCGTGTTCGTGCGGGGGAAATAGTGGCGCTCGAAATCGAACGGAAGTTTCTGCTGGGTTCCGACGCATGGCGCGCCTTGGCGCGCAGCCGTGTGTTGATGCGGCAGGGTTACCTGAGCAGTAACAATCACAGCTCGATCCGTGTACGCATCGCGGGCGATGACGCTTGGATCAACCTCAAGGCGAAGCGCTCGACGCGCACGCGCCTGGAATTCGAGTATCCGATTCCCCGCGGCGATGCCGATGAAATCCTGCACGACCTGTGCAGCGGTCCGCTGGTCGAGAAGTACCGCCACGAGATTGTCGCCGGCCCGCACGTGTGGGAGATCGACGAATTCCTCGGCGACAATGCCGGACTGATCGTCGCGGAGATCGAACTGGGCAGCGAAGACGAACCGTTCGACCGTCCCGACTGGCTGGGCGCGGAAGTCACCGAGGACGAACGCTATTACAATTTCAACCTGGCGAAGCATCCGTACCGGGAGTGGAAATGACCCAGCAGCAACCTGGCAAGCCAGCTGACCAGTCGGTGCTGCCGTCATGACTCTTGGTCCCCTCATGATCGACGTGCAGGGCAAGGCCCTCACCGTCGAAGATCGCGAACTGCTGGCTCATCCGCTGGTGGGCGGGCTGATCCTGTTCACGCGCAATTTCGAGAGCATCGGGCAGCTCGAACAGCTGGTTGCGGAGATTCGCGCCGTTCGCACGCCGGCGCTGCTGGTGGCGGTGGATCACGAGGGTGGGCGCGTGCAACGGTTCCGCAAGGACTTCACGGTCCTGCCGCCGATGCGCACGATCGGCCGGGAATACGATCTCGATGCGGCGGCCGGTCGCGTACTCGCACGCCAGGCGGGTTGGTTGCTCGCAGCCGAACTACGGGCGATCAACATCGATATCAGCTTCGCGCCGGTCGTGGACCTCGATTACGGCGTGAGTTCGGTAATAGGCGATCGGGCCTTCCATCGCGATCCGCGGGTAGTCGCCGAATTGTCGATCGCATTCATGAGCGGCATGCGTGAGGCCGGCATGGTGGCTACCGCCAAGCATTTCCCCGGACATGGCGGCGTGGCTCCCGACTCGCACGTGGCGATGCCGGTGGACCGGCGCAAGCTGGCGGACCTCGATGAAGACATCTATCCCTACCAGCGGCTGATCGACAACGGGCTGGCCTCCATCATGGCCGCCCACGTGGTTTATGCCGAAGTCGACGCGTTGCCGGCGGGTTTTTCGCGCCGCTGGCTGCAGGATGAATTACGCCATCGCATGCGTTTTGCCGGCGCCGTCTTTTCCGACGACCTGAACATGGCCGGCGCCAGCATCGTCGGCGAGATGCCGGAACGCGTGCGGGCAGCGCTGGCCGCGGGCTGCGACATCGTTCCCATCTGTAACAATCGTCAAGGTGTGCTGCAAGTCATCGATTCGATGCAGGGAAGGGGCGATCCTCTGAGCCAGTTGAGGTTGGCGCGATTGCACGGAACGCCCGGCGGACCGGATCGGCTGGCACTGCGCGCGACCGAACAGTGGCAGCTCGCTGAAAAGTCCGTAAAAGGCAGTATGGATCGGCCCGACCTGACACTGCACGCTTGACCTCGCGTGCGCCCCTCTGCCGGGAGATCGCAACCGCTGAGGATCAAGTTCTGATTTTTCGAGCCGTCATAGAGTTATCGCCGCAACGCCGCGCCCTGCAATGAACAGTCTGGACCCGCAACTCTTCAGGACACTGGTCGAATCCGACCCGGCGCGCGGCGTGGTGATCTGCGAACCTCGTGACGGAGACTGGACGGTCGTGTTCGTGAATGCCGTCATGCAACACCTGACGGGATACGATGCTCCCTCGTTCATCGGGCGCAACATGCGATTCCTACAAGGTGATGATCGCGATCAGGAAGGCCTGACGAAAATCCGCACGGCGCTACGCGAAGGCTCGGCCTGCCAGACCATGCTGCGCAACTATCGCCGCGACGGCACGCTGTTCTGGAATGAAGTCAACGTCGTTCCGCTGCGCAATGCCCGCGGCCAGTTGACTCATTTCGCCAGCTTTCATCGCGAAGGCGGTGCTGCACGGGGCGCGGTTGCGGAAGTTCGCGATCCGACGATGAGCACCCAGACCATGCTCGCGTACTTGCGCGACGACAAGCTCACCGGCCTGCTGCGTCGTCCCTACTTTGAAGAACTGATCAAGCGCGACTGGGCACTCGCACAGCGTGAGTCACGGCGCGTGAGCCTGCTCGTGTTCGACCTGGATTATTTCTCACAGTATCGCGAAGTGTTCGGCCGGCAGGGCGCCGACCAGTCGTTCCGTCGCATTGCCCGTGTCGTCAGCGGCTGCTTCCGTCGCGCCAGCGACTTGTGCGGCCGCTTCGATGAATACCAGATTGCCGCGCACACCAGTGGCATGGAGCAGTCGCAGGTGGTGAAGCTGGCCGATACGGTGCTGGCGCGCATTCGCGATCTCGCCATTCACCATCCCAGGTCGAGCGTGTCGCGTTACGTGACGGGGAGCGCTGGCGTGGTGTCCGTCGTGCCGTCGCACGAGATACTGCCCGAACGCATCTATGAAGTGTCTCTGCAGGCTCTCATGGAAGCGCAGGATGCCGGACGCAACCAGGCAGTGACTCACGAGATTTGAGCAAAGGGCTTGGACCCAAGCCCGCGCGTTCAGCCTTCGCTTGGCGTAATCAGCGCAATCACACCGAACTTGGGATGATCGATGTAGTGGCGCTCGCTACTGCGCATGCGCCGCGTCTGTTGCAGGACGTAGCGCTGGCCGTCTTCACCCACCAATGCCAGGTCGAGTGTGAGATGCAGATAGCGGCCTCGCGCCAGCGCGATGCGGCCGGTCAATCCGACGGTGGCTGAACCGATGAGCGAATCTACCGGAATGAAACGCGCGTCATTGCGTGGGTAACCCGGCTGGGTCCAACCGAAATGCGCCACCGGTTGATAGCGTTTACTGCGACGGAGCGTGTCGGCGATCGTAGTGAGTTTGAGTTTCCCCGGAGCCAGCGGCGGAAATATCGCGGTGGGTGCAGTGAGCGGCGCCGCTTCGGCCTGGGCATCGCCTGACGAACCGTCGGCACTGGTGACGCTGTCGGGTCGCCCCTCTGCCGACCATTCTTCGTTGGTGGATCCGGAAGACAGCGTGCGGAACACGATCAGTTCGACATCATAGGACGTCATGCCCGTGGCGCTCTGCTGCGCCATGACGCCATCTGCCAACAGTAGCAGCGCAGGCGCACCTAACAAGGCGATGGCTTGGCGGCGGCTGACAGCGGAAGTCTTCTTTGACGTCATCTTTGACATGGAGCCGGTGCGATCGTGCGAGTGTAGCAGCTGACGTCTCAACGCTTGGGCCGCTGAGTCGGTGGTGTGACGGGAGGCGCCTTTTTGCTCAATGCGTCCAGTAACGCTTCGGCCAGCTCGAAACGCTTCTCGTCGGCTTCGAGTTTCAGGATGAAGCGCAACTTCGCACCGCCATCGAGTCGATGCGTCTTGGCGTTCTGCTGCACGTAGCGGATCAGTGTCGCCGGGTCCACCTGGGTTTCGGCCTCGAACGTCACCGAGCCGCCGCCCGGCCCGATGTCGATCTTGCGAATGCCCAGCGTCCGCGCCGCCTGTTTGAACTCGGCAATGCGGAACAGGTTCTTTGCCGGCGGCGGCAGCAGGCCGAAGCGGTCGATCATCTCGACCTGCAATTCGCGCAACTCATCGCTGCCTGCAGCGGCTGCTACGCGTTTGTACAACACCAACCGCAGATGGACATCGGGCAGGTAGTCATCGGGCAGCAGGGCAGGGACATGCAGCTCGACCTCGGGGCCCTGGTGCATAGGTTGATCCAGGTCGGCTACCTTCCCCGACTTCAGTGCCGCGACGGCGCGTTCGAGCATCTCCATGTACAGCGCATAACCGATTTCCTGGATCTGGCCGCTCTGGCCTTCGCCCAGCAATTCACCGGCGCCGCGAATCTCGAGATCGTGTGTCGCCAACGTGAAGCCCGCGCCCAGGTCCTCCAGCGATTCGATGGCCTCCAGGCGCTTCACCGCATCGGGCGTCATGGCGTTGCGTGGCGGAGTCATCAGGTAGGCATAGGCCTGGTGATGGGAGCGGCCTACGCGACCGCGCAACTGGTGCAACTGCGCGAGCCCGAGCCGATCGGCGCGATCGATGATGATGGTATTGGCGGACGGCACGTCGATGCCGCTCTCCACGATAGTCGTGCACACCAGCACGTTGCAGCGCTGGTGATAGAAGTCGAGCATGATCTGTTCGAGTTCGCGCTCGCGCATCTGCCCGTGGCCCACCGCGATTCTCGCTTCGGGCACCAACTCGCCCAGCGCCTTGGCGGTCTTCTCGATGGACTCCACGGCGTTGTGCACGAAATAGATCTGGCCGCCGCGGCGAATTTCACGCAGGCAGGCTTCACGCACCGTGGCTCCGTCCCACTGCGAAACGAAAGTCTTGATCGATAGGCGCGACGGCGGCGGCGTGGTGATGAGCGAAAGTTCGCGCAGGCCACCCATCGCCATGTTCAACGTGCGCGGTATGGGTGTGGCGGTAAGCGTCAACACATCCACTTCCGCGCGCAGCTGCTTCAAGCGTTCCTTGTCCTTCACGCCGAAACGGTGCTCTTCATCGATGATCAGCAGGCCGAGCTGGCTGAAGCGCACGCTGCTCTGGAGCAGCCGATGCGTGCCGACCACGATATCGACCTTGCCGGCTTCGAGGCCGGCCAGCACCTGGTTGACCTCCTTGGTGCTGCGAAATCGTGACAGCGATTCGACCTGCACCGGCCAATCGGCAAAGCGATCGGAAAAGGTCTGGAAATGCTGTTGAGCGAGCAACGTCGTGGGTACTAGCACCACCACCTGTTTGCCTGCTTGTACGGCCACGAAAGCGGCACGCAAAGCCACTTCGGTCTTGCCGAAGCCCACGTCGCCGCACACGACGCGATCCATCGGCGTGCCTTTGCCGAGATCGGCGATGACCTGTTCGATCGCGAGCGCCTGGTCCGGCGTCTCCTCGAACTTGAAGGCAGCTTCGAAAGCGCGCAGATCGTTTTCGTCGGCGGTGAGTTGTTGGCCTTGTCGCGCAGCTCGACGCGAATATAGATCCAACAGTTCGGCAGCCGTGTCGCGGATGCGTTGTGCCGCTTTCTTCTTGGCCTTCTGCCACGCATCGGTGCCGAGCTTGTGCAGCGGCGCTGTCTCGGGAGAGGAGCCGGTGTAGCGGCTGACGAGATCGAGGCCCGCCACCGGGACATACAACTTGTCGCCGTCGGCGTATTCGAGCACCAGGAATTCGCTGGTCAGCCCGCCGACATCCATGGTCTGCAGGCCGAGGAAACGACCGACGCCGTAAGTCTCGTGGACTACCGGCGAGCCCGCGTGCAGGTCCGCGAGGTCGCGAATGATTTTTTCAGGATCGCGTTCCGGACGGCGGCGACGGCGCTCCTGTCGCGCACGCTCGCCGAAGAGCTGCTCTTCCGCGATCACGGCGAGATGTGGCTGATCCAGCACCAGGCCGGTGGAAAGAGGCGAGACCGTGATCGCGACGCTCGAGCCGCCTTCCCTGAAAGCCTGCCAGCTATCGAGCTGCTCGACCGCGACGCCGCGCTTGCGCAGGATATCCAGCAGCATCTCGCGACGGCCGGCCGACTCGGCGGCGATCAATACGCGGCCTTCGAACTGGTCGATGAAGTTCGCGAGTTCGCTGGCGGGCGTTTCACTGCGTGCATCGATGCGCAGATGCGGCGGCGGTCGCGTGCCGAAATTCTGATGCGGCAGCGTCTGCGTCAGCGGATCGAGTTCGACGCGCGCGAGTTCAATGCGGCGGAAGTCGCCCAAGCGCCGGGAGAATTCGGCGATGGGCATGAACACTTCCGGCGGCGCGAGGATGGGCCGTTCGGTGTCGTGGCCCCGCTGCCCGTAGCGTTCTTCGATTTCGGTGTAGGCATGCGTCGCGAGGCCTTCGACATCGTGTTCGAAGGCGATGAGCGTATTCGCGGGCAGGTAGTCGAACAGCGTCGCGGTGCTATCGAAGAACAGCGGCAGGTAATACTCGATGCCGGCAGGCGGTGCGCCTTCAGCGATATCGCGATAGATCCCCATGCGCGACAGATCGCCGGGGAAGCGGTTGCGGAAGCGTCGCTTGAATGCGGCGATGCCTTCGGCATTGAGCGGGAATTCGCGTGCCGGCAGCAGGCGCAATGCGTTCACGCGATCGCCCGAACGCTGCGTTTCGGGATCGAAGATGCGGATGCTTTCCACCTCGTCATCGAACAGATCGAGTCGATAGGGCAGGGTGCTGCCCATCGGAAACAGATCGATCAGCGAACCACGCACCGCGAATTCACCCGGCGCGACGACCTGCGAACTCGCGATGTAGCCGGCCGCTGCCAGGCGTTCGCGGAACCGCTCCAGGTCCAGCTTTTCCTTGAGCTTGATGTCGAAGGCATGTGCGCCGATGTAGGTCTGCGGCGCCAGTCGCTGCAGCAGCGTTTCGAGATCGACGATGATCACGCCCCGCGTGAGATTGGGCAGCGCTGACAACATCCGCAGGCGTTGCGAGACGATGTCGGGATGCGGGGAGAACAGGTCGTAGGGCAGCGTCTCCCAGTCGGGGAACTGCTCGATGTAGAGATTCGAACCGCAGAAGAAACGCAGTTCGCCTTCCAGTCGCGCCGCCTGCCTTGCGTCCGCGGCGACTACCAGCAAAGGTGCCGTCGAGCGCCGCGCCGCTTCTGCAAGCCACAGCGAGGTCGCCGAGCCGTACAGCTGGCCCCAGCGAACGTGCATCTGCAGCTTGCTCGGGAGTAACAGGTCCTGCGGTGATGGCATGAGCAATGAAAATCGTTGGGAAACGGGCGAGATGGGGCCGGTGCGGCAAATACAAAGCGGTCAGGCAGGACACAGGTGGGGTGTCGCCCGAAGCGGCGGGAAGGGTAACAGCGGGATGCGGTGGTGTCTCTTCTCTCTACCTCTCCCCTTGTGGGCCCCTGGTGGGAGAGCTGGCGCTACTTCGTCGCGCCACCTCTCCCACCAGGGGAGAGGTAAAAGAGGTCGGAGTGCTCGCCGAGGGGCTAGCCAATCCCCACAGTGTGAATCACGTGATCGTGCTCGAAGAACACCACGAACCCTGGATATTCCCAGCGGCTGATCGGCGGACTGCCGATGGCCGGGACCCGGCTGGCGGGGGCGCCGAAAGCGGCCTCCACCTTCTGCATCGTCATGCCACGCGCCGGGCGGTTGGCTTCACTGTGCGGGGGCTTGGCCATTTCCAGTTCTTCGGCGTGGGCCAGCGGCCCGCAGAGAGCCAGGGTGGCAAGCGCCGACAGGAGCAGGTGAGCCGATCGCATTGGTGAACCCTCCGCACGAAGTGATTTGCGACTGTATAGCACTCCTCGCTCGACGGCCAACCGGCAATGGCCAAATTGTTGTCGCAGTTCACATTCCCGCGCGTCGAGGCGGCGACCGCAAAGGCGTGAAAAGACATGGCGAGCCGTGTAGCCTTGCGCGCTCGCTTCGTCAGGCGGCCCTTTTCCGGCATGTTCCATCCGCTTTTCCTGTCCATCGGACTGCGCTATGTGCGCAGTCGCAGCCGTGGCTTCTTCGTGTCCTTCATCAGCTGGACCTCGATGCTGGGCATCTGCATCGGGGTCGCGGCCCTGATCACCATCATTTCGGTCATGAATGGGTTCGAAGGCGAGCTGCGCTCGCGCCTGCTCAGCCTCGCCTCGCACGCCACTCTGTCGGCGCCTCCGGATCGCATGCGGGATTGGCAGGCGCTGTCGGAACGCATCGGTAATACAAAAGGCGTGGCCGGCGTCGCCCCCTTCATCGACCTGCAGGGCATGGTGGGACACGGGCAGGAACTGCGACCGGCGCTGATTCGTGGCGTGGTCCCCAACATCGAACCGCGCGTGTCAGCAGTCGATCGCCGCATGCAGGAAGGCAAGCTCGCCGATCTCGACAGCGACGAGCAGCGCATCGTCCTCGGTGCGGGCCTTGCCTATGCGCTGGAAGCCAGGGTAGGCGATGAAGTAAACATTCTCGTGCCGACGCGCACTGCTGCCGGAGGCGGCGTCATCTCCGGCATCGACATCCAGCCGCGCATCCAGAGTTTCATCGTCAGCGGCATTTTCGAGATCGGCGAGCCGGACTACGACGGGCGCATGGCGTTCATCGATCTGCGCCAGGCTTCGGGCATTGCCGGAACGGACGGCGCGCCATCCGGATTGCGGTTGAAGTTCGATGATATTTTCGCCGCGCCCGCGGGTGCACGCGCCATCGCTGCGAGTCTCGGCGGCAAGTTCGACATCAGCGACTGGACCATCGAGAACGCCAGTTACTTTCGCGCCGTGGGCATCGAGAAGACCATGATGACACTCATCCTGATGCTCATCGTCGCCGTGGCCGCGTTCAACATCGTCGCCGCGCTGGTCATGGTGGTGAACGAGAAGCGCACCGACATCGCCATCCTGCGCACCATCGGCATCAGTCCTCGCGCCATCATCGGTGTGTTCGTCACGCAGGGCGTGATCATCGGCTGGTTCGGTGCGCTGCTTGGCCTGACTTTGGGTCTCACACTCGCGCTGAACGTTGGCAACATCGTGCCTGTGCTCGAGCAGATCATGGGCGTGCGCATTTTCGATCCCGCGGTGTACGTCATCACCGAGGTGCCGTCGGAAGTGCAATGGCCGCAAGTCATATGGATCACAGTGACGGCGCTGGTGCTCACCGTGCTCGCCACGATCTATCCGGCGATTCGAGGCGCGGCCACGCCACCCGCCGAAGCGTTGCGCTACGAATGAAGTACGAACTGCTCATCGGTTCGCGCTACCTGCGATCGGGTCGCGGCAACCGTTTCGTTTCCTTCATCTCGGTGATCTCGATGGTGGGCGTGGCCATCGGCGTGGCCGTGCTGATCGTGGTGTTGTCGGTGATGAATGGTTTCGAAGCGGAACTGCGCGACCGCATCCTGAGCCTCACGCCGCACGCGACCATCAGCGCCTTCGGCAGCGGACTGCCCGACTGGCATGCGACAGTGGCGAAAACTCAGGAAAGCACCGAAGTCGTCGCCGCCGCACCATATATAGAAGACCAGGCATTGTTGATTGCCGGTGGCCAGACCAGCGGGGCCGCGATCACCGGCGTGCTGCCGGAAGAAGAAAGCAAAGTCGCGGCCATCGCGGAAAAGATGGTGCACGGTAAGTTTACCGACCTGCGCTCGGGCGCCTACGGCATCGTACTCGGCGACGAGTTGGCGAAGGCACTGCAACTCGATGTGGGCGACCGCGTCGTCATAGCAACGCCGCAGCCCGTCGTTACCCCAGCCGGGGTGATGCCGCGAGTGCGCGGCTTCAAGGTCGTGGGAACGTTCCGCTCCGGCTATTACGAGTACGACCGCAATCTTGCCTACATTCACATGGCGGATGCGGCGCGCCTGTATCGCATGGGAAACGAAGTGACGGGTGTACGCGTGCGGTTGAAAGACATGTTTGCCGCACGTCGCGTGGTTCGCGAACTGGCGCTCGCGCTGGGTGGCGGTTACTACGTCGCCGACTGGACACAGCGACACGAAAATTTCTTTCGCTCCATCCAGCTCACCAAGTCGGTGATGTTCATCATCCTGCTGCTGGTGGTCGCGGTTGCCGCATTCAATATCATTTCGACGCTGGTGATGGTGGTGAAGGACAAGCAGTCGGACATCGCCATCCTGCGCACCACCGGCGCCGCGCCGGGAAGCATACTGACGATTTTCATGACGCAGGGAACGGTGATCGGCGTCATCGGCACGCTTGGCGGCGTGGCGCTCGGCGTCCTCATCGCCACCAATCTCGAAGCGCTGGTGCACGGGCTCGAAGCCGTGGTGGGCACGCAATTTCTGGATGCCAAAGTCTATTTCATGAGCGATCTGCCGGCCCGGGTGCAATGGCACGACGTGCTGAAGATTGCCGGCACGGCGTTCGGATTGTGCCTGCTGTCGACGATCTATCCGTCGTGGCGAGCGGCACGGACCCAGCCCGCCGAGGCTTTGCGACATGAATGATGGGAACCCGAAGCGGAATGAAACAATGAACGACGGCAGGCAGGCGGCATCTATCGGCACATCGCAGGCATCCGGCGCAGTGCTCGCGTGCGCCGGTCTCGTGAAACGCTTCCAGCAGGGCGATGCACGTGTCGATGTACTCAACGGCGTCGATCTGTCGGTGCTGCCGGGCGAACGATTGGCCATCGTCGGTGCATCGGGCTCGGGGAAGACCACGCTGCTGCAATTGCTGGGCGGACTGGACCTGCCGACCGAAGGCAGTGTCGATATCGCCGGACAGAAGATCAGTGAGCTGAGCGATGCAGCGCGCGGCTCATTGCGTAATAGGGCCCTGGGTTTCGTCTACCAGTTCCATCACCTGCTACCGGAATTCTCCGCGCTCGAGAATGTCGCCATGCCGTTGTTGATCCGGCGTATGCCGGCTAATGAAGCTCGCCAGCGCGCGCGTGACATTCTTCAGCGCGTAGGGCTTGCGGCCCGCGTCGATCATCGCCCTGGACAGTTGTCCGGCGGTGAAAGACAGCGTGCCGCAGTGGCTCGGGCGCTGGTAACACAGCCCGCGGTAGTGCTTGCGGACGAACCCACTGGCAATCTCGATGGCGCCAATGCGCGTCAGGTTTTCGAGTTGATGCTGGAACTCAATCGCGAGTTCGGCACCGCGCTGGTCATCGTGACGCACGCACCGGAGCTGGCTGCGAAAATGCAGCGGACGCTGACGTTGACGGACGGTCGCCTGGTCTAAGGCAGATTTTCGCCGTCCGAGTCCGTCGATTTCTCCCCCGATTTCACAGCTACGGGCGTAACGCGCCGTTTGCGGCTGTGATATTTGAACACCAGGCTCACGTGCCAGATGCCACCGAGCAGCACGTAACCCACGATGGCCGTCAGCGTTCCCAGTGTCAGGCATCCGAGCAGGAATGGCTTCCAGATGGGAAGCAGGCCGGTGCTTAGCCAATGCAGGCTGAGTTCGAAGTGAAAGGGGCGGCGCGGTTCCGACAGGAGCAAGCGCCCGACGCGGTAGGCAAGGATATAGAGCGGCACGGCCGTGAGCGGATTGACGATCAGCGTGCCGGCAACGGCTGCGGGAATATTCAGCCGCAGCATCAGCGCGAGCGCCGCTGCGAGGATCACATGAACCGGTAAAGGCACGAAGGCAAGGAACAGGCCCAAGGCAAAGGCGCTCGTGACGTTGCGGCGATTGAGGCTCCAGTAGGCTGAATTGTCCAGCAGCAGCCGCGCCGGTCGCAGGAACCAGCGGTCCTTCCAGACGTGGCGCTGCCGGCTCAGGGATTTGAAGACGCGTCGAGGCATGCGGTAAGTGGGTATCGCAGGAATGGCTGTCGGGCAGCAGTGGAGTATCGCAGGTCGAAGCGCTTCGCAGGACGCGTCGTTCGTTCACCTGATTACGCTGACATGAAGTTTCTACAGCAGGCATGGCCTGCGCATATCGACACAGGCGTGTCGTCGGGGTTGTCCGCACGGAGGCGGGATGTGGCGAGCCGGTCTTGCATTTCTGCTCGGTCACTGCGTCGTGCATGCGCTCAGCGTGCTGCCCGCACTCGTGCCGTACGTGTTTGTCCTCGGCGGTCTGCTGGCTCTCGCTGTGTATTTTCGCAGCGACTGGGTATGCGCGTTTCTGCTTGGAGTGTGCTGGGCCTGGATCAACGCCGGTATACGACTGTCGGAGGATCTCGCTGGGGAACTCGAAGGCCAGGATCTGCTGGTGCGCGGCTATGTGGCATCGTTGCCTACGCCCGCTGGCAGCGACCCCAAGTTCGATTTCGATGTGGTCCGCGATGACGCCGTCGATCGCGATCTGAAAGGCGTACGCATCCCGCCGCGGATTCGGCTTTCCTGGTACCAGACCGAGAAACGCCCTGCCGCCGGAGAACTGTGGCAATTCGTCGTGCGTTTGAAGCGGCGCAATGGCTTCGCCAATCCCGGCGGCTTCGACTATGAAGCACATCTGTTTCGCACCTGCATCGGTGCGACGGGATATGTGCGCGATGACGATCGCAATCAACGACTGGGTAGGCCTTCGGCCAGGTATCCCGTGTTGCGTGCCCGTGCCTGGATTGCGCATCGGATCGCACGGGCAGTCGCAACCGATCGTCACCTCGGTATCCTGCAAGGCCTGGCGGTGGGCGATACGCAAGCCATGCAGCCGGACGAATGGAGCATCTTCGCGGCCACCGGCACCACGCACCTCATGGCCATTTCCGGCCTGCACATCAGCATGATTGCCACTCTGGTGGCCGGTTGCGGCGCCGGCGTCGTGTGGTTGCCCTTTGCACAGCGCCGCAGGCTCACCGCCGTACACGCGAAGGCGCTGGCAGGTACGTTGGCGGCAGTCGGCTACTCATGCCTCGCCGGTCTCTCTGTACCAACCCAACGCACACTGATCATGTTGTGCATCTACTTTGCTGCACGCTGGTGGCGTCGCGATCCCGGCGTAGCGAATGCTCTGGGGCTCGCGCTCATCGGCATTCTGTTGCTCGATCCATTCGCACCGCTGGCCGCGGGCGCATGGCTTTCTTTCGGCGCCGTTGCCGTCATTCTGCTCGCCAGTGCCGGTCGGCTGACTCGCGACGGCCTGGTTCGCGATTTCACGCGCATGCAACTCGTGGTAACGATAGGTATGGCGCCGCTGGTGATAGGCGCATTCGGCGGTTTGTCGCTGGTGTCGCCACTGGCCAATGCACTGGCCGTTCCCCTGTTCACGATATGCCTCGTGCCGCTGGTGCTCGCAGGCGCAGTCGTCGCATCGATTTCTCTTTCGGGCGGCGCAGTGGTTCTGGGTTGGGCCATCTCGGTACTCGATTGGTGCTGGCCGGTGATCGACTGGTTGGCGCATCGTTCTTTCGCCGTCTGGTACTTTCCGACGCCGAGCCTCGCCGCGTTCACTGCGCTGGTTGTCGGGTGCGCACTGCTCGTCGTGCCGGCGATCTGGCCGGTCCGAGCGATGGCGGTGTTGCTGTGCCTGCCGGCGATATTCGAGCAGCCACCGCGGCCTGCGCCGGGAGCATTTAATCTCGACGTGCTGGATGTAGGGCAGGGGCTGGGTGTCGTCGTGCGCACTCACAGGCACACGCTCGTCTACGATACGGGCCCCGCGTTTCGCACCGGCAGGGACACCGGCGAACTCGTGATGCTCCCGTTTTTACGCAGCGCGGGCGTTCGGCGCATCGACGCCTTGATGGTTAGTCACGGCGACCTGGACCACAGCGGCGGCATGCGATCGCTGTTGCGAGGGATGCCGACACAGATCGTCATGGCAGGTCCATCGGTGGCGTCTTTGCCTGCGACCGTCGCCAGCACTCGTTGCGCGCGTGGCCAGCGCTGGCAATGGGACGGTGTCGCCTTCGAGGTGCTGCATCCGGGAGCATCGCTCGACGACAGCGATAACAATTCTTCATGCGTATTGCGAATCTCAGCCTCCGCGGGCAGCGTACTGCTCACCGGCGACATCGAAAAACCCGCCGAGCTTGCGCTGGTCGCGCAGGGCTTGCCGCCCACCGAGGTTGTCGTGGTTGCTCATCATGGCAGCCGCAGTTCTTCCACCGACGAACTGGTCACGCAGGCGCAGGCGAACGTCGCGATCTTCTCCGCCGGTTATCGCAATCAGTGGGGCTTTCCGCGTCCCGAGGTCGTTCGGCGCTGGCAATCCAGCGGTGCCCGGACACTGTCGACTATGGATGCCGGTGCGATTGCCGTTGCCATCGAACCCGGTCGCAGCCTGCGAATCCAGGAGTATCGACGCGAGCATCGCCGTTACTGGTGGACTCGTTGAGCGCACCGGACTCCTCCGCCGCCACGTCAAGCGACGAACCTGTGAGCCGACCCACACAACCACTGTGGCCATCGCGAGTCCAGCGGGATGAATCCTGCTAGTATTCGTGCCCATCTGACAGGCCGAGCGCATCGAAGCCAATGTTTGAAATCGTGAAAGCCGGCGGCATCGTGATGGTGCCGATCATTCTCGCTTCCATCGTCGCCGCCGCTATTTTTCTCGAACGGGTCTGGACCCTGCAGCAGCGTCGCGTGATTCCTGCCGAACTCACGGAGAAGGTCTGGAAATGGGTGGAACAGCGCCAGATTTCCGACAAGCACATCCATGCCCTGCAGCAGAATTCGCCGCTGGGGAAAATTCTCGCGGCGGGACTGATCAATCGCCACCGCGATCGTGACGTCATCAACCAGAGCATCGAAGACACCGGGCGGCACGTCGTGCACGAACTCGAACGCTTCATCAATACGCTGGGCACCATCGCTTCGATCTCGCCGCTGATGGGCTTGCTGGGCACGGTGCTGGGCATGATCCGCACGTTCAACGTGATCCGCACCGACGGCATCGGCGATCCGGCGGCCATGGCCGGCGGTATTGCCGAGGCGCTGATCACCACCGCTGCGGGCCTTACCGTAGCCATCCCCGCGCTGCTCGGGTACAAGTTCCTGCGTGGGCGGGTCGAGACCCTGGTGGTGCAGATGGAGAAGGAAGCCATGAAGCTGGTGAGCGCCATCGAAGAACGAGGTCCGGACGACTCGTACACGGGCTCCTGAGTCACTGTCATGAACCTGAGGCAGCAGCGTCCCCGCGAGGAGCCGGATCTGAATCTCACGTCGCTGATCGACGTGGTGCTGCTGCTGTTGATCTTTTTCATGGTGTCGACGACGTTTGTCGATGAGGCGCGCATCAAGATCCGCCTGCCGCAGTCGAGCGACAAGACGGCGCCGCCGCCGACCCAGGATCCCATCGAGATCACCGTGGGCGTATCGGGCGAATACCTCGTCAACGGCCGCGCGCTGTTGAATACGAGTCCGACGACACTGTCGGCCGCCGTCGTCAAAGTGGCGGGCGACAAGCGCGACGCGTCCATCACCATCCGGGCCGATGCGCGTGCCACTCATCAATCCGTCGTCACCGCCATGGACGTGGTCGGTCGGCTGGGATTCCGTGCGATCAATATCGCAACGCTCAATGAGCCGGCCAACGCTGCCGCGCCACGCTGACTTTCTACATGTCCTCCCATTCCAAACCTCTCATTCCGGTGTCGCCCAGCGGTTGGCGAACCTATCGCCGCTTGCTCGGTTACCTGCGGCCGCACATAGGCAAGTTCGCGCTCGGCGTCTTCGGTGCGGCACTGTTCTCCGCGAGCATGGCCAGCTTCAGCTGGTTCGCGAAGGAGTTCGGTGACGGCACGTTCACCAATCGCGATCCGCGTTCGATCGTGATGCTGCCCGTGTTGCTGGTGGCGTTGTTCGCAGTGCGCGGACTGGGCGATTTCACGCAGACGTATTTCATGGGGTCGATCGCGCGCAGCGTAGTGAAACGCCTGCGCGATGAGGTATTCGACCGGCTCGTGCAGTTGCCGGTCGGGTACTACGACCGCAGCTCCAGTTCGGCGCTGTTGTCGAAGCTCACATACAACACGGAAGAGATCGGCCGTGGCGCCACTGAGTCGGTCACCGTTTCCTTGCGCGAGACCTTGACCATCATTCTGGCAGTCGCCTCCCTGATCTACATCAACGCGCGGCTCGCATTGATCGCGCTGACGATGGGGCCGCTGCTGGCCTGGCTGGTGACCATCATCAATCGCCGCTTTCGCCGCTACAGCCGGCGTATCCAGGATTCGATGGGGGATATCACCCGCGTCGCCAAGGAGACGCTGGAATCCCCGCGCGTCATCAAGGTTTACAACGCGGAAGACTACAAGCGGCAGCAGTTCGACGCGGTGAACGAACACAACCGGCGTTCTCACATGCGGTTGGTCCTCACGCGTGGCCTGTCCAATCCGGTCGTGCAGCTGGTCACCTCGGTGGGCTCGGCGTTCGTGCTGTCGATCGCGATTTCGGAAGCCATCAACCATCGCATGACCATGGGTGAGCTGCTCGCGTTCCTGGTGGCGCTGGTCAACGTTGCGCAACCGCTGCGCAGTCTCGTCGGCGTGGCCGCGCCGATCCAGCAAGGTATCGCGGCCGGCGAAAGTATCTTCGAATTGCTCGATCAACCGTCGGAGCCTGCGGGCGGTACGCTTCAATCCACACGCGTGCGTGGCGAAATTGATTTCGATGCGGTGTCGTTTCAGTACGCCGGCAAGACGGGCACCCTGGAGAATATTTCGCTCAGGGTGTCGCCAGGTGAAATGGTTGCCATCGTGGGCCGCTCGGGTAGCGGCAAGTCGACGCTGGTGAATCTATTGCCCCGGTTCTACGACGTCGACGTCGGTACGGTGCGCATCGATGGACACGATGTGCGCGAATACCAGTTGCAAAGCCTGCGTGAACAGATCGCGATGGTCAGCCAGGATGTCACGCTGTTCAACGATTCGATTCGGGCCAACATCGCTCTCGGACGTGAAGTCGCAGAGGGAGAGATCGAAGCAGCGGCTCGTGCGGCGCATGTGATGGAGTTCGTGAAGGATCTTCCCGCTGGGCTGGATGCTGTCGTGGGCGATCGCGGCGTCCTGCTGTCCGGTGGACAGCGGCAGCGAATCGCGATCGCGCGCGCGCTGCTGAAAAACGCACCGATATTGATTCTCGACGAGGCGACTTCGGCGCTCGATACGGAGTCCGAACGCGTCATCCAGGCGGCGCTGGAAGAGCTCATGAACAATCGCACTACGCTGGTGATCGCGCATCGTCTGTCGACGGTGGAAAAGGCCGATCGCATCGTGGTGATGGACAACGGGCACATCGTCGAAGCGGGAACGCATGCGGAACTGCTGGCAAGTAACGGCCAGTATGCGACCTTGCATCGCCTGCAGTTCACCGTCTGACCCCCCACTCGTGACTCTCGATGCGACTCTGCAGCGGCTCTGGTACGAGCGCCGGCCGTGGTGGTTGCTCGTGCTGCTGCTGCCGTTTTCCTTCCTGTTTGCCCTGGTAGCTGCGGGCCGGCGTTCGGCGTACCGCAGCGGTTTCTTCGCTGCCAAGCGCGTCAGCCGGCCGGTGATCGTCATCGGAAACATTTCGGTGGGCGGCACAGGTAAGACACCGCTGGTGATGTGGCTCGCCGAATTACTGCAATCGCGCGGACAGCGGGTTGGCATCGTGACTCGTGGCTATGGGGGAGCTTCGACGCGCTGGCCGCGGGAAGTGACGGCGGATGTTGCAGCGGAAGAGGTGGGCGATGAGCCTCTGATGATGGCTCTGCGCACCGGCGCCATCGTCGTTGCGGGGCCCGATCGGGTTGCAGCCGCCGAGCTTGCGATCAGCAAGGGCGCCGCGGTGATTCTCTCGGATGACGGATTACAGCATTACCGGCTGCGCCGCGATGCCGAGGTCGCCGTGATCGATGAACAACGCGGCACAGGCAATGGCCTGCTGCTCCCGGCTGGGCCGTTACGCGAGCCGACGTCGCGACTGCGTCTCGTCGATCTGCTGGTGAAAACTCGGCGCGGCGATGGGGCTTCAGCGCCGATGTCTTCTCCATCAACCGGTATCACCGCGACCATGCGCCTGCGCGATGCTGTAGCCATCGTCGATGGCGAACGACGCTCGCTCGCAGCCTTCGCCGGGCAGCCCGTGCATGCGGTAGCCGCCATCGGCCACCCCGAGCCGTTCTTCGCGGCACTGCGCCGGCAGGGCATGCAGATCATTGCGCATCCGTTACCCGATCATGCGAAGCTGAGCCTTGCAGACGTCACGTTCAGCGACGCGGCGCCGGTGCTGATGACGGAAAAAGATGCTGTAAAATGCCGCGCCTTCGCACGGCCCGGGCATTGGTTCGTACGCATGGATCTCGAACTGAGCGATGCCGCTGCCGCGGCCCTGACGCGGGTGGTGGAGCAGGCGGAGCAACGCTTCCTCGCAGCCGTTTGATTATCGTTGCCAGGCTTTCAGTCATTCACGGGACATCATGGACAGCAAATTACTCGACATTCTCGCCTGTCCCATCTGCAAGGGGCCTTTGCAGTATTCGCGGGCACAACAGGTGCTGGTATGTCGCGCCGATCGCCTGGCTTATCCGGTGCGCGACGGTATTCCGATCATGCTCGAGGAAGATGCGCGTCGCCTCGATCCCGTCGATCCGTTGCTGCAGAACTGATGTTGTCGTGACTTTCAAGGTAGTCATCCCGGCGCGCTACGGTTCCACACGATTGCCGGCGAAGGCGCTGCTCGATATTGCAGGCCGGCCGATGATCCAGTGGGTCATCGATGCAGCTTTGCGCAGCTGCGCCGATGAAGTGCTGGTTGCGACGGACGACGTGCGTGTCGCAGAAGTAGCCGTGCATCGCGACCACCCATCGCGAAAATTTTCGCTGCTGACTTCGTCTTTGCACCAGTCGGGCACGGACCGGATCGCCGAAGTCGCACAGGTGCGGGAGTGGGACGCCGCCACCATCGTCGTGAACGTGCAAGGCGATGAGCCTCAGCTGCCGCCGGCGTTGATCGATCAAGTTGCTGGATTGCTCGTCGATCATCCCGAAGCGGAAGTTGCGACGCTGTCCACAGCCATCGTGTCGCTGTCCGAACTGCTTGATCCGAACGTAGTGAAGGTGGTGACGGATACGAACGGACTGGCGCTGTACTTCAGCCGTGCGCCGATTCCTTGGGGGCGCGATACGCTCGATGAGAATTCACGCCAGACCAGTTTCGCCGCCGCCCAGCGTCATCTGGGCATCTATGCCTATCGCGTCGGAGCACTGCGGCGGCTGACGGCATTGCCACCGAGCGAACTGGAATCGATCGAACGGCTGGAGCAATTACGTGCTTTGCAAGCCGGCATGCGCATCGCCGTGGCTGCGGCCACGACAGTGCCAGGTATTGGAGTCGACACCGAGCATGACCTTGCTCGTGTCCGCGCGATGCTCGCAAACCGGGACGTCGCTCAAAGCGACGATTGATCGGGCGGCGGCGCGGCTACCTGTGACAGCTTGAGGTGGTGCGCCGTTTCCAGTACGTCGCCATCCCAGCGCACCAGTACGTAACCGTCATTCAGGTTCCTGATCACCGTGCCTTGCGGAAATCCGGGGCGTGAACCGGCGCAGACGCGATCGCCTTCCTGAAATACGGGGGGTGGTGTTGATTCCATGTCTGAAGTGAATAGACGGGCGAGGGGCGTGGAAGCCGGACTCTGCCGAAGGATTCTGCCGTCAATGACGGGCGCGGCCGTGACGCATGTTCAATTCCGGCGCAATGGCGGAGTTGGTCCGCGCCATGCTATGCGACCATCGCGGCTCGCTGCATCAGGGAGACCAGCAATGCGAAAAGGATTTCAGGCGTCCGCTCTCGATCGACTGTTGACTCGCCTGCGCGGCGGCGAACCTAAGCCGGCCGCGGTACGCCCTCCGTCCCGGCCATTCCAGGCGACTTCCATTTATCGGGGAACGGATTCCTGCAAGATGGTCCGCAAGTTCAGCGAGCATCGCTTCCTCGTGAAGGATGCACCGCCACTGCCGCTGATGGGCTGCACGATGAGTGCGCGCTGCGATTGCCGCTACGTCAAGCACGCCGACCGACGCTCTGAGGCGCGACGGCTCGTCGAGTTCGGTGTCTCGCCGATACTGTTCGACGGTAAGGAACGGCGCGTGATGCGAGGCCGCCGCGCTCGCGATTCCAATTCCTGAGCAATCATGTTTGTCGTGCTGAAGTAGCATCGTTATATGATGTCGCGGCGTTATCACTCCTGCCGCGAGCGTGGAACGTGCGAATTCTCTTTGTCTGCATGGGCAACATCTGTCGTTCACCTTCAGCCGAAGGTGTCTTCCGGCACGCGTTGCAACGGCAAGCCGCCGACCTGGGTATCGAAGTCGATTCGGCGGGCACTCACGATTACCACGTCGGGGAGCCTCCTGACCGCCGCGCTATCGCAGCCGCGCTACGGCGTGGAATCGATCTGAGCGGACAGCGCGCCCGCAAAATTCATCCACGCGACTTTGCAGCGTTCGATCTCATCGTTGCCATGGACGATCAGAATGCGATGGCGTTGCGCGAGCTGGCCGGCGACGCCGATGCCGAGCGGGTTCGTTTGATGATGGACTACGCGCCGGATGCGGCAAGACGTTACGTACCGGATCCTTACTACGGCGGTGCCGAGGGATTCGAGGAAGTGCTCGACCTGCTGGAACAGGCGGTCGAAGGCTTGCTGCGCGAAGTGCTCGCGCAGCGCCAGAAAAATTGAACTGACGCGAGCAACTGCGCCCGCATTGCTACGGGCGCAGTTCCCATGTCACTCCTCGCGACGCGTCGGGTCCGGCGCACCACCCCATGAACTCGTCGTGGCTGGCGGGCTGGAAGACCACACGGTGAAGTTGCGATCTTCGCCCGAGCTGGCTGACGCGACCTCTGACTTGGTCTCTGGCGGCGCTGCTCTCTCGACGCGTTCAGGCTGAACATTGTCTTCAGCTGCGGCAGGTGAGGGCAGGTCGAAACTGCGCTGCGGTTCCTGTCTCGGTTCCGGGCGTGACTCCTGACGTGGCTCCGGGCGCGATTCCTGGGGTCGCGGTTCCGGGTAGCTCAGGCGTGGCGGAATGACGTGTCCGTCATCGGCGTGCGATTCATTCGCCGCGGGTCGCTGCTGGGGTTGCTCGGCGGCGGGTGCGGAAGAGGACTGCTGCTCGCCTTCATTTCCCTCGTTGCCCTGCGCGCCACCACCTTCTTCACCGCGACCGCGTCCGCGACGACGACGACCGCGTCGGCTGCGTCCGCCTCGTTCAGAACGTTCTCCGTCTGGCCCAGTGGCGCCCTCCGGTCGAGGTCCACGGTCTGGCCTTGGGGCACCAGCATCCGACTGTGGGCGATTCTCAGGCGGCGCCTGATTCCGTGGCGGCGGGTCGGGTCGCAGCTCCGGCAGCGGAGCAGGGCCCATTCGCTCGGGAGGCGCAGCGTCACGACGCGGCTCCTGCTGCGGACGTTCGTTGCGGCCCTCGCGACCGTCACGAGCTGCGGGTGCAGAACGCGACCGATCCCGATCCGGCTGACCCTGGCTCCCTTGACCTGATCCTTGTCCCTGACCCTGGCGTGGCCGATCGCGGCCGGCCTCACGTGGAGGACGATCTCCACGGTTCTCGCGACCGTACCGATCGCGCGTACGACCGTGCTGTCTCGTGGCATCCGGCCGATCACGACGCGGCTGCGCTTCACGCGGACGCTGTGCGGGTTCCGGAGTCGGAGCGACCACGGGCGCCGGCGTTCCGGCACCGCCGAAGAGGAATCGCCAGGCGCGAACGAAAATCCCCACCTGCTCGACCGGCTTTGCAATCGGCGCAGCAGCGGCGGCTACCGGCACAGATTCGGCTGCGATGGTCGGAGGCGCGGGCAACGCTGGAATCACCGAGGCAATGACCGCCGGAGTGATGACATTCACCGGCTTCTCAGTCGTCACGTCGGGTGTCGCTACCACTGGGGCGACGGGAATCAGGTGACTGAGGCCCACGTTCTCCGGCAGCAACGATTCATCGTCGCGAATGCGGCGAATCTCGTAGTGGGGCGTCTCGAAATACTTGTTCGGTATCAACACCACTTGTGCGTGGCTCTTCGATTCGATGCTGTGCAGCCAGTCGCGCTTCTCATTCATGAGATAGGTCGCGACTTCCACCGGCAACTGCGCGATGACTTTGACTGTACGATCTTTGCGAGCTTCCTCGCCGATCAGGCGCAGCAGCGCGAGGGCCAGCGATTCGACGCTGCGAATCGTGCCCATGCCACTGCAACGCGGGCAGGCGATGCTCGCCGACTCACCGATGGAAGGACGCAGACGCTGCCGCGACAGTTCGAGAAGACCGAATCGTGAAATGCGCCCGATCTGGATGCGTGCGCGATCCTGCTTGACCGCATCGCGGACGCGATCTTCGACCGCGCGCTGGTTCTTCTGCGACTCCATGTCGATGAAGTCGATGACGATGAGGCCGCCGAGGTCGCGCAACCGCAGCTGGCGCGCAATCTCATCCGCAGCTTCCAGGTTGGTATTGAGCGCAGTGGTTTCGATATCACCGCCGCGGGTCGCACGCGCCGAATTGATGTCGATGGATACGAGCGCTTCGGTGGGATCGATGACGATCGAACCGCCCGAGGGGAGGTTGATCTTATGCGAATGCGCCGACTCGATCTGGTTCTCGATCTGAAAGCGCGTGAACAGCGGCACCGGATCTTCGTAGAACTTGAGCTTGCGCAGACTCGCCGGCATGAAGCGCTGCATGTACTGCTGCGCCTCGGCATAGGTCTCCTGGTTGTCGACCAGGATTTCACCGATGTCTTCGGCGAGATAGTCGCGCAGCGCGCGGATGATGGTCTTGGATTCCTGGTAGATGAGGAATGCAGCAGGACGGCCTTCGGCGGCCTGGGCGATCGCGTTCCAGACTTCTTTCAGGTTATCGAGATCCCATTGCAATTCCTCGGCGGTACGGCCTACGCCGGCGGTGCGGACGATTGCGCCCATGCCATCGGGGATCTGCACTTGGTCCAGCGCTTCACGCAGCTGTTCGCGATCTTCGCCTTCGATACGACGTGACACACCGCCAGCGCGCGCGTTGTTCGGCATCAATACCAGGAAGCGTCCCGCGAGACTGATGAACGTAGTCAGGGCGGCGCCCTTGTTGCCGCGCTCTTCCTTCTCGACCTGGACGATGATTTCCTGGCCTTCGTCGAGCAGTTCGCGGATGTTCATTCGGCCACCGCCCGGCGACGCCTTGAAGTACTCCTTCGAGATTTCCTTCAGCGGCAGGAAGCCATGGCGATCCGCGCCGTAATCGATGAAACACGCTTCGAGGCTGGGTTCGACCCGGGTGATGCGCCCCTTGTAGACGTTGGATTTCTTCTGTTCTCGTGACGGTACTTCGACATCCAGGTCGTAAATTCTTTGTCCGTCAACCAGTGCGACTCGCAACTCCTCTTCCTGGGTTGCATTGACAAGCATTCGCTTCATGAGGCCCTTCTACATATTCGTATGGGGCAGCACGATCACGCACGGCGGACGCCAGCGGCGGAGCAAAGGATTGATCGGGGTAGAGACTCATCCGACTATTACCAGCGCGGGCTTGCGCCGCACGCATTTTTTTAATCCTGCCACTGCCGGCCCACCCGATTCGTTTTCGTCGACCCGGATCCCGAGTTGCGGGTCCGGCATCGCCGTTCGTGCGGCCGATCGATGGTCTGCGTGAGCATTGCGTTGCCCGGGATCTGTAGGGTGGACCGCCGCGGCACAGGGCCAGCGCGATCGTTTGCACCGATGGCCTGCAAGGCATGATGGAGCAGCTCCTCATGCCCGGTGGGCAACGACGCGGACACCGACTTTGGATCGTCGAGAAAGGCAGGTTCCAGCAGAACCAACTAAGATGCAGCGCGCCTCCAGGAAATCCTAAGAAGGACCTTCCAGCGGAGGGCACTGCGGATGTGCCGCCCTTGCAGGATCGAACTTTTCGCGACCTTGCCAGAAACGGCGGAAAAAGCGTCCCGGAATATAGCAGGGCCGCTTTGCTCAATCAATGGCTTACGTGCGATTCAATCAACCAGGGTGATATGCAGACACCGATTCAGGACAGCGGCGAGGCAAGTGCGGAGGGCGCGAAGGTCACTTATGTACTCGCAAGCGAAGGCGATGCGGGCCAGCGCATCGATAATTTCCTGATCCGCATCCTGAAGGACGCACCGCGCAGCCTCGTGTACCGGATTCTGCGCAGCGGGGAAGTGCGGGTGAACAGCGGGCGGGCTAAGCCCGATTACCGGCTCGTCGAAGGCGATCGCATCCGCGTTCCGCCCGTGCGGCTGAAGCCCCGCGAGCCCGCCGGTACGCCGTCGCGCTCGTTACGTGAACTGATCGCCGCTTCCGTCATTCACGAGGATCGCGATCTGCTGGTGATCAACAAACCCGCCGGCGTATCGGTGCACGGCGGCAGCGGCGTGAGCCTGGGCGTCATCGAAACATTGCGGATACTGCGGCCTGAGTTGAAGGAACTCGAGCTGGTGCATCGACTGGATCGAGATACCAGCGGTTGCCTGCTTGTGGCGAAACGACGCGCGGCATTGCGAAACATGCATGCGCAGCTGCGCGAGCGCGAAATGGATAAGCACTACCTGGCGCTGGTCGGCGGTCGCTGGCCCTTCGGGGTCAAGACCATCGAGCTGCCGTTGAAGACGAATTTGAAGCAGGGCGGCGAACGCATCGTCCGCGTGCACGAAGATGGCCAGGAAGCCATCACGCACTTCAAGCCGCTCGAACACTTCGCCAAGGTGGCGACCCTGATGGATGTGTCGATCGGCACCGGCCGCACCCATCAGATTCGTGTCCACGCGGCGCATTGCGGACATGCCATCGGGGGCGACGAAAAGTATGGCGATCGAGAAATGGACGCGAAACTCAAGACGTTCGGCCTGCGGCGCATGTTTCTGCACGCGCATACGCTGACGTTTGCGCGGCCGGATTCGGAGGGTGAATTTACTATCTCGGCCCCGTTGCCCGAGGAGCTGGAGTCGGTGCTGCAGAAATTGCGAGCGCCATCGGCACGCGCTGCGACCCAGCCGGGCGAGTCATAGGCGCGACGACCGTTACGGTAT
>JBEVKB010000012.1:0-37477 GCA_040509875.1 Steroidobacteraceae bacterium | reverse complement strand
CATGGGAGTTCTCGCGAAGTGGGACGGCGCGCCGATTGTTCCACTTCGGCCGCATGCTCACAACGAAAACGTCCGCCGGAAGCGACGCGACGCGCCTTCCGCCCCTGCGCCAGCCCCTGGAGTAGAATGCCCGGCCGTTGCGGTCCCGACCGCGACTCACCGTCATTCGAGGATACGAAGTTGAGCGAGACTCTCTCCGGCGCCGGCATCGATGGCGCCATCCAGACCGATACCGTCATCGTCGGCGCCGGCCCCTGCGGACTGTTCCAGATTTTCGAACTGGGGTTGCTCGGAATTCATGCGCATATCGTCGATTCCCTGCAGCATCCCGGCGGCCAGTGCAGCGAGCTGTACCCGGAAAAGCCTATTTATGACATCCCGGCGCTGCCTATCTGCGGCGCGCAGGAACTCATCGACCGCCTGCTGGAGCAGACCAAACCGTTCAATGCGCAGTTCCATCTCGGCCAGGAAGTGGTCGAGCTGAAGGTGCTGGAGGACCATACCTTCCTGTTGCGTACCTCGCTCGACACTCGCTTTCATGCGCGCACCGTCATCATCGCCGGCGGCCTCGGGTCGTTCCAGCCACGCCGCCTGGGTGTCGAAAGGGGCGAGGCTTACGAAGGCAAGCACATTCACTACAAGGTGAAGAGCGCGGCCGATTTCACCAACAAGCGCCTGATCATTTTCGGCGGCGGCGATTCGGCTCTGGATTGGACCCTCGAATTGGCAGGCAAAGCGCGCAGCGTCACGCTCGTGCATCGCCGACCTGAATTTCGCGCCGCGCCCGCATCTGTCGCAAAGATGCGTGATCTGGCGGCTACTGGAAGCATTCGTTATGTCGAAGCGGTCGCGCAGTCCGTCATCGGCGAAGGCGAGGAATTCCGCGGCGTGCGCGTGAAAAAGAGCGACGGGCAGTTCGAGGATCTCGAAGGCGACCAGGTGCTCGCCTTCTTCGGCCTGCACCCCAAGCTCGGCCCCATCGCGGAGTGGGGACTGAACATCGACAAGCGCGCGATCGCAGTGGACACCGAAAAATTTCAGACCAATGTGCCGGGCATTTTCGCGGTCGGCGACATCAACACCTATCCGGGCAAGAAGAAGCTGATCCTGTCGGGATTCCACGAGGCGGCGCTGGCGGCGTTCGCGGTGGCCGCGCATCTGAATCCCGCCAAGAAAGTGAACCTGCAATACACCACCACCAGCCCCATCATGCAGAAGCGCTTAGGGATAGCACCGCCGCCCGCGCCACCGGTCGGAGACGGCTGATGCATCCGATGCTGGCTGATGTGCTCCAGGTGCTGAAACTGGAGCGGCTGGAGCAGGACCTGTTCCGCGGCGAAAGCCGCGATCCGGGCCATCACCGTGTATTCGGCGGCCAGGTGCTCGGGCAGGCACTCGCGGCGGCCTACGCAACGGTCGAGCAGCGTGCGGTTCATTCGCTGCATGCCTATTTCCTGCGCGCGGGCGATCCCGATCATCCCATCGTGTACGAAGTGGATCGCAGTCGGGACGGCGCCAGCTTCACCAGCCGGCGTGTCGTGGCCATCCAGCACGGCAAGCAGATTTTCCACATGTCGGCATCGTTCCAGGTGCCGGAAATCGGCATCGACCGGCAGGGACAGATGCCGGAGGCCGGGGACCCCGAAACGCTCCCTGACATGGCCGAAGTCGTCGAGCAGCTGAAGAAGCGCGATTCGGACATGCCCCGACCGTTTCTGGATCACAAGCGCCCGTTCGACTTCCGCCCGGCGGCGATGCCCGATCCGGATGGCGATGTGCCAGCCGATCCCCACATGAAAATCTGGTTTCGCGCGTTGGACAAGTTGCCCGATGACGAAGTGCTCCATCGCACCCTGCTGGCATACGCTTCGGACTACTACCTGCTCGGCGTGGCGATGCTGGATGAGCGTTACACCCAGAGCCGCCAGAACCTGCAGATGGCCAGCATCGATCATGCGATGTGGTTTCACCGTCCGGCCCGTGTCGATGACTGGCTGCTGTACGTACTGGATAGCCCCACAGCGATCAATTCCCGCGGTTTCGCCCTGGGAAGCATCTACAGCCGCGACGGGACACTGGTGGCATCGACAGCCCAGGAAGGGTTGGTAAGAAGGCGCGAGCCCAAACCAAGCGAACAATGAGCCGTCACGGATCGGTGACCTTCCGGTCACACCGGTTCGTATCAGCTCATAGCCAATCCCTATTTCGTGGCGCCGGGCGCGCCAGCTAGAGTCCGACCATGTATCAGTACGACCAGATCGACCGGCAGCTCGTGAACGAGCGTGTCGCGCAATTCCGTGACCAGACCCGCCGTTACCTGGCGGGGGAACTGCCGGAAGACGATTTCCGTTCGTTGCGCCTGCGTAACGGCCTGTATATCCAGAAGCACGCGCCCATGCTGCGTGTTTCGGTTCCGTACGGATTGCTGTCGAGCGATCAATTGCGCATGTTCGCGCGCATCGCACGTGAGTTCGACAAGGGCTATGGCCACTTCACCACGCGCCAGAATCTGCAATACAACTGGCCCAAGCTCGAGACCGTGCCGGACATCCTCGCCCTGCTCGCCAGCGTCGAAATGCATGCCATCCAGACCAGCGGCAACTGCATCCGCAATGTCACCGCAGATCATCTGGCAGGCGTGGCGCCGGACGAACTCGAAGATCCGCGGCCGTGGTGCGAATACATTCGCCAGTGGGCCACGCTGCATCCCGAGTTCTCGTTCCTGCCCCGCAAATTCAAGATTGCCGTAACGGGTTCGCCGCAGGATCGTGCGGCATCGAAGGTCCACGACATCGGCCTGCACCTGGTGCGCAACCCGCAAGGCGAAGTGGGATTCGAAGTGCTGGTCGGCGGTGGGCTCGGGCGCACGCCGATGATCGGACACGTGATTCGCGAGTACCTGCCCAAGCACGAACTGCTGGGTTATCTGGAAGCCATCCTGCGTGTCTACAACCTCGAAGGCCGTCGCGACAACATTCACAAGGCGCGCATCAAGATATTGGTGAAGGCCGTGGGTCCGCAGAAGTTTCGCGAAATGGTCGAAGCCGAATGGCAGGCATCGCGCGACACGGCACCGGTATTCGACGCCGCGGAAGTCGCCCGCATCGCTGCGTTCTTCCAGCCGCCGCATTACGAAACGCTGGAAGATATAGACGTGGTGGCCGGCAAGCCCAACGAGTTTCGCCAGTGGTACCAGCGCAATACCAAGCGCCACAAGGTCAGCGGTTATCGCGTTGCCTATGTTTCACTCAAATCGCCGACGCGTCCGCCGGGCGACATCACCGATGCCGAACTCGAGCGCGTCGCCGATCTCGCCGACCAGTACTCGCTGGGCAAGATCCGTTCGACGCACGATCAGAACCTGATCTTTGCCGACGTGAAGCAGGGCGATCTGTTCGACGTGTGGAGTGCGCTCAAAGCGATCGACCTGGCGCCGCCGAACGTCGGTACGCTCACGGACATGATCTGCTGCCCGGGCCTGGATTTCTGCTCGCTCGCCAACGCCTCGTCGATTCCGATCGCGAAACAGATCAACGAGCGCTTCGACGACATCGACTATCTCTACGATCTCGGCGATATCGAACTCAAGATGTCGGGTTGCATGAATGCGTGCGGACACCACACCGTGGGCCACATCGGCATTCTCGGCGTCGATAAGAGCGGCGAGGAGTGGTACCAGATTACGCTCGGCGGCTCGGCCAGCGGCCTGGATGCCGCGATCGGGCAGGTGATCGGCCCCTCGGTTCCCTATGCCGATGTCGCAGCGACCATCGAGCGCATTCTCGATGTCTATGTCGAGCAGCGTGACGACGGCGAACGTTTCATCGATACCTTCCGCCGCCTCGGCATGGCCCCTTTCAAGGCAAGAGTATATGCGCCGTCTCATCAAGCAGCGTGAGATCGTCACCGACGAGTGGCGCTACGCGGAAGAAGATCCGCAGGGCCGCGAACGTGCCCTGATTCTGCCCTTCGCCCGCTGGAAGGAAGAACGCGAACGCTGGTGGTTGTGGGATGGCCGTCTCGGCGTACGCCTTGGGCCTACGGACCCGGTGGCTGCGCTGGAGCATGATTTCCTGCGTGTTGCGCTGGTCGCCATCGAGTTCGGCGGGCTTGCGGAAGGTCGTGGGTACAGCCAGGCGCACCTGCTTCGCAAGCGATATAAATTTACCGGCGAGCTGCGGGCGGTGGGGAAGATCCAGAGGGATCAGCTGTTCTACATGGCGCGCTGTGGCTTCGATGCGTTCGAACTGCCTGAGACCGCGAATTTAGAAGAGGCGCTCACGGCGTTCGATGATTTCTCGGTGGCGTATCAGACGGCGCCGGATGATGGGTTGGCGCTGAAGCGGCGGGCTTAGTTCTTTTTGCGTCTTATCACCCCGCCGTAGAAAAATCAGCGAACTGCAGCGCCGCCAACCGCGCATACAGCGGATTCTTCTCCAGCAACTCCGCATGCGTGCCCACCGCGATGATGTGGCCATGATCCATCACGACGATGCGATCCGCCTTGAGGATGGTCGCCAGCCGATGAGCGACGATGATGGTCGTGCGATGCTCCATCAGCTGTTCCAGCGCTTCCTGCACCAGTCGTTCGCTTTCCGCATCCAATGAACTTGTTGCTTCATCGAGCAGCAGGATTGGCGGATCTTTCAGCAGCGCACGCGCAATAGCGATTCGCTGTCGTTGGCCGCCCGATAGCCGCGCCCCGCGTTCACCCAGGAACGTGTCATAGCCTTCCGGCAATTCTCGAATGAAAGTATCCGCACCCGCGGCGCGAGCTGCGGCTTCTATTTCCAGATCCGTCGCCGCCGGTCGACCATAGCGAATGTTTTCGCGTGCACTCGCGCCGAACAACACCGTTTCCTGCGGCACGAGACCGATCTGCGCGCGCACATCACCGGGGCGAGCGTTCGTGATGTCTACACCGTCGATGACGATGCGGCCCGCTTGAGGATCGTAGAATCGCAGCAGCAGTTGGAACGTCGTGCTCTTCCCGGCGCCCGACGGCCCGACGAACGCCACGTTTTCGCCCGGGCGGATGTCGATGTCGAATCCCGCCAGCGCCGATTGATCCGGTCGCGACGGATACTTGAACGACACGTTCTCGAAGCGAATGTGCCCAAGCGCCGGCACCGGAAACGCTTGCGGCGCGGGTGGCGCCACGATCACAGGCTCGGCGTTTTTCAATTCGATCAGCCGTTCCATCGCACCCGCGGCGCGTTGCACTTCTCCCCACATTTCGCTCAAGGAAGCGGCGGAGATCGCGACATACACCGCGTAGATCAGGAACTGGCTCAACTGGCCGGCGCTCATTTCGTTCGCCAGCACGCGATGCGCTCCCTGCCAGAGCACGAAGGTCACCGCGCCGAAGATCATCATCGTGCCGATGGCGGTGATCGCCGCGCGTACGCGTGTTCGCCGGATCGCCACCTGAAAGGAATCTTCCACGGCCTTGCTGTATCGATTGCTGTGCAATGCTTCGAGCGTGAACGCCTGCACCGTCTGGATGGCGTTCAACGTTTCACCGGCGAGACCGCTGGTGTCGGCAATGCGATCCTGCGTCTGTCGCGACAGGTTGCGCAGTTTTCTTCCGACGACGATCAGCGGCACGATCACGAGCGGAATCAGCAGCACGATCATGCCGGCCAGCGACGGACTCGTGGTGATCAGCAGCACCAGCGCGCCGATGAGCTGGATCAGCGAACGCAGCGTGATCGACAGGTTGACGCCGGCGATGGCCTGCACGAGCGTGGTGTCGGTGGTGAGTCGCGACAGCACTTCGCCGGTCCGCGTCACTTCGAAAAACGTCGGGTCCATGTGGATCACGCGCCTGTAGATATCCGAGCGCAGGTCGGCGACCACGCGTTCGCCCAGCCAGGTCACCAGGTAGAAGCGCAACGCTGCGAAGACGCCGAATACCGCAGCGGCAGCGAGAAACGCGACGAAGTACAGATCGATGGTGGCCGTGTCCTGCACCGCCATGCCCTTGTCGATCACATCGCGAAAGGCGATAGGCAGCACCAGCATCGCACCCGACGCGATCAGCAGCGACACCATCGCGAACGCCAGCCGCATGCTGTACGGACGCAGGTACGGCCACAGTGCCCGCAGGGGATTGAGCGACCGACCCTTAGGTCGCTCGGGAAGTGAATCAGCCATGATCGTTGCGCATCCTTCTCGACAGTTCTAATCAGCGATTCTTAGTCAACGAAAAACGGGCAGTTCGGTGCCCGCGAACAAGGCATCGACGTCCGTCGCACTTTCGGCGCTGCTGGCGCGATCGACCAACCGGCGGGTCAGGTGCGGCGCGAACAGTTGCAGGAAGTCGTACATATAGCCTCGCAGCAACGCACCCCGATGGAAGCCCACCCAGGTGCGATGCGCCGGAAACAAGTGCGAGGCGTCGATGGAAACCAGGTCGGCATCCTCGCGCGCATCGACGGCCATACTGGCGACGATACCGACGCCGAATCCCAGCCGCACATAAGTCTTGATGACATCGGCGTCACGAGCGGTGAGAGCAAGGTCGGGCGTGACACCGGCGCGCGCGAAAATCTGTTGCAGCGACGAGGGCCCGCTGAAGCCGAACACGTACGTCACGATGGGATATTTTGCCAGCGTTTCGATGGTGAGCTTGCCCGCATTGCTCAGCGGATGGCCGAGCGGCACGACGATGCGCCGGTGCCATTCGTAGCAGGGCAGCAGCACCAGGTTCGGAAACAGGTCCAGCGAACCGGTGTTGATGGCGAAGTCGATGCGATCGCGCGCCGTCATGTCGGCGATCTGGTCCGAGGTGCCCTGGTGCAGGTGCAGTTCGACATCCGGGTAGCGCTCGCGAAACTTGCGAATCACCGGAGGCAGCACATACCGGGCCTGGGTGTGAGTGGTGCCGATGGACAGAGAGCCGCGGTTATCGCCCTTCTGTTCCTCGGCCAGGCGCTTGATGCTCTGGACCTCCTTGAGGATGCGCTGTGCCCGCTCGATCACTCGTTTGCCTGCTGGGGTAACGCGCGTCAGGGTGCGGCCCTGGCGCAGGAAGATCGGAAATCCGAGTTCGTCTTCCAGCTGCTTCAGCTGTTTGCTGACACCGGGCTGCGAGGTATGCAGCCGCTCGGCGGCCGCCGTGATGTTGAGATCGTTCTCCGCGATCGCGGACAGGTAGCGTAACTGCTGTAATTTCATGAGCTTGACTGTCGGCAAAGGGTCTCGAGGCTGAACGCGAAGATAGCTCGCAAAGTCATAACGGGGCCGCATCATGACAGAACAAAAGGGTCTTTCTCTGGTTATAAGGCGGTCAGCTAAAGTGCATCCCACTGCATAAGGCCATTCATAGGGAATAAATCGAAGTCCCGGCCCCGTGCGAGCTTTTTTTACTTTCCGCACGATCGCTGAAGAACCAGTCAATGAACGTCGAGCAGCTCTCCCCCCGCCTGCAGGCCCTGGTGCAGGACAGTCGCGCATTGCTGGAGCGCGCGGTGAACGAACACCAGGATGTGGTTTACTCCAACAGCCTGGGCGCGGAGGCCATGGTCCTCACCGACATCATCTGCACCTTCGTGCCGCAGATCGAGATTTTCACGCTGGACACCGGCCGGCTGCACGATGAGACCCTGGCGCTGCTCGACCGGCTCGAGCGTCGCTACCAGCGTCGCATCCAGGTGTTCTATCCGCAGTCGGCGGCGCTCGAACAGTTCGTACGTGACAACGGCATCAACGGATTCTACCTGGGATTGGACGAGCGGCAGACTTGCTGCGGCATCCGCAAGGTCGAACCGTTCAAGCGCGCAGTTTCCGGCCACAAGGCATGGGTGACGGGTGTGCGACGCGAGCAGTCGACAGAACGCGCGCATGGCGAAGCCACTGCCTGGGACGATCGTTACGGGCTGTGGAAAGTCAGCCCCATGCTGGATTGGAAGGACGAGGATGTGTGGGCCTACATCAAGGCTCGCAACCTGCCTTACAACCCGCTGCATGACAAAGGCTTCCCCAGCATCGGCTGCGCTCCGTGCACGCGTGCGGTGGAGCCCGGTGCGGATCCGCGTTCGGGTCGATGGTGGTGGGAAAATCCGGAATCGCGCGAGTGCGGATTGCAGCCGCGACGTCGCGTGATTCCACTCAAGGTCGAGCCGCGTCGCGCCGTGGCCCAGTGAGTCCGAGGTAGTTTCCTTCAGTCGAACATGGATTACTTCCCGATCTTTTTGCGACTCGCCGGCGAGCCGGTGCTGGTCGTCGGCGGCGGCGAAGTGGCTGCGCGGAAGATCGAGTTGCTGTTGCGTGCCGGAGCACAGGTCAGCGTCATTGCGCCTGAGCTGAGCGACGCGCTGATTCAGAAAGTCGCCGCGGGCGAGATCGTGCACCTCGCCGGGGAGTTTCAACCCGAACACCTGCATCGCAAGCGACTGGTGATCGCAGCTACCGACAAACGGTCGGTGAATGCCTGGGTTGCACACCAGGCGGAGAGCCAGAACATTCCGGTCAACGTGGTCGATGACCGCGAGCTGTCACGTTTCATCGTGCCTGCAATCGTCGATCGATCGCCGGTGGTCATCGCTGTCGGCAGCAGTGGCGATGCTCCTGTGCTGACGCGCCGGCTGCGAGAAAAGCTGGAAGCGTTTCTTCCCGAACGTTTGGGCATGCTTGCGAGCGTTGCCGGCAGGCTGCGCGAGACGGTGAAGCGACGCATCGTCGATGCCAGCAGTCGCCGCCGCTTCTGGGAGCGATTTTTCGATGGCCCGATTGCAGCGGACCTGCTGGCGGGTCGCGTACAGGCGGACGAAGCGACGCAGGAACCGCAGCTCGACCAGCGCATTATCGATTCGATCGCGAGTGCAGTGGATCGAGGCGCGATGCCTGGCGAAGTAGCGCTGGTCGGTGCGGGTCCCGGCGATCCAGGTTTGCTGACGCTGCGAGCGCTGCGAGCCATGCAGAACGCAGATGTCATTCTTTACGATCGATTGGTATCGCCGGAAGTTCTCGATCTCGCGCGGCGCGATGCCGAACGAATCTACGTTGGCAAAAGCGCCGGCACGGCGCATGTCGTGCAGGAACACATCAACGAGCTGCTGGTGCGCCTGGCGCGCGAAGGCAAGCGAGTCTGTCGTTTGAAAGGCGGCGATCCGTTCATATTCGGTCGTGGCGGCGAGGAACTGGAAGTGCTGGCGGCGAACGGCATTCGTTACGAAGTGGTTCCGGGCGTGACAGCTGCAGCGGGCTGCGCTTCGTATGCAGGCATTCCGCTCACGCATCGCGATCATGCGCAGATGCTGACGTTCGTGACAGGACATTGCAAAGGCGAGACGGAGCAGCTCGACTGGCAAATGCTGGCGCGCCCCGGACAGACCGTGGTGTTCTACATGGGCCTGGGGCACCTGGAAAATATTCTCGGCAGCCTGCGCGAGCATGGCCTCGACAAGCAACGGATGGCAGCGGTGATCGAGCAGGGCACGCATGCGACGCAGCGCGTAGTGACCGGCACCCTGGCGGAACTGGCGGACAAGGTCAAAGCCGCGGGCATCCAGTCGCCGGCGTTGCTGATCGTCGGTGAAGTGACGCGACTGCACGCGACGCTGCGGTGGTTCAACACCGGCGGCGAGCAGCGGTCGCGACACGATGAGTTGTGGAATCTGGTTGGGACTTGAAGAGTGAGCAGCATGAATATCGTCAAAGGTTTTTCCGATGCCATCGGCAACACACCGCTCATTCGCCTGAACCGTTTCAGCGAGGAGACCGGCTGTGAAATTCTCGGCAAGGCCGAGTTCATGAACCCCGGTGGCTCGGTGAAGGATCGCGCCGCGCGCGCCATTATCGACGAAGCCGAACGCAGTGGTCGCCTGCAGCCGGGCGGCACCGTCGTCGAAGGCACGGCGGGTAACACCGGCATCGGTCTCGCACATGTGTGTAATGCGCGTGGTTATCGCTGCATCATCGTCATGCCCGACAACCAGTCGAACGAAAAGTACCAGATGATCGAGACGCTGGGCGCTGAAGTGCTGCGCGTGAAAACAGTGCCGTACAGCGATCCGAATCACTACCAGAAAATTGCCGCTCGTCTCGCCGGCGAATTGCCCGATGCGATCTGGGCCAACCAGTTCGACAACACCGCGAATCGCGACGCGCACGAGCAGACCACCGGTCCGGAAATCTGGCAGCAGACGCAAGGGAAGATCGACGCATTCGTTGCATCGACCGGCACGGGCGGAACGCTCGGCGGCATCTCGCGCTATCTCAAGCGCCAGAACAGCAAGGTGCTCGTGACGTTGGCCGATCCCCAGGGCAGTTCGCTTTACCACTGGCTGCGTCACGGCGAATTGAAAGCGACCGGTCCGGGCTCGATCACCGAAGGCATCGGCATCGGCCGCGTCACGGCGAACCTTGAAGGCTCGCCCATCGACGACGCCCTCCATGTCACCGACGTCGAGTGCGTGAGCACCGTGTATCGCCTGCTACGCGAGGAAGGCTTGTTCCTCGGCAGCACCAGCGGCGTGAATGTTGCTGCCGCGATGCAGATTGCCAGGCGCCTCGGCCCCGGCCATACCATCGTGACCATCCTCTGTGACAACGGCGCCAAGTACCAGTCGCGCCTGTTCAATCGTAAATGGCTGGCGGAGAAGGGCTTTATGGATGCGGCGGGGATTCCTCAGCACCTCGCGCAGAGCGTGCAGCAGCCATCGAGCCTGCCATTGCCAGTGCACGCGGTGCCGCCGCGCACTGCGACGTTCGCTGAGCGGCTCAGAGCCTGAGTCATTGGCAATCGGGTCGCAGTGGTGAAATATTCGCCACTGCGGTTATGATCGGCCCATGAACATTCGCTCCGGATCGTTCGTCTCGGTACTGCTGGTGGCCGCGGGCTTGCTGGCCGGTTGCCAATCGGCGCGTGTGACGCAGACGGTGATTTCCCCTCCTGCCCTGCAACTCACTGCTGCCGCACCACTACAACTTGCTTCCGATTGCGCGCCGAGCGGCAGCGTGGTCGTGGACTTTACGGTGTTGGCGGACGGCACGACCTCTGCAATCAAGACTCCGGCAGTTCCCGACTGTCTGCACGATGCGCTTACCGCGTGGGTGTCTTCGTTCCGTTATTCGCCCCCGGGCGAATCTGTTCCGGGCACCGTCGAGTGGCTGCTGGTCACCGCAAGGAAAAAGTCCTGATGCTTGAGTGTTGGCCGTTCTGACGCTCTCTAGCTTCGCTTTTCCGGCTTCGCCGGGAAATCGAAGCTAGATCACCTTCCCCCGATTCATGATCCCATTCGGATCGATCGCCAGCTTGATCGTGCGCATCAGCTCCAACGCCACCGGATTCTTGTAGCGATGGAGTTCTTCGCGCTTCAATCGCCCGATGCCGTGCTCGGCGCTGATGCTGCCGCCGTAGGAGGCGACCAGATCGTGGATCGAACGATTGATGCGGGCAGTCAGGCTCAGAAACTCTTCCGCCGACATGCTTAAAGGCGGACTCACATTGAAGTGCAGGTTGCCGTCACCCAGGTGACCGTATGTCACCATGCGCGCGTGCGGACAGATGGCGTGCACAGCAGCCGTGCCTTCGATCATGAAGCGCGGCAAGTCGCTGGTAGTGACGGAAATGTCGTGCTTGATACTCGCGCCTTCTCGGCTCTGGGCTGCGGGAATAGTTTCACGCAGTCGCCACAGTGCTTCGCGCTGCGCTTCGCTTTCAGCGAGCACAGCGGTCACGACGTCGCCTTGCTCCATCGCCTGCGACAACTCGGTCTCGATCGAATCCCGTAAGGCGTTGTCGCGGCCGCCGCTGACTTCGAGCAGCACGTACCAGTCGCAACGTTGATCGATCGGATCGCTCGTTCCTGCGATATGACGCACCACTAGTTCGAGCCCCAGGCGTGGGATCAATTCGAACGTCACGACGGCATCGCCAGTGGCGCCACGCAGTCTCGATAGCAACGCGACTGCCGCCTGCGGATCCTTCACGGCAACGAACGAGGTGATCGGCGCCACGGGACGCGAAAACAATTTGCACGACGCGGCGGTGATGATGCCCAGGGTGCCTTCGGCGCCCATGAACAAATCGTCTAGATCGTAGCCGGTGTTGTTCTTGCGCAGGGACTGGAGGCCGTCGAACACGCGGCCATCCGGCAATACGACTTCCAGCCCCAATACCAGGTCGCGCATCATTCCGTAACGCAGGACCGCCGTGCCGCCAGCGTTGGTCGAAAGATTCCCGCCGATCTGGCACGACCCTTCCGACCCCAGGCTCAGCGGGAACAGCCGATCGACGGCAGTGGCTGCGGCCTGCACTTCCGCGAGCACGCAACCGGCTTCGACGGTGATTGCATAGTTGAGCGGGTCGACACTGCGGATGCGCTTCATGCGCGACATGGAAACCACGACCTGCGAACCATCCTCATCCGGCGTAGCGCCGCCGCAGTAGCTGGTATTGCCGCCGACCGGCACGACGCCGACGCCGTGGTCATTGCAGAGTTTGAGAATCGCCGACACTTGGCGGGTACTGTCTGGCCGCAATACCAACGGCGTAGCGCCGTGATAAAGATGCCGATGATCGACAGTGAACGGTTCGATATCGGCGGGCTGGTCCAGGAAGCCAGCGGGGCCGACGATGGTCTGCAATGTCTCGAGCACGGAGCGGGGGATGGACATGGAGCGATACTAGCGGGGCGGCGGGCGCGGGGCCACGGGCACAGCCGGGCAGTTACAGCGTCCAGTTACCTGGTTGTGAATCGAGGGCGGAGATTTCTTGCTCGGTGAGCAACCGGCTCGCGGTCACTGTGTTCCCCTCGAGCAGGCACGCAAACGAACGGCCGTCGCCGGTAGCGCCACCCACCACGCGCGTCTTCGCATCGCTCTTGTCCAGCGTCATGGTGAAGCGCGTTTTCAGCGGCACGAGTTTCGATTCCAGCAAGGCTTTCTGGCAGAACAACTGCGGACACACCTGCAACGCTTCCGCCGAAGCCGTGGAATCGCAGCCCTTCACTACCACCACTTTCGCGGTGCGCAGCAGTTCGGGCTGCTTGAGATTGTCGAGCAGGTTGAACAGGCCCCACAGGCACAGACCGGCGATGCCACAGAAAAGAATCATCCTGAACGACAGCATCCGTGCCTCTTCTTATGGTGCAGCCGGTTCGCGAATACGTTGATAGCCGGCCAGCGCGGCGTCGCGACTCTCGCGGAAATCGACGATGGGACGCGGATAGTTTTTACCCAGTGCCACGCCAGCCGCGGCGAGCACTTCGGCAGTGGCGGTCCAGGGTTCATGAATCCAGCGGTCCGGCAGTCGCGCCAGCTCCGGCACCCATTGGCGGATATAGCGATGCTGTGGATCGTAGCGTTCGGTTTGCAGCATCGGATTGAAGATGCGGTAGTACGGCGCGGCGTCGGCGCCGCAGCCCGCAGTCCACTGCCATCCCATGGTGTTGTTCGCGAGATCCGCGTCGACCAGCGTGTCCCAGAACCAGCGCGCGCCTTCGAGCCAGTGATGCTGCAGGTTCTTGATCAGGAACGACGCGACGATCATGCGCACGCGATTGTGCATCCAGCCAGTCTGCCAGAGTTGGCGCATGCCGGCATCGACCAGGGGATAACCGGTGAGTCCGCGTTGCCAAGCTCGCAGCGACGCCTTGCTGCGGCTCCAGCGCATGCGGGCGAAGCGTGCATCCATGGGCTGTTCGGTGGTCGCTGGAAAATGAAACAGCAGTTGATGCGCGAACTCACGCCAACCGATCTGTCGCAGATAGGCGGCGGCCGATTTGCTGCCACTCGCGCGCAACTCGGCGAGGATTTGCCGTGGCCCGATCTCGCCGAAATGCAGATGTGGCGACAAGCGCGACGTGCCGCTGTGATCGGGACGATCGCGCGACGTTTCGTACCTCGCAACATCACCCGTGAAATCCTTCAGCCGGCGCAGCGCGCCTGCTTCTCCGGGCCGCCAGTCCTTTGCAAAAGCGGCAGCCCAATCGATGGCCGGCAGCAGTTCCAGCTCGCTCAATGCCAGCGATTCCGGCCACTGCTCTGGCGCGGGGAACACTCGGGGAGCGCGCCACGGATCGCCCGCATGGTCAAGTCGCGGTGAGACCAAGCGCCAGAACGGTGTGAACACTCGATAAGGTTTGTTTTCGCCGTTGAGCACGCTGCCGGGTTCCAGCAGCAGCGATGAATTGGCGGTGTGTACTTCGACGCGTTCGGCCAGCGCGTTGGCGATCCGCAGGTCGCGCTCGCGGCTGGCGGGATCGTAGATGCGATTCCACGCAACCAGGGTGGCGCCGGTAGCTTCGATGAGTTGCTCGAGCGCGTGCAGCGATGGACCGCGCCGAACGATCAGGCGGCTGCTGCGTTTGACGAGTTGGGCGCAGAGGGCGCAGAGGCTGTGATGCAGCCACCAATGACTGGCTGCGCCGGGTGTCCAGGTTTCGTCTTCTTCCGGCGCATGGACATACACCGGGACGATGGTGTCTGCGTGTTCGAGCGCGTAGCGCAGCGCGAGATTATCGGTGAAGCGCAGATCCCGCCGGAGCCAGAGGATTGCCGTGCGATGTGACGGTGTCAGCATCGCAACGGCTGCGGGCGCTTCGCGGCGTGGCGGACCCACGCCGGGTTCACTCAGCCGCCGTCGCGGTCGTTATAGTCGTCGTCGAGGTCGTCATCGTCCTCGTCGTCGTCTTCCCAGTCGTCGTCCTCATCCTCGTCCCAGTCTTCCTCGTCCTCGTCGTCATCGTCCTCTTCGGCGGCGACTTCGTCGGACCAGCCCTCCGGCTGTGTAGTGTGTTCGAGGTCGAGCTCATGCCAGGTGTCGAGGTCGATCACCTCGATATCGCCGTCCTCGTACTGGATCTGTACGGTTTCAGCATCGGGATCCAGCGTCAGTACTTTGAAGATCTCGTTCTCGTCAAGATCTTCGTACCACTGCCCCTGTACCGGGTCGTAGTCTCTGCCCACGTATCACCTCAGACGAAAATGAAATCGATCGGATTCACCGGCGCGCGACCAGTGTTTTCGAATATTAGGGTTTCGTTCCGGGGCAGGCAACTTGAGAGTTGATGAATGTGGCGCGCAGCGCATGGCGTGGGCGGTATGCAGCACTCTGTTAGACTTTCGTAACGTTCCGCGGACCCCAACTTTCCTCTTCACGAGTGCGATCACGCTGTGACGACCGGCAATGACAGTGCCTCCCCCCTGCTGCAAGCGCGCCGTGTCGTGGTCAAGGTGGGGTCGGCGCTGCTCGTCGAAGCGGTGAGCGGCAACGTCAACCGCGCATGGCTGGAAACGCTCGCGAGTGACATAGCGCGACTGCGCGCGCGCGGTCAGGACGTGCTGCTCGTGTCCTCCGGTGCGATTGCGCTCGGGCGGCGCCAGCTCGGGCTGGATCCCGGCAAACTGCGGCTGGAAGAGAGCCAAGCGGCTGCCGCAGTGGGACAGATCCGTCTCGCGCACGCGTGGAAGGAAGTCCTCGAGCATCACGGGCTCAACGTTGCGCAGATATTGCTGACCCTGGGCGATACCGAAGAGCGTCGTCGCTACCTCAACGCGCGCAACACTCTCGCCACTCTGCTCAAGCTTGGCGCCATCCCGGTGATCAATGAGAACGACACAGTCGCCACAGCGGAAATCCGCTATGGCGACAACGATCGACTGGCCGCGCGCGTCGCGCAGATGATGAGCGCGGACTGCCTGGTCCTGCTGTCGGATGTGGATGGCATGTACACCGCTGATCCCACGCGCGATCCGCAGGCGACCTTCATTGGCGAAATCCGCGCGATCACGCCTGAGATCGAACGCATGGCGGGAGGCGCCGCGTCGTCAGTAGGTTCCGGCGGCATGGCGACCAAGATTGCCGCGGCCAAGATCGCTGTCAGCGCCGGTTGCCATATGTGCGTGGCGCTCGGTCGTGAATTGCATCCGCTCTCGCGCGTCGCCGACGGCGGGCGATGTAGTTGGTTTTTTCCGTCCGCGACGCCTGCGACGGTCCGCAAGCAATGGATTGCCGGTGCGCTCAAGCCCACGGGCGAACTCTACGTCGATGTCGGCGCAGCTACGGCGTTGCGCAGTGGCAAGAGCCTCCTCCCCGCGGGAGTGACGCGGGTTGGTGGCAGGTTCGATCGCGGCGATGCCGTTATCGTGCGCGATGCTGCGGGAGCAGAGATTGCGCGCGGCCTGTCCGCATATTCGAGCAGCGATGCCGAGCGATTGCGCGGGCGTCAATCGGGAGAGATCGAGGCGTTGCTGGGTTTTCGCGGCCGCGACGAGGTCATTCATCGCGACGATCTCGTGATTACCCATGGTGCGTGATCTGCCGCCCCAGGGCCGTGCCCTCGCCATCACCATCGGACTGAGCCTGTTACTGCTCGTGGCGTCCGTATTCCTGGTGGTGCGCAGTTCGAGTGAAGGTCGCGCAGCCGATCGTGCCGTGATCCATACGCTCGACGTCAAGCGCCAGGTCGCGGAGCTGACGACGGAATTGACGTCGGCAGAGAGTGGGCAGCGCGGTTACTTGTTCGTTGGCGACGACGACATGCTCGCGCCCTTGCTGGTCGCGCGCAGCCAGATCGACAAGGATATTGCCAAGCTGCGCGCGCTGGTGGCCGACAACCCGGCGCAGGCGAAAAGCGTGGACGAGCTGCGTCCAGTGATCGATGCGCGCATCGCTTCTGCCGAGATGGTAGTGAAAATGTATCGCGAAGATCGGGTCGAAGAGGCCGTGCAACTCGTGCGCACGCAAGGGCAGGTATTGATGCAGGACTGCCGCGCGCGCCTCGCCGCTTTGGACGAAACCGAAAGCCGGCTGCTGATCGAGCGGCAACAGCGTGTCGGGGCATTACGCTCGCAGTTCGTGGGGGCGGTCACCGCGATGGTGGTGGCCGGTGGGCTGCTGGCCTTGTTCGCGCTCGTCAGCATGCGCCGCTACAGCGCTTCCCTGGCGCTCAGCCGTGAACAGCTTGCAACGTACAACCGCGAACTCGAAGCCCGCGTCGCCGAGCGCACGGCCGAGTTAGTCCACACCACCGAGATCGCCACGCGCGAGCGCAATCGCGCGGAATCCCTGCTCACCGACGTCAACCATCGGGTGGGCAATCACCTGGCGTTGGTGTCCGCGTTCCTGGCCATGCAACAGCGGGCAGCCGGACATCCGGATGCGGTCAAGGCGTTGGCCGCGGCGCGTTCCCGGGTACAGGCGATTGCCTCTGCGCACCGCAAGTTACGCTTGGGCGCGGACTTCGCCTCGGTGCGCGCCAGCGAGGTGTTGGGCGCCGTCATCGACGACATTGCGGCCGGGTTGCCGCCGGGCGAACTCATCCGCATCCAGCACCAGGTGGATGCCATCGAGATCAATGCCCGTGACGCGGTGTCGTTGGGGGTGCTGACCAGCGAATTGGTGATGAATGCCGCCCGCCATGCATTTCCTGCCGGCGCCAGCGGGGAAGTTCGTGTGATATTTTCCCTCGATGCCGCGCGCTTGCCGTTCCTCGAAGTGGTCGACAACGGCATAGGCTGGCATGGCAAAATCGCTGCCGAGCCGGGAGCGCAGAATTCAGGAGGATTGGGTGGCAAGATCATCGAGATGGTGGCGCGACAGTTTCGGGGGCAACTCGAACGCACCGTCGCTCGCGCCGATACCGACCGTCCCGGAACGCGGGTCCGCATCGAACTCAGCGGGCTCCAGGTCGTCGCCGGCTGATCTCGGGCAGCGTCGCTTGCTTGCCGTCCCTTCGACTGCAGGCGTAACTCCGCGCATCAGCCCAGTCCGCTCCAATATCGTTCTATTTCCCAATCGGCGGCCGCCTGGCCGCGGCGAACGCACGCCGCCCGGCGAGCCCCGCTCGACTACCGGTTCCCTGAATGGCATGACAGTGCTGCTGGTCGAAGACGATTTCATCGTCGCGTTCGACCTGCAGACATTGCTGGAAGAAGCGGGCGCCACTGTGGTGGGTCCGGCGACCTCGGTGGCGCAAGCGCGAGAGTTGTTGGCAACGAGCTTGCCGACGGTGGCGCTGCTCGATGTGAATCTCAACGGCGAGCATGTCTTTCCGCTGGTCGCGGACCTGCGCCGCCGCGAGATTCCCTTTCTGTTCGCCACCGCGTACGCGGATAACGAACACCTGTTCCCCGATGAGGCCCGCACAGCGCCTCGCCTCGCCAAGCCGGTATTGCCCAATGTGCTCATCGGGCAATTGAAGAAGTTATTGAGCTAGTACCTCTCCCAGCTCTCCCGTTTTCGGGAGAGCTGGCGAGTCTTCGAGCCGGTGAGGGCTTTTCAGCGACGGTTTTCCGGAATGTCGAAGTAGCGCGATGCCGGGGGATCGCTCGCGGGATACGTATCGTTCAGCGACTTGTCGATCGCCCGTTCCATCCCCGCCACCGGATGCTTGACGCGCCAGCGACGCAATACGCCCTTGATGGCGGGTGATGCAATCAGCGCGATCGCACCGAACAGGAACACTGTTTCGACCAGGTCGAAGCGGTGACGGTCGTACTCTGGCTCGTAATCATCCATTGCGGATCTCCGGGTTGACTGGTTCAAACGTGCTCGTACGCCGCGGCGACAAGCAGACACCTGTGCAACGCGCGCTGGGGCGATTTAGTTGCGTCTCGGCGGGTGACGGCGGTGGCGCGATAAGACCGCTCAGCGTTGCCTAGCTGGCACGCGCCGCGACGCTGACGATGGCATCGATGATCTTGTCGTACAGCGCCGCCGGCAGATCGTGGCCCATTCCCGCAAACACCCGCAATTCAGCACCGGGAATCGCCGCTGCCGTGTCGCGTCCGGCCGCGACCGGTACGAGCGGATCGTTCTCGCCATGAATGATCATGGTCGGCGCCTTGATGCTGCGAAGGTGGTTGCGGCGATCCCCCGATGCCGCGAGGGCTGCAAGTTGTCTACCGAATCCCGTCGCGCTGTAGCCGCGCAATGCGTCGCTGAGGATGCGTTCCCGCGTGGCTGTTTCGTCGAATGGAAAACCCGGACTCGAAATGGTGCGCAGGGCATGCAGGCCATGTTCGACGTAGGCCGCGTGATCGTCGAGGTTTGGGTAACGCGACATCAGCACCGACGCGGCTGCAGCCGTAGGCGGCGGCAACGCCGGATTGCCGGTGGTCGACATGATCGAGGTGAGGGAGAGCACGCGCTCGGGATATTCCGCAGCGACCTGCTGGGCAATCATGCCTCCCATCGATGCACCCACCACATGCGCCTTCGCGATAGCTAGCGCATCGAGCAGGCCGACAGCGTCCGCTGCCATGTCATGCAATGTGTAGGGCAGTTTCGCCTGCACGCCGGTGAAGCGGGCAGCCATGATCTGGCCGAGATCCGGCACGCCGGCAGCGTCGAATTTGCTCGACAGGCCGACATCGCGATTATCGAAGCGGATCACCCGGTAGCCGCGCGCCACCAGCTTCTCGCAGAATGGGATGGTCCAGCGCGTGAGCTGCGCTCCCAATCCCATGATCAGTAGCATCACCGGATCCCGGGTGTCGCCGAACGATTCATATTCGAGATGGATACCATTGACGTGAACCTGGGGCACCGCGACTCCGAACGATCTGTGAAGGATCAGTGTACACGCGTTGATGTACGTTGAGATTGTTCAATAATCCTGCAGAACGCCCGGCGCGAGCGCATGGTTCACGCCGCGGAAAGCATCGCGACCGTCGACATTTCTTTGCTATAAAGGAGCATGAACGCCGCACTAGGTTCCAACAGCGACATCGTTTCCCTGATGGATGGCATCGGTCGCGCTGCCCTGCAGGCCGCGCAGGTCCTGGCACAGGCGACTACAGCCGAGAAAAATCTAGCACTCACGCGTGCGGCGAGCGCCGTCCGCGAGCAAGCCGCGGCGATCCTGTCCGCCAACCGGCTGGATCTCGAAGCGGCGCGTGCCCGGAATCTCTCCAGTGCGCTGCTGGATCGCCTGCAACTGGATGACAAGCGTGTGGAGTCCATGGCGCGCGGCCTGGAAGAGATCGCGGCTCTGGCCGATCCCATCGGTAGTCTCATTACGGAATGGACCCGTCCCAATGGCTTGTCGATCCAGCGCGTGCGTGTGCCCCTGGGCGTCATCGGCATCATTTACGAGAGCCGACCCAACGTCACGGCGGATGCCGGTGCGCTGTGCCTGAAATCCGGTAATGCCGTTATTCTGCGCGGCGGCTCGGAAAGCCAGCGCTCGAGCCGGGCGATTCACGAATGCCTGCTCGCCGGATTGCGTGCGGCTGGCCTGCCCGAAGCGGCGATTCAATTGGTGCCGACGACGGATCGCGCCGCGGTGGGCCGCATGCTGTCCGGCATGAATGACTATATCGACGTGATCGTACCGCGCGGTGGCAAGAGCCTCGTCGCTCGTGTGCAGCAGGAAGCGCGCGTGCCGGTCATCGGTCACCTCGAAGGCGTCTGCCATGTTTATGTCGATGCCGATGCGGACCTGGCCATGGCCTGCGAGATCGTTCTGAATGCGAAGCTGCGACGCACGGGAGTGTGCGGCTCCGCCGAGACACTGCTGGTCGATCGCGCTGTGGCGCAGACTCATCTGCCACAAGTGATCGCGACATTGCTGGACGCTGGATGCGAAGTGCGCGGCGACGACACTGTTCGCAGCGTCGATGCACGCGTCAAGGTCGCACTCGAAGCGGATTGGTACACCGAGTATCTCGACGCCATCATCGCGGCCAGGGTCGTCGATGGAGTCGACGGTGCAATCGCGCACATCGCGAAATACGGCTCATCGCATACCGAATCGATCGTCACCGCCAATGGCGCAACCGCTGAACGATTCCTGAATGCTGTCGACAGCGCCATCGTTTTGCATAACGCCTCGACCCAGTTCGCCGACGGCGGCGAGTTTGGCATGGGTGCGGAAATCGGTATTTCTACCGACAAATTTCACGCGCGCGGTCCGGTCGGTGTCGAGCAGCTCACGAGTTACAAGTACAAGGTGCGCGGCTCGGGACAGATCCGGCCCTGATCGCTCTATACTGCATGCCCTCGTTGCTTTCGGATTGCCGCATGAACTCCTGCCGGGCATGGATGAGACGACTGCTGGTCGGCCTGACGATGGCATTGGCATTTTCCGCCGGTGCCCAGACTCCTTCGCGTGACCCGCAGCTGGCGAGTTTCGCCGCGGCCATCGAGAAAGCCCGCGCCGAACAGGTCGATGCTCTTGCGCCGGCCGCTTTCCAGTCGGTGATCGAAGCCTACGACGATGCGAGCAAGGATGCGGCACGCGGGCGTAATCCCGAGCGTGTCAGGGAAAGACTGGCGGAGGGCCAGGCGGCGTTGCAGAAAGCAAATGTAAACGCCGCAGCGTCGCGCCAGGCATTGAGCAGCGTCATCAAGACTCGCGAGGACACCATCAATGCAGGTGCGCCGAAGCTCGCGCCGGAGAGCTGGCAGAAAGCGGCCGAGCGTTTCGATCAAGCCGCGCGTGCGGTCGAGAAGAACGATACGAAGACGGCGCAGAAGCGCTCCGCCGAAGCGGAAGTCCTGTTGCGCGATGCCGAACTCACCGCGATCAAGAATGCTTTGCTCACCGAAGCGCGTGCGCTCATCGCCAAGGCGGATGAGTTGAAAGTCGAAAAGCTCGCGCCGCGAACGTTGCAGCTCGCGCGCCGCAACCTGGCGCAGGCCGAACAGGAGATCACTCGCAACCGCTACGACACCACCGTGCCGAAGAATCTCGCCGCCGACGCAAGCTACGAAGCGCGCCATGCGTTGTACCTCGCGCAACTCATCGGCGGTGTGCTGGCGAAGGAGAAGGACGATCAGTCCGGTGTCGAAGAGCTAGTGCTGAGTTGGGAAGAGCCGCTGCGCAGTCTCGGCACGGAAATGGAAGTCACGCCGCGATTCGATACAGGCATGCAGAGCGCGATGCAGTCCATGCTGACGTATGCACAGAAGCAGCGACAGGAAATCCGCCGGCTCACGCAGGATCTGGATGACAGCAAGGAGCAGGCTACAGCGCTCAACGTCGAGTTGCAGCGTCTCGAGGCGCGTCTCGGCGGTGTTTCCGAAGAGCGCATCGCGTTACAGAAACGGGTCGATGCGCAGGAGCGGCTGCGTAGCAACGTCGCAACCATCGAGACTTCGTTCCTCCCCAACGAAGCGCGCGTCTATCGACAGGGCGACGACGTGGTGATCTCGCTGTTGGGTATCAAGTTTCCATCGGGTCGCAGCGTGATCGATTCAGGCAGCGCCGCACTCATGGACAAAGTGAAGCGCTCGCTGGCGCTGTTTCCCGGCGCCACTGTCGTGGTGGAAGGCCACACGGATTCCAACGGCGGCGATTCGACGAACCTGATCCTGTCGCAGGATCGTGCCGACGCTGTGAAGCAATACATCGTAAGTAACTTCGCTCTCGACCCGGAGAAAGTCAGCTCCATCGGCTACGGGGAGGCGCGGCCCGTGGCGACGAATGAGACTGCCGACGGGCGTGCTCGCAATCGGCGTATCGATTTAGTGCTGCACGTAAATCCGGCGCGGTAACTCTTGCTTCGCGGGCGCCGTAGGCGCCCGCGAAGCAAAGCAGAGCGACTCCCTCACCCTCGCGAAGCGCCAGTGAGCGAAGCAGCCCCCCCACGCAGCGAGTAAGCATTCCGAAATCCACGCTCTCTCAGATAACCCGCAGCAGCAAGACTGCGAGCACCGCGAGCACACACCAATAGGTAATGCTGCGCCGGATCGAGAGTCGCATTGTTCTCCAACAGGCTCCCTAACGGTATCTCCAACGCAGCCCGCTGCGGCAACGGTGCATCGCTGACCTCATCCGGCTCACGAATGTCGATCACCGTGAATCCCGCATTCACCGCCGGCCGCAATTCTCCAAAACTCACTTCGAGATCGGCCGACGGCGCGCTCAGCGCACGCGATCCATCGTGAGCACAATCCACGCGACGCGACGTGCGCAGCTTGCGTTGATCGTGCGTCAGCAAGTCGATCAGCAACATCTCGCCGATGAGTTGGCCGGGCAGGCCGAGCAATAGCTTCAACGCCTCCAGCGCCTGCAGGCTGCCGAACACACCAGGCACAGGCCCGAGCACACCGGCTTCGGCGCAGTTACCCACGAGTCCGTCGCGCGTAGCTTCCGGCCACAAGCAACGCAAGCAAGCGTTGTCATGGTCCGGACGATAGACCTGCAGCTGCCCTTCGTATTGATAGACGCTGGCGAAGATCGCAGGCTTGCGCGCTCGCACCGCTGCGTCATTGACGAGAAACTTGGTGGCGAAATTGTCGCTGCATTCCACCACCAGGTCGTAGCCGGCGAGCAACCTCTCTGCGTTGCCATGATCGAAGCGCTCCGCGTGCTCGACGATCGCGATCGCCGGATTCAGCGCACGCAGTCGTTGCGCAGCCAATGTCACTTTGCCCTGACCGACATCGCTCAACGCATACAGCGTCTGGCGATGTAGGTTGCTCGCATCGAGCGAATCGCCATCGACGATACCCAAAGTGCCGACGCCAGCGCCAGCAAGATAGGAAAGCACCGGCACACCTAAGCCACCCGCACCGATCACCAGCACGCGTGCTCGCGTCAATTTATCCTGGCCCGCGGCGCCCACGTCATGAAGCGTCATCTGCCGCGAATAATCTGGCTGGGGCGACGTGACTGCATGCGAATGCCCGTGCTCGTGGGCATGATCGTGATGGCCCAGGTGCACATGCGTCGGCTCCGCACAGCGCTCGCAATTCACCCACCCCGAATCGCCGTTGACGTAGTGCTCCTTCTTCCAGATAGGCACCCGGTGTTTCACTTCATCGATGATGAAGCGGCAAGCGGCGAAGGCTTCGGCACGATGGCGTGAACTGACACCGACCCACACCGCGAGATCGCCGATGGCCAGCGACCCGACGCGATGCACGCACGCCGCATTGACAACGCCGAAGCGGGTAATCGCCTCCTGCACGATCCGCTCGCCTTCTTTTTCAGCGAGCGCCGCGAAGGCTTCGTATTCCAGCCGGTTCACCGCCAAGCCTTCGTTGTGATTGCGCACCCAACCTTCGAACGACGCATAACCGCCGGCTGTCGGATCGGCCAACTGCAGTCGCAGCGCCTGCAGGTCGAGATCCGTCGTTGCGAATGCGAAAGCCTTCATCCGCCGGCCACCGGCGGAATGAACACGACCGTATCGCCGTCGGTGAGCGGTGTCGACCAGTCACGAAAGTCCGCGTTGATGGCGACCTTGAGTTGTTCGGGCGCGAGCTTGAATGGATGTCGCGATTGCAGTTCCGCGTACAGGGCTGCCGGCGTCCTGGCAGTCGTGCTCACCGATTCTTCGCTGCGTCCTGCCTGCTCGCGAAACAGCGCGTAATACTGAACTCGCAGGTTGACCGTGCTGCCGTTACTCGTTGCGACAGGCGCTCGCAGAGCACTTTGCGCCTCACCGAATTCCTGCGACGTATTGATGTTGTCGAGCGCGCGTGCGTCCGGCAGGTCGAGGAGTCGCGCGTCCGAGTTGATCAGCAGCTTACGTGGACACGAACGGTTCGCTGCAATGACTGCCGCGACCGACTCGCTACTACGTGGCTCCCAGATCGCGCACAGCGGCTCGGGGAGTCCATCGTGAGCGCTACGAAATGCAGTTGCGATACGCGAGCCGTCGCGATTCTGGACCAGTAATTCGAGTGTGCGCGCATCGAGGAACGGCAGGTCGCAGGCAACGACCAGCCACGCGGCCTTGGGATGGCTCAGTAGCGCGGCTTCGATGCCGGCCAGCGGACCGATGCCCGGATGCCGGTCGACGATCTGCGGCAGCGAGCGGCGTAGTTCGTCATCGCGTTGATCCGGACGCACGGAGCCGAATGTGGCGGTGGTGAAGCGTTCAAGCAGCTCATACGCCCACTGCAACTGCGGCTTGCCATGGTAGGCAAGCGCCGCCTTGTCCCGTTGCATGCGTGAACTGGTGCCGCCAGCGAGCACGAGGCCGAAAAGAGGAGGAAGTGACATCGGTATCTCTAGGGCGCAGTCACGACATCGCTCTTACCGCCGCGCTTCTCGACCAAGCGCGTGTCCGCGATGACGATGTCGTGCGACAGCGCCTTGCACATATCGTAAATCGTCAGCGCGGCAATGCTGGCGCCGGTGAGCGCTTCCATTTCCACGCCGGTCTTGTGAGTGACGGCGACGGTGCAGCGGATGACGGCATCGTCGTCGTGCATGTCGATCAGGATCTTGCAGTTCTCTATCCCTAACGGATGGCAGAACGGGATCAGCTCGTGCGTGCGCTTGGCCGCCATGACACCGGCAATGATGGCCGTGTGAAACACCGGCCCCTTCGAAGTGCTGAAGTCTTGTGCTCGCAACGCTTGCGCCACCGCTGCTGGAAAACGCACGCGAGTTTCCGCAGTCGCCGTCCGTCGCGTGGCTGTCTTGCCGCTCACATCGACCATGGTCGGCCGGTTCGCGGAATCGATGTGAGTGAATGCAGATGACATGTCAGCCGCCGATGTAATACATCTCGATCTTGCGCAGCGGTTGTTCGCCGGGAGGCAGTGTCGAGCGCAGTTCGCTGTAACGGTCGCTGCGCCGTTGCCACGTGTGGCGAATCAGGTCGAGCAAGTCGTCGTCGCTGGCGCCGTTGCGCAGTGGCGTGCGCAGGTCGAGCCCGGCGTTGGCGAACAGGCAGGTATAGAACACGCCTTCGGACGATAGCCGGGCGCGAGTACAATCGCCGCAGAACGCGTTCGTCACCGAGGAGATGAAGCCGACTTCGCCGCCGCCATCCGCGAACTCGTAGCGCTCGGCGACTTCGCCGCGATAATTCTGTTGGGCTGCACGCAATGGCCAGCGTTCTGAAATTCTCGCCACCAGTTCGCGCGAAGGCACAACGCGATCGAGGCTCCACTGGTTGCGATTGCCTACGTCCATGTATTCGATGAAACGCACGATGATGCCGGTGCCGCGAAACCGTTCGACCAGGTCGAGTGCGGTGTGATCGTTGACGCCGCGTTCGATCACCGCATTGATCTTGATCGGAGTCAGGCCAGCATCGACGGCGGCCTGGATACCTTGCAGCACGCGATCCAGCTCCGCGAAACCGCCGCTCATGCGCCGGAAGATCTCGGGATCGAGCGTATCGAGACTGACCGTAATTCGATGCAGTCCGTTGGCTTTCAATTCGGCGGCATGCTGGGACAGCAGCACGGCGTTGGTCGTCAACGCGACGTCCTGTACGCCGTCGAGCGCCGTGAGTTCGCCGACCAGTTCCGACAGGTTGGTTCGCAGCAGCGGCTCGCCGCCAGTGAGTCGCACCTTCTTCACTCCCAGTCCGGCGAACAGGCGCGCGAGGCGCGTGATCTCTTCGAACGACAGCCGTTCGTTGGTTTTCAGGAAACGATAGTTGGCGTGGAAGGTGTCCTTCGGCATGCAGTAAGGGCAGCGGAAGTTGCAACGATCCATGACCGAGATGCGCAGGTCGTGCAACGGCCTGCCGAGCGTGTCGCGAGGGTGGGCGACAGCCGATAGATTGACGACGTTGCTGCGGGTGGCGTCGAGGGACATGAGCTACCAGCGATACAGGGGGACGAGCGTACCGCGCGGAACGACTCGGGGACCGGGCGGCAATTCGACGAACCCCGCCGTGCCGATCAGCGCAGTGAAATCGCCCGATCCTCGCGTCGCCCAGATGCTGGCGGCTGCAGCCTGCCCGTCGAGCGGCGCAGCCAGCTTCACGGGGAGGAACAGCGTCAACGCAGGCTTCACTGGGACATCCTCTGACAAAGCGACGAATTCAGGGGGAATGTGGGGCGCACCCAGCGCCGTCGCAAGGCCCGGCAGAACATATCTCAATAAGCACACGAGGGTGGATACCGGATTGCCGGGCAAAGCGTACACCGTCTCGCCATTGCCGCCTACGCCGAACCAGAGCGGCCGGCCGGGGCGTTGCTCGACCTTGTGGAAGACCACCTTGATGCCGAGTTCGCCGAGTACCTGTGGGATGTAGTCGAATTTGCCCATTGAGACGCCGCCGCTCAAGATCAGCACATCGTGCGCTTGGAGATGGGCGCGAAGCCGTCGGCGCAGGATGTCCAGGTCGTCGGGCAGATGGTCCTGGGTGAGATGCTCGAAGCCGCGGGCCTTGAGGGTAGCGAGCACTCCGTACACGTTCGAGCGATAGATCTGCCAACCTTCCACCGCGTCGCCCGGCTCGATGAGTTCGTCGCCGGTGGAGATCACCATGATGCGCGGCGGCCGGGTGGCGGCAACACGAGCCAGCCCCGTCGATGCGATCACCGCGACCTCCGCCGGGCCGAGCCGCACGCCGCTATCGAGCAACTCGCTGCCGGCGCGACAGTCGATGCCGCGAGCATGAACATTCATGCCGGCAATCGGCGTGACGTGCCCGGAGAGCGTTGCGACGCCTGTCTCGATGGCGATGTGTTCCACCGGAATCACGGCATCGCAGCCGTGGGGGAGCACTGCACCGGTCATCGCCTCGAAACAAGCATCGGGATCGGCGAGCACCATCTGGCGCGCACCCGCAGCTTGCGTCCCGGCAATTCGAAACTGGCGGCGACCGGCGTTGCTGGCGCTGGTAGCGATCGCAATACCATCCATCATGACGCGATCGAACGGCGGCTGATCTCGTGACGCGACGATGGGCTCGCGCAGAATTGCGCCTGGAAGATCGATCAGCGCAGTGAGTTGCGCGGGCAGGGCTTTGACCTGGGCGCGGATCGCGGCTTCTGCTTCGGCGGGCGTGGTCATGGGTTGGGCACTTACAAATGAAAACGCCCGCCAGGTAACCCTTGGCGGGCGTCGTCAGTTTGTCACGACCGGTAGCCGGCAGCTATCGCCGGCTTGCGATCAGCCGGCGCGGGCTTTGAACAAACGCACTTGTTCGTTGAACTCTTTCGCCTTGCTCTGTAGTTCTTCCACGGCGGCGTTGAGTTTCTTGCTCTGCATGGTCTTGAGCTGCATGAGCTGCGCGGTGCCGGCGGACTTCTCCTTGGTCTCCTGCTCCAGGCACGCGCCGAACGTTTTCACATCGGCGTCGTAAGTCTTGAACGCAGTCATCGCGGCCATCATGTCCCCTTCGCTGGCAGTGGCCCCATTGGGGATGGCTGCGGGCGCCTTGGGATAAACGCAGTCGGCCTGCACGCTCATCGCACCGGTGGCAAGTGCGAGGGCTACAGTCCATTTGACCAACATCACTTTCATCGTCGTAAGTCTCCACATTTGACAGCTGGGGGCGTTCTCGTCGCGATGGACCGCAGCCTCGATCGCGACGACGCACTGCTGCCTGGATCGGCCGCAGGCAGCCGGACTTGATGCCGAATTTGGAGCTTCCGCTCGCAAGTGCGACGAGGGTCGCATTGCGAACAATTAACGGTTGACGGGAAACCTGTCGAACCGGGAAGTGAGCGGACCACTCCCCGTCATGCCAACGATGAAATGACTGTCAAATCAGCGGCCTTTGAAGATCCTGACCTGTTCGTTGAACTGCTTGGCCTTGGTCTGCAGTTCCTCGACCGCCGCGTTCAGTTTCTTGCTCTGCATGGTCTTCAACTGCATGAGCTGGGCGGTGCCGGCCGACTTGGCCTTGGTTTCATCTTCCAGGCAGCTGCCGAACGCGGTCACTTCGTCGTTGTAGGCTTTGAATGCCGCCATCGCCGCCATCATGTCGGCCTCGGAGGCGCTCTTGCCGTCCGGCACGGTGGCCGGGGCTTTCGGAAACGGGCAGTCGGCGTGAGCGGCGAACGACAATGCAAACAGCGCCAGCGCGACGAATTTCGGTGCAGCGACAATATTCATGCTCGAGTTCCTGAAGACAGCCGTGACAAGCGTGAGCGGGGTTCCCGGCCACTGCATCGGCGGCACCGGCAGCGACTTGAGCGGCGGACAGCGTCGGCTTGGGTGAAACAGCGCACATTTGCGTCAACTCGCAGGTGAAAAAAAGCCCGGTCGGACCGGGCTCGTTCTGTCACATCGATGTCGAGGTGCCGGGTCAGCTCTTGCCCTTGTTCTTGAAGGCCTTGACCTGTTCGTTGAAGCGGGCTGCATGCGCTTCCAGTTCGTCGACGGCGGCATTGTGCCGTTTCGCGTTGATCGCCTTGATCTGCGCGACCTGGTCGGCCGGCGCATCGGTGCCCGCCGCCGCGATGTCGGTTTCCATCTTCATGTCGAGACAGGCCAGGTAGGCAGTGACCTGTGCGTTGTATTCCTTCACGGCCTTCATGCCCGCGACCATCTCCTGTTCGCTCGCCGTTGCGCCGTTCGGCATGTCGGAGGGCGCCTTGGGATAAATACATTCGGCGTTGACCGTGCCGACGCTCAGCAAGCCTGCCAGCATCAGTCCGGCTATGATTCCACTTCTCATTGCGTAACCCCCGTGTGTTAAGCGCGTCGGTTGAAAAACTGTTCGTATTGGCGCCGGTCATATTAGGCGGAATGGCAGTAACTTGGCTACGCTCGTGGCAAGTCACAGTCACTCATCGAGCTGTCATTTCTGTAATCCACATGCTGTCTGCTGCTGAACTTGAGGCCCTGTCGCTAAGCTTGAGCGTCGCGCTGCGCAGCGTGCTGGCCAGCGTGCCGTGCGCCATTTTCGTTGCATGGTGGCTGGCGCGTAGTCGATCTCACGGCCGCCTGCTACTCGACGCAGTAGTGCACTTGCCGTTGGTGCTGCCACCCGTGGTGATCGGCTACCTGCTGCTGGTGATCTTCGGCATGCGCGGCTGGCTCGGCAGCTGGCTCTACGGAACTTTCGGTATTCAGCTCATATTCACGCGAGCCGGCGCTGCGCTCGCCACTGCAGTGATGACTTTTCCACTCGTGGTGCGTGCGATCAGGATCTCTCTCGAGGGTGCAGATCCCGGTCTCGAAGAAGCCGCTCGCACTCTCGGGGCGGGTCCGTGGGATCGATTCTTCACGATCACCTTGCCGCTGATGCTTCCCGGCGTTCTAGCTGGCGCCATCATTGCCTTCGCTGCCGGCTTGGGTGAGTTCGGTGCGGTGATCACCTTCGTTTCCAATATTCCCGGCGAGACGCGCACCTTGCCGCTCGCGCTGTACACAGCGTTGCAGACACCAGGCGGCGATGCGATGGCTGCGCGGCTTGCGGCGATCTCATTCACGCTCGGGCTCGGCGGCTTGCTCGTCTCCGAACTCATCGCACGACGCATGCGTCGCGCCATGGGACGCTAGCTCGTGCTGAAGCTTGCGGCGATCAAGCGCCGCGATCACTTCGAGTTGCATGTCGCCATCGAAGTGGCGACGCCGGGCATCGTTGCGCTGTTCGGTCGCTCGGGCTGCGGCAAGAGCACGCTGATCAATATCGTTGCGGGCCTGCTCAAAGCGGAACGCGCTTTGATTGAAGTCGATGGCGTGGTGCTGGAGGACTCGTCGAAGGGCATTCGCCTGGCGCCCGAACAGCGCCGCATCGGCTATGTATTTCAGGATTCGCGTTTGTTCCCGCATATGAACGTAGACAAGAACCTGCGTTATGGCGAGCGGCGTGCGCCTGCTGGAGAACGCCGCATCGGCGTAGACAAGGTCATCGAGTTGCTCGGCTTGGGCGCACTGTTGCAACGTCGTCCGCATGCGCTGTCCGGAGGCGAGCGCCAACGCGTCGCGTTGGGGCGAGCACTGTTGTCGCAACCACGGCTGCTGTTGCTCGATGAACCGCTCGCATCGCTCGACGCGGCACGGCGCGACGAAGTGTTGCCCTACTTGGAAACGCTGCGCGATGAATTCGCGTTGCCCATCGTCTATGTCAGCCATCAATTTGATGAAGTGCTGCGGCTTGCGTCGCATGTCGTGCTGCTGGATCAAGGACGGGTGATGGCCCAGGGCGGCATCGAAGCTATCAGCCTGCATCCGGCGCTGCGCGCCATCGTCGGTGTCGATGCTGTCGGCGCGGTGTTGACTGGATCGATCGCCGCAGCGGATCCACAGACTGGATTGGCGGCGGTGCGTGTGGGCGCGGGTGTCATCAATGTAAACCTGCGCAATGCACGGCCCGGCGCAACGGTGCGTGTGCAGGTGTTGGCGCGCGATGTGATCCTTGCCACCCAGGCGCCGGAGGGACTGAGCGTGCGCAACGTGCTCGTCGGCGAAATTTCGCGTATTGCGAGTGACGATGCGGAGACCGATCTCATCGACGTCGATGTCGGCGGCGCAATCGTGCTTGCACGCGTTACGCGAGCTGCGTCGGTCGCATTGAGTTTGAGGCAGGGCATGAAGATCTGGGTGTTGGTGAAGGCGGTGTCGATTCGTGGACACGCGTTCTTATCTCCTCTCATTTAATCGGCAACTCGCGAGACTTCTGCACCGTCCTCAACGCAAAACTCGAATGCACGCGCGCCACCCCGGGCAATCGCGTCAGATGCTTCGAATGCAGCCGCTCGAAGTCAGCTGTGTCCGCGACCACGACGCGGATCAGATAATCGTAGTCCCCCGTCATCAGGTAGCACTCCATCACCTCGGGGATCTTGCGCACCGTCTCTTCGAACTTCCGCAGATCGTTTTCATCCTGCCGATCCAGCGTGATGTTGACGAACACATTGACCGGGCAGCCCGCCTTGAGTTGATTGATGACCGCCGTATAGCTCTCGATCAAGCGCGATTCCTCAAGCGCGCGCACTCGTCGCAGGCAAGCTGATTCTGACAAATTGACCTGCTGGGCCAGCGTGCTATTGGCGACGCGGCCGTCGAGTTGCAGGGCGTGGAGAATGGCCCGGTCGAAGCGGTCGAGTGGCATGGCGGTGGAATCCGGCGTGAAAATTGGATTTGGCGACGGATTCTGCCACATGTCACCCACCCTGGGCTGGGTCATTGCAATGTCCTGCCGTGGCGGTGCCTCTACATTGGCCGGACCGGTTGTCATCTCAATCGTCTCAATCCATGCAAGCGAGGGACTCATGCGCGTCGGTGTGCCGAAAGAAATCAAGAATCATGAATATCGAGTGGGTCTCGTGCCGGCCGGCGTGCGAGAGCTCGTCAACGCGGGACATGAAGTTCTGATCCAGAGCACGGCAGGCGCAGGCATCGGCCTCGCCGACTCCGCATACCAGGCGGCAGGCGCAACCATCGTCGCTACAGCGGCTGAAGTCTTCGCAGCCGCGGATCTCGTCGTCAAAGTGAAAGAGCCGCAACTGGCCGAGTGCCGCATGCTGCGTAAGGGCCAGGTGCTCTTCACCTACCTGCATCTCGCAGCCGATCTCGACCAGGCCAAGGCGCTGATGGCATCCGGCGCCACCTGCATCGCTTATGAAACCGTCACCGCGGCCGATGGATCGTTGCCACTGCTGACGCCAATGAGCGAAGTAGCTGGCCGCATGTCAGTGCAGGTCGGCGCCGCATCGCTGCAGAAAGCCAACGGTGGATTGGGTGTATTGCTCGGTGGCATTCCCGGCGTCGCGCCCGCCAATGTCGTCATCCTCGGTGGCGGCGTTTCGGGCACCAGCGCTGCAGAGATTGCAGTCGGCATGCGCGCCGACGTCACCATCGTCGATCGTTCACTAAAGCGCCTGCGCGCGCTCGATTCGATTTTCGGCGGCAGCCTCAAGACGGTGGCTTCGACGGCGGAAGCGATCGAAGCGCTGGTCATCCAGGCCGATCTCGTGATCGGTGCAGTGCTGGTCGTCGGCGCCGCGGCGCCGAAACTCGTCACTCGCGACATGGTCCGCAAAATGAAACCCGGCTCGGTGATGGTCGATATTTCCATCGACCAGGGCGGCTGTTTCGAAACCAGTCGGCCGACGACGCACACGGAACCCACCTTCACGGTGGATGGCGTGGTCCACTACTGCGTGACCAACATGCCAGGTGCTGTCCCGCGCACTTCGACTTTCGGCCTCACCAATGCAACATTGCCATACGTCAGGGCACTAGCCGATCACGGTGCGGCAAAGGCGCTTGCCTTGGATCCCGGCCTGGCTCACGGACTGAACGTGCATGAAGGCGCGATCACTCACGAGGCGGTGGCCCGTGATCTCGACCTCACCTATCGCGCACAACCGGCGTTCGCACTGAAAGCCGTCTGAAGCTCGCCCAACGGAGCGCCGATATTTTTTCGGCGCTCCGGTTTGAATCGTCGCCGGCCGCCTCCATACTGCGACGATGTTCGATCGCATCACGCCCGTCAACAAAACGCTGATTCTCGCCAACGTCGGCGCATTCCTCCTGCAATACCTCGTAGGCGGGCTGTTCCAGCACTATCTCGCGTTGTGGCCGCCACAGGCCATCACCTACGACGACGGCGCTCCGTTCCAGATCTGGCAGCTGCTCACGTACGGCTTCCTGCACGCGAACTTCACTCACCTGTTCTTCAACATGTTCGCGCTGTTCATGTTCGGCTCGGAGATCGAGCGACTGTTTGGTGCGAAGCGTTACCTCGTTTATTACCTGCTGTGTGTCGTCGGTGCGGCATTGATGCACCTGGTCGTCGTGAGCGTTGCGAATTTACCGCCATATCCCGTGGTCGGCGCGTCCGGCGGCGTCTTCGGCCTGCTGCTGGCTTTTGGCATGGCGTTTCCGCAGCGCATGTTAGTGCTGCTGTTTCCGCCCATCCCGATGCGTGCATGGTTGTTCGTCACGCTGTATGGATTGTTCGAGCTGTACATGGGCGTGACGCAGACATCGCAGGGTGTAGCGCACTTCGCTCACCTCGGCGGTATGGCTACCGGCTTCGTCATCATTCGCTACTGGCGCGCTCGCGATCGTCGCGGACCCCGCAGACTCTAGGGTCGCGCTCCACGCAGCGCGATTACTCGCTCTCGTAGAGAAGGCAAATCCGCCTGATCGGCCGCGACGGGCTCTCCCGCAAACAACGAAATCCTCGGCCAGCATCGTCGTGGCCAGCGTTGCCATACCGCCGGGTACTTGCGCGAGAACATCGAATCCCACAGCCCTGACAAGGCGAGAGGCACAACGGGCACCGGCGTTTCTAGCAGTATCCGCATCATGCCGGCGCGGAACTCCCCGACCTGGCCGTCTGACGTGAGTCGGCCCTCGGGGAAAATGCACACGAGATTTCCAGCGCGCAATTCCTCGGCCACGATCTGAAATGCGCGTGCGTACACTTCCGGGTCTTCGCGGGCTGGCGCTACCGGAATGGCCTTCATGCCGCGAAAAATCATGCTGGCCACCGGGATGCGGAAGATGCTGCTCTCCATGATGAAGCGCACCGGTCGCGGACACGCCGCGGAAATCACGATGGCATCCGCAAAGCTCACATGATTGCAGATGAGCAGTGCAGGACCTCTCTGCGGCACGTTGCCGATTCCCCGCTGGTCCAGTCGATAGATGAAATTCACCAGCAGCCAGGCGACGAAGCGCAACATGAATTCCGGCACCAGGCTGTAGATGTAGATGGCGACGAACGCATTCAGGATACCGGTGGCGAGCAACAGCTGCGGAATCGTGAATCCCAGGTGCAACGCGAGTGCGCCTAGCAGCGCCGCCGCCACCATGAACAATGCATTGATGATGCTGTTCGCACCGATGACGCGGGACATCGACTCACGCGGCGCACGCTGCTGGATCAGCGCGTACAGAGGCACGATGAACAGCCCGCCGAACACGCCGATCAGACCGAGGTCCATGAGCACGCGCCATGAGCCTGCCTGGCGAATGAATTCACCAGCCGACAGCTCATTGCCAGCAGGCGAGTGGGGCGTCGCGAAGTAAAGATCGACGGCGAAGGCCGTGAGCCCGATGGATCCGAACGGCACGAGACCGATCTCGACGCGATGACCGGACAGCCGCTCGCACAACAACGAACCGACGCCTATGCCTGCCGAAAAGATCACCAGCAGCAAGGTGACGACCTGCTCGCTGCCGCCCAGGAATTTCAGCGAATACAGCGGCAATTGCGCCAGCACCAGCGCACCGTAAAACCAGAACCAGGAAATGCCGAGAATGGAGAGCATCACGCTGCGCGAATGGCGTGCTGCGGTAATATTCGCCCACGTCGAAGTCCACGGGCGCCAATCGATCTTGAGTCCCGGCGCGGCGGGAGACAGCTTCGGAATGCCGAGACTGGCGAGCAGGCCCAGTACGGCGACACCGATCAACGTGGCGATGATGATACCGGTGTGCCCGTGATTGGCGAGAATGCCGGCGAGCACAGTACCGAGCAGTATCGCGACGAACGTACCCATCTCGACCAGCGCATTGCCGCCGACCAGCTCCGACCCGTGCAACACCTCCGGCAACAATCCGTATTTAGCGGGTGCGAAGAAGGTGGAATGCATCCCCATCATGAACAGTGCGCCGAGCAATACGTCGATGCGTGCGGTCGCAAATCCGATCGCCGCGACCAGCATGATCAGGATCTCGAACGCCTTGACCGTACGCAGCACCAGCGTCTTGTCGTAGCGGTCCGCCAGTTGACCGGCGATTCCCGAGAACAGCACGAAGGGCAGGATGAACAGCCCACCGGCGATGTTGGTGAGCAGCTCGGGCGCCATGGTGGTGAGACTGGCGGCGTGATAAGTGGCCAGAATGACCAGCACATTCTTGAACACGTTGTCGTTGAAGGCGCCGAACGCCTGCGCCACGAAGAATGGAGCGAAGCGCCGCTGGCCCAGCAGTCGGAACTGACTATGCGCGCTCATTCTCTTTCAGGATTTCCAATCGTAACGACAATGGCAATCGACGGCGCGCATCATAGCTGAGGAGGCGAGTCACGCAATCCGATGCATGTCGCGGTGTGTACGCGCCGGCGCACACGGGAAAAGTGCTAAGGTTTCGTTCGCGATCCACCGAGCCACAGCATGAATTCACCAACACCACGGCCCCACATCGTCGGCATCGGAGGCACGACCAAGGCGGGCTCGTCGACCGAAAAGGCGCTGGCTATCGCACTCGAAGAGGCTGAGCGCGCAGGTGCCGTCACCACTTTGCTCGCCGGCCCCATGCTGGCGGGGCTGCCCCTATACGCTCCTGAAGAACAGGCCCGCACCGAACTACAACGACAGTTCGTCGACATTGTACGTAGCGCCGATGGTTTGATCCTTGCGACGCCTGCGTACCACGCAGGAATTTCCGGCCTGCTGAAGAACGCCATCGACCTGCTCGAAGACCTGCGCGGCGACGAACGTCCCTACCTGCATGATCGCGCCGTCGGCTGCATCGTGACCGCCTTCGGCTGGCAGGGTGCCGGCACCACGCTCACCTCCGTACGAACCATCGTCCACGCGCTGCGCGGATGGCCGACTCCATTAGGGATGACCCTGAATACCGCGGAGCCTCTCTTCGGCGCTGATGGCCGCTGCCTGGATGACAAAGTCCAGGCCCAGTTCGCCCTGCTGGCCCGGCAGGTCGTGGAATTCGCGAACCGCATGCGTGTTGAGCTAAACTCCCGCCCGTTGCGGCAGTAGCTCATTTGGATAGAGCATCGTGCTTCGAACGCGAGGGTAGGGGGTTCGAATCCCTCCTGCCGCACCAAACCGAAAAAAGGCTGCTCGAGAGAGCGGCCTTTTTTTGTGGTGCGCGTAATCCGTAAATGAGCATCAGCGACTGGGCCGTTCGGTCATCAACCGCGAGACATCGCGCTATCCAGAAATTCTGGTAATGCATGCGCTTACTCGCTCATCGAGGCGCTCTAGGGAAGATGCGAATGCTGCCAGGGCGTGGTTATGACCAATCCGATGTTTTTTTGCATCTGACGTCGATGTTCGAGCGAACGTTGCGTCAGATCGCACGGTGTACCCATTTTGAGGCAAGGCATGAACAAGGATCTGTTAGGCGCATTCCTTAGCGAGGAAGTTACCGATCGCGTGAGGGCGTTCTTGATTCGAAAGATTTCCGCGTGTCAATCGAGAACCGCAATCGGACAGCACAAGTTCGCATTCAACCGTTTCATCATCACCATAGACTGCAAGTCGCGCCGCGCATTCATCGAGCACGACCTCACGCCCGGCGAGGCTGGGGTAAGTGCTTTGTCGATAAACGAGTTCATAGCGCGGCTCTGGTCATAGAGGACGAGACCAAGGAGTTGCCGTGGCCCGTTCCGGACTCTGGAGGCCTGGACACCCATCGAATTCATTAGCGAATTTGACAGGTCGTAAAAGTGGAGGCCTGGACACCCATCGAATTCATTAACGAATTTGACAGGTCGTAAAATGATCTCGATAACCATAGATTTGTGCCGGATCGTGAAACGCTGGCGCCACTAGAGCGCCACATTGGTTAGAAATTCGGATCGCCAGGCGCGCTGGGCCGAAGAGCCCATCCGTCGCGATCAATCACTGGCTGGCTTACACTTTGCCGCCTACGGCTGCGTAGTCAGCTCTGCGGAAACAGCTGCGCCGCCTGCTTCAGCCCACGAATCCAGGATTGCGCCAACGTGATGGCGTGCACTCGAAGATGATCCAGGGGTCCGAGCGCTCGGCCGAAACGGTTGCCGCGCGATCGCATCATTCCCTGCCAAGCTCCCTGGTCGATCTGCAGGCGCTCGAGGATCGGCGGCTGGGCGGCGTCAATGTGGCCGCGTTTGCCTTGACGAATCTGTCGCCCCGTCCAATCCAGCAACTGCAGATAGTCTTTGAGCGTGAAAGGCAAATAGGGAG
>JBEVKB010000011.1:0-19968 GCA_040509875.1 Steroidobacteraceae bacterium | reverse complement strand
CTCGATCCTCCACCGGCGACCGGGAGAGGAAGCCAGAGAGGGAGCCGCTCATCGAACTCGAGCATTGCTCGCTCATCCTCGACGACCAGACCATTCTCGACGATGTGAGCTTTGCCCTGCGCCCCGGCGAGCGCTGGGCGCTGGTCGGCGCCAACGGTTCGGGCAAGACCATGCTGCTGAAGATGCTGCGTGGGGACATGTGGCCGACACCTACGGGCAAGGAGCAGCGTACTTACCGGCTTCGCGGCAAGCCGCAGAACGCACCGAGCGGCATCAAGGAACTGATTGCGTACGTCGGACCGGAGCGGCAGGACAAATACGTTCGCTACGATTGGGATCTCACCGTCGAGCAGATCGTCACCACCGGCCTGTTCGACGAAGACGTGCCACTGACGACGCCGAGTCGCAGCCAGCGTGCGAAGGTCGAACGCCTGCTGAATCGTTTCAAGCTTTGGGGGCTGCGTAAACGCAGCATCCTGCGACTGTCATACGGCCAGCGTCGTCGTACGCTGGTGGCGCGAGCATTCGCCTCTCCGGCGAAAGTGCTGCTACTCGATGAAGTCTTCAATGGATTGGACGATGCGGCACGCCGGGCATTGAAGCTCGCGTTACAACGACCTCGCAGTGGTCACGACTGGATCGTAACTACGCATCGTCCGCACGAACTGCCGGACAACATCACGCATGTGGCGCACATCGAGGCGGGGCGCATCGTATCGGCGGGGCCGAAACAAAGCAGGGCCACGGGCGTGAGGCCACGGCAGGAGAAGATATCCGGCCCAGGTCCCAAGCCCGCCGCCTCGTTACGCAAACGCAATCGGCCCTTGCTCACGATCGAGAACGCCGATGTTTATCTCGATTACCGCAAAGTCCTCGCCGACGTGAATCTCACCCTGAACCGCGGCGAGCACTGGGCCGTGATGGGCGCCAACGGCTCGGGCAAATCGACGCTGCTGCGCCTGATTCATGGCGACTTGCACGTCGCGTTCGGCGGCAGCATCGTGCGCGATGGACTGCCGCGAGGAACGCATATCGAAAACTGGAAGCGGCGCGTGGGTTGGGTGTCGCCTGAGTTGCAGGCCGATCATTTCATGGCGGAATCGCTCGAAGAAGTGGTCGTGTCGGGCCGCTACGCGAGCGTCGGCCTGAATGAGCCCATCACCGCCGCCGATCGTCGCGCCGCTACCCGCTGGCTGCGCCACTTCGGCATCGAAGACTTGCGCGATCGCAAACCGCGCCAGGTGTCTTATGGCCAGATGCGCATCGCGCTGCTGGCTCGCGCCATGATCAACGACCCCGAATTGTTACTGCTCGATGAGCCCTGCACGGGGCTGGACCCCGAAATGCGCCGGCGCATCCTGGATATGCTGGAAGGCATTGCACACAGCGGCACGCAGCTCGTGATGGCGGTACACGATGCGGAGGACATCGTGCCCAAGGAGGCGAGGGTGTTGAGGATTGGGAAGGGCGGGAAGATAAATTGATTTTTTGTCTTCAACCTCTCCCGTAAGCGGGGAGAGGTTGAGGCAAGTCAGATCATCACTTCCGCTTCATAGACAATCACCGCATCGCCCACGATCTTCACCTGCTGCGCCACCTTCCCCGACGACAGCACTTCGACATCCACGATCCCCGGCCGACGCATCCACATTCCCTGGCGACCGCGGAATACCACGCGACCGTCGGTAGGCGTGAGCAGTCCGTGATTCACGAGATACACACCCAGCATGCCGTGCGCATTGCCGCTCACCGGATCCTCGGGAATGCCCAGCGCGGGACAGAACATCCGCGACTGCGTGCCCTGCACATCCCCATCGGGACTCAACGCGAAAACGAAATAGCCTTCCGCGCCGACGTGCGGCGTCAGCCGCGTCAGCTCTTCGAAATCCGGCTTCAAGGAAGTCAGCAGGTCCGGCGAGCGCAGGCCGATCAGCAGCCGTGAGGTGCCCTTGGCAAGGATCTGCAGCGGGCAGTCCGAATGCAGCGAAGGACTGGAAATGCCCAGCGCATTCAACACCTGGCTGCGGTGATGATCGGCAATCACCGGCCCGAGCGACGGCGGGTTCTGGGTGATCGCAACGCGCAGGTCGCCGTCGACCTCGGTCACTTCCACTTCGACGACACCTGCACCGGTGCGCTGGCGCAGGCGGCCCGTCGGCCTGCCATCGGTTTTCGCACGCACGTATTGCGCGGCAATGGTGGCATGGCCCACGAAGGGTACTTCGTGTCGCGGCGTGAAGTATTTCACCTTCATGTCGTGGTCGCTGGCCTCCGATTCCAGCACGAACGCCGTCTCCCCATTCACCTCGGTGGCGATGGTCTGCATTTCGTCGGCGGTGAGGGAATCGGCGTCGAGCACCACGATGGCCGGATTCCCGCAGAATCGCTGGCGGGTGAAGGCATCGACGTGAAAAAGCCGGCAGCGGCGTTGCGGCATGGGCGGAATGACTCCGTAGATAGGCACAGCAAGTTAAGGCGGCGGAGGCTGCTTGTCCAGTTGGCTCGACAACGGCCCGGTCCCGGACCGGCCTGGCTAACCCGTTGGCGCGCTGGCTGCCACTGCGCGACTGTGCAACAATCCGCCCCGCCTTGGGGTGGCCCTGAATGGGCCTGAGATGCCGGATGCCGCGCGATGCGGGGCTCGACTGGCGAACTCGTTGAACCTGATCCGGTTAGTACCGGCGTAGGGAGCAGGTAATGCGATTTCCTTCGCTTGCTAGTTTGAATACTAGTTCGACATCGGTTCGAAGCTGCTAACGCGCTGCTGCGTCCGGATCCTTGCACCAGAGGATTCGTCCATGCGTCTTGCCATCGGTTTTTCCAGTCTCGGCCTGCTAGTCGGCGCTTTCGCGGCCGGGCCTGCCCGGTCCGCAGCGACAGGGGATGACGTACTGGAAGAAGTCGTCGTTACCGCGACCTGGCGTGAGCAGACGCTGCTCGATACGCCTGCGAGCGTCACCGTGCTGGATTCCCAAGCCCTGCGCGACGGCGGTGTACAACATTTCGAAGACGTACTGACGTCGGTGCCGAACCTGCATTGGGCAGGCGGCACCTCGCGGCCGCGCTACTTTCAATTGCGGGGCATCGGCGAACGCGAACAATACGAAGGCGCGCCGAATCCGTCGGTGGGATTCCTGATCGACGACATCGATTTCAGCGGCATAGGCATGGCGGCGACCCTGTTCGACGTCGACCGCATCGAAGTGCTGCGCGGTCCGCAGGGAATGCGATATGGCGCCAATGCGCTGGCTGGGCTCATCGTCATGCGCGGCGCGGCTCCTGCCGACAAGTTCGGTTTGTCGAGCGAAGTGTCGTTTGCGGACTATGACACCTCATCGTTCGGCGCTGTCGCTACCGGCCCGGCTGAGTCGCTGAATTCGGCATGGCGCATAGGCGTGCAGCGCTATCGCAGCGATGGGTTCCGTGACGATAACTATCTGGGGCGCGACGACACCAACGATCGTGACGAGCTGACGGCCCGCGCCAAATGGCACTGGCAGCCGAGTGAAGCAACCAGCGTCGATTTCACCTGGCTGCACGCCGATCTGGACAATGGCTATGACGGCTGGTCGATCGATAACTCGCGACGCTCGCAGTCGGATCGTCCCGGCAAGGATTCCATGAAGGCCGACGGCGCTTCATTGCGCATCGAAAGCAGCGCCTTCGCGCTTGGCGATGTGACGGTGATTGCCAGCGGTGCGAATTCAGATGGGCAAAACAGTTTCGATGGCGACTGGGGCAACGCGCAGAGCTGGCAGCCCTATACCTACGATTATTTCTATCGTGCCGATCGCGACCGCGAGACGCGCAGCCTGGAAGTGCGCCTCGCGTCCCATGCACGGACCGCGGAAGACCAGTCGCTGGGCTGGCTGGTCGGTGCGTACGGCATGAACCTCGACGAGAGCATCGACGAAATCAGCGTCGGCGAATATGCCGAACCCGGCTATGAAAGCGTCACCGACGATTTCCTGAACAGCGACTATTCGGCGTCCAACATCGCGGTCTTCGGGCAACTCGACGGCGTGTTCGCGCAGCGCTGGAGCTGGTCCGCCGGCGCGCGTCTCGAGCAGCGCGATGCCGATTATCGCGATTCGGGTATGCAAGACGAAGGTCTGCGCGCGAGCAAGGAATCGGAGCGCGATCGCATGTGGGGTGCACAGGCCAGCCTGAGTTACGCACTCGACGAACGTCGCAATCTGTTTACGTCGCTGTCCCGTGGTTACAAGGCGGGAGGTTTCAATCTAGGCAGCGGTGCGTTGCTGGTGCCCGGCTTCGGCCGCGAGAATCTCACCAGCCTGGAGGTCGGATTCAAATCGCAGAGCGCCGATGCCAGGTTCTACTGGGAGGCCACTGCGTTCCAGATGTGGCGCGAGAGTCCGCAGGTGCGCTCCGGAGACCAGGCAGAGCCGGAAGATCCGAACAGTTACGTGTTCTATACGATCAATGCGCGACGCGGTACGAGTCGCGGTGTCGAAGCGAGTGCGCGATGGCAGCCGGTTCGAGCGTTGCAGGTGGGTGGATCGATCGGCTTGCTGCACACGTCGCTCGAAGGATTCGACTACGGCAGCGTTGCGGTTCCGTCGCGTGACGCGCCACATGCGCCTGAGTATCAGTTGTCCATGAATGCTACATGGCGGCATCCGCAAGGCTGGATGGCGCGCATCGACGCGAGTGCGACCGACGATTTCTACTTCGATGTGCCGCCGAACGACCAGCGCGCGCCGGGTTATGGATTGGTGCACCTGAAGGCCGGGTACGAGACGCAGCGCTGGAACGCGTATCTGTGGGTTCGCAACGCCTTCGACGAAGACTACGTCATCCGTGGTTTCTACTTCGGCAACGAGCCGCCGCTGTTCCCGACCAAGCGTTACACGCAGCTTGGCGAGCCGCGGCAGGTCGGTGTGACGGTAAGATGGTCGCTGCAGTAAATTCACTCGAGAATTCCGCCATGCGCACAGCAGTTGAAATCAGCCTGTATCCGTTGAACAGCGATTACATCCCGCCGATCAAGGCGTTCATCGAGCGGCTGAATACTTATCCGGAGCTGCAGGTGACGACGAACGCGATGAGTACGCAGATCGCGGGTGAGCATCAGCGGGTGTTCGAGATTTTGGGGAAGGAGACGGAGGTTACGTTTGCGGAGGCGGGACGGAAAGTGTTTGTGATGAAGGTGCTCGGTGGACCAGCCGAATGAGCTGCGATGTCTGACCTCCTCACGCAACTGCGCGCCACTTCTCCCTGGGAAGCCATCGCCGCCGCCCTCGGCCTCGTCTACCTTCTTCTCGCCGTTCGCCGCAATCTCTGGTGCTGGCTATGCGCCTTCCTCGGCACCGCCATCTACCTCGTGCTGTTCGTCCAGGCAAAAATTTACATGCAGGCCCTCCTGCAAGTGTTCTACCTTGTCATGGCCGTCGTCGGCTTCATCGACTGGAAACGCGGCAGCACAGCGACCGGCGAAGTCCTGATCCGCTCCTGGACGCCGACTCAACACCTCATGGCAGTTGCAGCCGTCACCTTCGCCACTGCCATCAACGGCTGGCTGCTTTCAGGCACGGATGCCGCCGCGCCTTATCTCGATTCCTTCGTCACCTGGGGTAGCGTCGTGACCACCTGGATGGTGGCGCGACGGGTCATCGAGAACTGGCTGTACTGGATCGTCGTCGACGGCGTGGGCGCCTGGCTGTTCTACAGCCAGGGCTTGCTCGTGACGACGCTGCTGTTCATCGTCTATCTCGGCATCGTCGTGCACGGCTATGTCGTCTGGCGTCGTGAGCGCGAAAAGCAACCGGCGGAAGTCGATGTCGCCGTCTGAATTCGCAGCGCTCGCCCTGCACGGCCATGCGCGAAACATCAAGAACGTCGAGCGCATCAAGCATGGCCTGACCAACGAGAGCTGGCTGGTGACGCTCGGGGCCGAGACAGTGGTCGTACGCATCAGCAATCCGGCAGACGCCAGCCTGCAGATCGATCGTGAGAGCGAAACAAGCATCCTGCACGCCGTCGCAGCGGCGGATATCGGTCCGCCGATCCTGTTGTGCGATCCTTCGCAACGGGTTCTGGTGACGCGTTATCTCGGCCCTACGTGGACGGACGCGGACGCGCAGAAGGTCGAGAACATCTCGCGACTCGGCGTCGTCCTGCGCCGGCTGCATGCCCTGCAGCCGCCTGCCGGAGTGCATCGGGTAAAACTCGTCGACGTCATCGACGATTACTCCGCAACGCTGTCGCTCTCAGCGGCCGAGCGCAATGATTCGCACGACGAAGCCCGGGTCACCGCGACGTTCCTGGATGCCGCCGCTCATCATTGCCTGTGCCACAACGATGTCCACGCGCTCAACATCGTCGACGCGGCAGGCGCCCTGCGGCTCATCGATTGGGAATATGCAGGCGTCGGCTCGCCGCTGTTCGATCTCGCGTCGGTTTGTGTTTATCATGGATACAGCGAGGCGCAACGAGAGCAGTTGCTGTCGTCGTATGGGCGGCGCCCTTCTTCAATGGAACCATTGTCGATGGATGCATTGGAGCGCGCCTGTGGATTATTCGATTACGTCCGCCAACTGTGGACGCAGGTCAGAAGTACGGACGGCGCGGGTTCATGACGACGATTCATCTCACCGACATCTACGGCACCGAGCACGACATCGAGGCCGAACCCGGCCAGAAGCTCATGGAAGTGCTGCGCGAATACGATTTCGGCGTCGCCGCCAGTTGCGGCGGCTTCTGCTCGTGCGCCACCTGCCACGTCTATATCGATGCCGCGTGGCGCGAACGCCTTCCGGACAAGCAGTCCGACGAGCAGGAACTGCTGTCGATGTTGTCGACCTACGATCCCGACTCGTCCCGCCTGTCCTGCCAGTTGCCCTTCACCGCGGCGCTGGATGGCATCCGCGTGACAGTGGCGCCGGACGAATAGCGCCGGCTATTTCTTTTCCGTCTGTTTCGCCACGGCTTCGGCGGCCGCCTTGATCGCCTCGGCATCGCCGAGGAAGCGACGTGACTTGGGCTTCAGGTTGTCGTCGAGGTCGTAGGAAATCGGCACGCCGGTGGGAATGTTGAACTCGACGATCTCCTCGTCCGACATTCCGTCCAGCATTTTCACCAGGGCGCGCAGGCTGTTGCCGTGGGCGACGACCAGCACGTTGCGTCCCGCCTTCAATTCCGGCGCGATCCGCGTGTTGAAGTACGGCGCCACGCGTTCGAGCGTGGTCTTCAGCGATTCGGTAGCGGGCAGTTCTTCCGGCTTGAGCGCCGCATAGCGCCGATCGAAACGCGGATGACGCTCGTCGTCGAGTGACAGCGGCGGCGGCGGAATGTCGTAACTGCGGCGCCAGATCTTCACCTGCTCTGCGCCGTGCTTCTCCACCGTCTGCGCCTTGTCCAAGCCCTGCAGCGCTCCGTAATGTCGTTCGTTCAAGCGCCAGTCGCGCTCCACCGGCAACCACATCAGGTCCATCTCATCGAGCACGATCCACATGGTGCGGATGGCGCGCTTCAACACCGAGGTGAACACCAGGTCGAAATCGAACCCCTCGGCCTTGAGCAACCGTCCCGCCTCGCGCGCCTCAGTGCGCCCCTGCTCCGTCAGGTCGACATCGACCCAACCGGTGAACAGGTTCTTGAGGTTCCAATCGCTTTGTCCGTGACGGACCAGTACGAGTTTACCGGGCATGAGGCGGGTCCAGGAGTTGGAGAATGGGAGGCGGCTTTTATACCAGAGAGCCGTTCTCGTCTTGAGAACAACCGTAGCAAACTTGAGAACGGACGCTGGCGATCTCAGGCTGCCAGCAGCCTCTTCAACTCTCCGCTTTCGATCAGTCGCTGCAGATCGGTCGCGCCGCCGATCAGTGTCCCCTTGACGAAAATCATGGGCAGCGTCGGCCAGCCTGACCACATCTTCAGCGCCAGGCGCGGCCGCCAGGCGGAGAAGTAGCTGCCGTATTCCAGGTATTTGTAAGACACACCCGCTGCGTCCAACGCCTTCCGGGCGCGCCCCGGGTAGGGATTTTGCTTCATGCCCACCACAACGACGGCGTTGCTGCCGATGGCGGCCTGCACTTCGCGGACTACGCTGGCGTGATGATTGCCGATGGTTTCCCGAATCGCGGGATGGATCAGGGTCGGGTCGAGAACGGTGCGGGTCAAGGTGGTCTCCTGTTTTGGGTCGATAGTCTACTGAATCTCTTAGGCTCCTCCCCCGGTGCGGAGGAGGAGCCGGAACGGTCTACTCCGCCAACCGCCGCACCGACTGCAACGCCACCGACAGCGTTGCGAAGTCCGTCGCCGGGAGGGCGCGCATTTCCTTGACCGTCTGGCGGACGTGGTCGGCGCCTTCCTTGTTCCGCTCCAGCCAGGGCTGCAGTGCCTGCGCCGGGGTCTTGGCTCCCTTGAGTGCCAGGAGGGTGAGTTGCCGCTGCAGCCGGTAGATGTTGTCTCTCAATGTCGTGCGGGCCACGGTCTGCCAGTGGCCTTCAGTGGCAAGCCCCTCGATCTGCTCGCGCATCCAATCCAGCGACAAGGCCGTGCCCATGCCGAAATAAACGATGGCGCAGGTCTCGATGTCCAGGTGCGTTTCCTCGGAGATCTCGACCAGGTCCGGCCCCGAGCGTAAGGCTGAGAGGCTCGCCATGCGGCGGCTCAGCGGGCCGGGCACTCCCGCAGCGGTGAATTGCTGGTGCATGCGTTCGAAGATGGCGAGATCGGATCCCGACAGCACCTTAGGCAGCAATCCATCGAGACGCTTGAGACCGCTGCGCAATCGCGATACCTGTGCGTCGATGTCGAGCTTGCCGCGGCTGACCTGTAGCAGCCAATAGGTAGAGAAAGTCAGCAGGCGCGTGGTATCGAACATCATTTCGTACTGCGTCTGCGCGTTGATCTTCGTGTCCAACGCTTCGATGTCGCCCCACGTGTCGCGCATGGCGAATGCTTCACGCGCGATGGCGTAAGCACGCACGACGGCCGCCGCTTCTTTGCCCGTGTCTTCCTGTGCGCGACGAGCGAACGTCGCGCCCATGCGATTGACCATGCTGTTAGTGGTCACAGTGGCGATGATCTCGCGTCGCAGGCGGTGCTGGCCCAGGTAGCGGCCGCTGCGTTTCTGCAGCAGCGGCGGGAAGTAGCGTTCGAGTTCGTGGCCGAGATACGGATCTTCCGGCACGTCCGAATCGATGAGTCGCGAATACAGCGCCATTTTCGCGTAGGCCAGCAGGATCGCGAGTTCGGGCCGAGTCAGCCCGCGTCCCGCCTTGCGGCGCGCACCGATCTCTTCGACCGAGGGAAGAAATTCGAGTGCGCGATCGAGCTGTCCGGACACTTCGAGCGAACGGATGGTGTGCGCATGTTCCATCAATTCGGGAACGGCGCGAATTTCCAGCATCGACAACGCCTGGCTTTGCAGGTAGTTGTCCCTGAGCACGTGAGCCGCGACGTCGTCCGTCATCGCAACCAGCAGTTCGTTGCGCGCCTCTTCTTCCAGGCGCGATCGGCGCGGCGCGGAGTTCAGCAGGATCTTGATGTTTACTTCGTGGTCGGAGCAGTCGACGCCGGCCGAATTGTCGATGAAGTCCGTGTTCAGCCGCCCGCCATTGAGTGCGTACTCGACGCGGCCCCGCTGCGAGAAGCCGAGGTTGCCGCCTTCGCCGACGACTTTGCAACGCAGTTCCTGCCCGTTGACGCGCACGGCATCGTTGGCGCGATCGCCGACTTCGCCGTGACTCTCGCTCGTCGCTTTGACGTATGTCCCGATGCCGCCGTTCCACAGCAAGTCCACGCGCATGGTGAGGATGGCGCGCATCAGGTCCTGCGGTGTGACGCTTTCCTTCTTGATGTCGAGCAGAGCCTGCGCCTGCGTGGACAGTTTGATCGACTTGGCGCTGCGCGGGTAAATGCCGCCGCCCTTGGAAATGAGCTTCTGGTTGTAATCTTCCCAGGTCGAGCGCGGCAGCTTGAACAGGCGTTCCCGCTCCGCGAAGCTGCGTGCTGCATCCGGCGTCGGGTCGATCAGGATGTGCTGATGATTGAACGCCGCGACCAGTTGAATGTGTCGTGACAGCAGCATGCCGTTGCCGAACACGTCGCCCGACATGTCGCCGATGCCGGCCACCGTGAAATCCTGGGTCTGTGTGTCGATGCCCAGTTCACGGAAGTGTCGTTTTACGCATTCCCACGCACCGCGCGCGGTGATCGCCATCTTCTTGTGATCGTAGCCGGCCGAGCCGCCGGAGGCGAAGGCATCGCCAAGCCAGAATTGATATTCGAGGGCAATGCGATTGGCGATATCCGAAAAGCTCGCCGTGCCTTTATCGGCAGCGACGACCAGATAGGCATCGTCGCCGTCGCGGCGTACGACCTGCGGCGGCGGAACGATTTCTCCATCGACGATGTTGTCGGTGATGTCGAGCAGCGCACGGATGAACGTACGATAGCTCTCGACGCCTTCACGTTGCGCGTCTTCGCGGCTGGCGCCCGCTGCAAGGCGCTTGGGAACGAAACCGCCTTTCGCGCCGACGGGCACGATCAGCGTGTTCTTCACGTTCTGCGCCTTCATCAATCCCAGCACTTCGGTACGGAAATCTTCGCGGCGATCGGACCAGCGAATACCGCCGCGTGCGACGTAGCCCATTCGCAGGTGCACGCCTTCCACGCGTGGTGAGTACACGAAAATCTCGAACGCCGGGCGAGGCTGCGGCAGATCGGGAATGCTGCGCGAATCCAGCTTGAACGACAGATATGGTTTGAAGCTGCCGGCACCGGCAGCATCTTCCTGGTAGTAGTTCGTACGCAAGCTCGCACCGATCGAACTATAGAAGCGTCGCAGGATGCGGTCTTCATCGAGGCTGGTCACAGCTTCCAGCAAGCCCGTGATCTGCGTCTGCAGTTTCTCGATCAGCGCCGTGCGCTTCGCCGGTTTCAATGCCGGGTCGAACTGCGCCTCGAACAACGCCGACAACCCGACGGTGATGCTGATGTTCGACGCCAGCACCTGTTCCATGTAAGCCTGGCTGAACGCCACGCCGCTTTGAAGAATGAACCGGCAATACGCACGCAGCACCATGGCCTGGCGCCAGGTCAGGCCGGCCGCCACGACCAGCCGATTGAAGCCATCGTTCTCGGCGCGATCGTTCCAGACGGCGAGAAATGCATCGGTAACACGAGTGCCGAGTTGAGCGGGATCGACGCTGCCGCCGTCACGGCGTCGCATCTCGAAGTCCTGCAGCCACAGGTCGTGCTTGCCGCGCACCGTGATTCGATAAGGCCGTTCGCTCAGCACCACGAAGCCCATGTTTTCCAGGATGGGCAGCGCCTGCGACAAGACGATGGGCGCAGCCGAACGGAACAACCGCAGATGTACGATGCTGTCGCGACCGGCGACCAGTCGCAGCACGATGCGATCGTAGTCTGCGATGACCTCTTCGAGTTGGGCGATGTCGTCGACGGCCATGGCCGCCGATACATCGTCCTGATAAGCCGCGGGGAATGCGCCGCTGAAACGCTCCGCTGTCGGCACGCCCGCAGTCTCACCTTGCGATTCGACCAATTGCTGGCGCAGCCGGTCGTCCCAGGTCAGCACAGCGTCGGCGATCTTCTCTTCGAGCTGGTTTGCGTCCACTCGTCCAGCGTTGGTTTCGGGCACGCGCACGATCATATGCACGCGCGCCAGCACGGAATCGGACAGTTGGATCTGCGAGTCGACGTCGGTGGCCGCCAATTGCTGGCGAACGACGGCTTCGATTTTATGGCGTACCTGCGTGTTGTAGCGATCGCGAGGCACGTAGATCAGGATGGAATAGAAGCGGCCGAAACCGTCGCGCCGCATGAGCACGCGCACGCGCTGTCGCTCATAAAGATTGACTACGGCGCGGACGATGCGGATCAGGTCGGCGACGCTGGCCTGGAAGAGTTCGTCGCGCGGATAGGTTTCGAGCACGTGCATGACGGCCTTGCCGTCGTGACTGGCCGGATCCAAACCGAAGCTGGCGACGACGCGGTCGATCTTGTGCCTCAGCAGTGGGATCTCGCGCGGGCTGAGATGGTACACGCCAGTGGTGAACAGGCCGAGGAAGCGATGCTCGCCAGTCACGCGACCGGTGCGGTCGAACGTCTTCACGCTCAGGTAATCGAGATAAGTGGCGCGATGCACGGTGGAGACGGAGTTCGCCTTCGTGATCGTCAGCGGATGCGTATCGCGTGCCTGGTCCCGCAGTTCGCCGCGTAATGTCTTAGTTGATTTGGACGACTCCGCTCGTCCGCGACGAGGACGCAGAATGCCGAGGCCGGTCTCGGGCAACGGTTCGAGAATGTCTTCGCTGCGACCCCGCTGCAGCCGGTACTGGCGATAGCCTATGAATGTGAAATGATCCTGTGCGAGCCATTCGAGCAATGCACGGATTTCACCGGTTTCACCGGCAGGCGCGGGTGCCGGCTGAGTCAGGAAGCTGGCAGCGAGACCTGCCGCCAGTTCGCGCATCTTAGGCCAGTCCTGCACAGCCAGCTGTACGTCATCCAGCATCGAGAGAATCTTTGCTTCGATGGCGCGCATCGCGGCCGGATCGACGATGCGATCGGTTTCGATGTGTTGCCAGGATTCTTTCACGAAGCCGTCCTTCGCATCGTCGGCGCCGACGGCGCTAATCCTGCCGGCACGGTCGCGACGCACGGCGATCACCGGATGCGCCATCAGGTGAATTCGCAAGCCGGCGCGACTCAGCACCATGTTCAGCGAGTCGACCAGGAACGGCATGTCCTCGACCGTGACTTCGACGATGGTGTGGGTGCAAGCCCAGCCGTCGCTATCGGGATCCGGATTGAAGATGCGCACGGCCGGTCGTGACGGCTTGCGCGTCTTTGCAAATTGCAAATGGCCCAGCGCGGCGAGAGCGAGCTGTTCGACGCTGTATTCGCCCAGGTCTTCTTCATCGACGCCCCGGTAGTACTGCCGCGTGAACGCTTCGGCGACAGTTCGATCGCTGCGGTTGGCGTGCTTGGTCGCCGCCGCCGCGATACGTTCGATGATTTTCTGGCGCGCTGCTGGAATGGTTGGGAGCATGGTGGACGGTCCCCTGAGGTTCGAGCCGGCTTCGTTGCCGGCAGTTCGTGTAGTAGTTCTTGCGTGAGGCAGCGGCATCTGGGCCGCTGCAAATTTGAAATCAGCGGGGCAGGGCGAGATCGGCGATGACGGCACCGAGGAACCTGCACGCTTCGCCGCCGGTGATGCAGCGATGGTCGAAGGTCAGCGACAAAGGAATACGCGTATGGATCTCAGGCATGGTTGCTCCTGCAACGACGTCGCGCTGCAGCCTGCCGGAAGCGAGGATGGCGACAGTGGGTGGCACGACCAGGGGCGTGGCGTAACGCCCGGCCATGGTGCCGAAGTTGGACAGCGTGAAGGTGTAGTCACGCATTTCTTCGGGCGTCACGGTGCGGGCACGCGTGCGCTCCTTGATGCTGTCGAGCGAGGCACGCAGCTGTTCGATGGATTGCGCGCCGGCGTCACGAATCACCGGGACGATCAAGCCTTCGGCTGTGTCCACCGCAATCGCCAGGTCGAGTACCGGCATGAGTTTGTGCGAGGGCCCGGCGGGATCGAACAGCGCATTCAAGCCAGGCTGCGCTTTCACGCCCACAGCGATGGCGCGTATCAAGCGGACTGTGATGTCCTTGCGGTCGATCCACGCTTCGATATCCGCATCGTCGAACACCGTGCACATGGCAATTTCATCGCGTGACAGCGACATGCTGCCTGCCATCGCCTTGCGTGCGCCGCGCAGGCGATCAGCATCGGTGATGCCGGGTATTGCAGGCATCGATGTGCGTGCTCGCGCATTGCCGACATTCGACTGCGCGAGTACATCGTCGACAGTGATCAATCCGTGGCGGCCGGTAGCCCGGCAGGTGTTGAGCTGTACGTTCAGACGCTTTGCCAGCATGCGCACGGCGGGAGCCGCTCGCAGTCGTTGACCCGATCGGCGACGCGAGCCACCTGCGACGGCGCGATCGATGAACTCTTCATCGCTCGACGCCATATGGCCGACGACCATGCCTTGGCCTGCGGGTGCCGCGGCTGTTGGTTGCTTTGAAGCGGTCGCTGTCGTTCCCGCCGGCAGTTCGAACTCCACCAATGGCCGACCCGTCTGCACCGTGTCGCCCGTCTTCGCATGCAGGCGCACGATCCTGCCCGTGTAAGGGCTGGGCACTTCGACGATGGCTTTCGCCGTTTCGACCGACAGCATGGGCTGGTCGATGACGACCTGGTCGCCTTCGGCCACATGCCACGCGACGATGTCGGCTTCGGGCAGTCCTTCGCCCAGGTCGGGAAGATTGAACGTGGTCACGGATGCTCCATTGTCGCTTTCACCGCGTCGACAATGCGCGGAATGCTCGGGATGTATTCGTTCTCGAGACGGTACAGGGGCATGACGGTGTCGAAGCCGGTGACGCGCTGAATCGGCGCCACCAGGTCGAACAGGCCATGCTCGGCGACGATCGCCGCGATTTCCGCGCCGACGCCGCAGTTGCGGGCCGCTTCATGCACGATCACCAGGCGACCGGTTCTTGCGACGGATTCGAGAATGGTCTCGGAGTCGATGGGACTGATGGAGGCGAGGTCGATCACTTCGACACTGACACCTTCCACGGCAAGTTGTTCGGCGGCCTTGAGCACATCGGCCGTCATCGATCCCCAGGTGACGACTGTCACATCGTCGCCTTCACGCAGCGTGTAGCAGACGTCCAGAGGCAACGCGACGCCGTCGTCGCTGACATCCTGCTTCACCAGTCGATAGATGCGAGCCGGTTCGAGGAAGATCACCGGATCGGGATCGCGGATGGCGGCGAGCAACAGGCCATAAGCGCGTCCGGGCGAGGACGGGCACACGACCCGCAGCCCGGGAATGTGCGCAAGCATGGACTCGACCGACTCCGAATGATGTTCCGGCGCATGAATGCCGCCACCGTGCGGCATGCGTATCACCACCGGGCAAGTCATGCGTCCGCGAGTGCGATGTCGTAGACGGCTCATGTGATTCACGATCTGGTCCATGGCGGGATAGATGAAACCCATGAACTGGATTTCGGCCACCGGCTTCATGCCCTGCGCGGCGAGGCCCACGCACATGCCGGCAATCATGTTTTCGGCGAGCGGCGTGTCGTGAACGCGATCCGCGCCGAAGCGTTCCATCAGTCCGGCTGTGGCGCGAAATACGCCGCCGCTCTTGCCGACATCCTCGCCGAGCACGATGACGCTGGGATCGTGTTCGAGTTCCCACGCCTGCGCCATGGCGATGGCTTCGATCATGGTGATGCGCGGCATGGTTAGCGTTGCTGCCGGCAGCGGAAGTTCAGGATCAGGAGCATTGGCATTCGCTGGTATGAGAGAGTCAATGCGAAGGCCGGCCCGTGCCGGCGTAACGGCGGGCGATGGCCTTCTGCGTTTCGATATGGGCCGGCTGACTGGCGAAGAGGTAATCGAACATGGAATCGCTGCCCTGGGGCGCGGTGTTGAAATATTCCTGGACCGCCGCATCCACTTCGCTCGTGAATTCGGCCTTCATCGCTTGTTCGCGAGCTTCATCGAGCATGCCGCGCGCAGTGAGTAACTTACGCAGGCGGATCAATGGCTCGATCTGCCATGCGTCGTTGACTTCGTCGGCGCCGCGATAGCGCGTGGCATCGTCGGCAGTGGTGTGATCGCTCAGTCGGTAGGTCAGCGTCTCGATGACGGAAGGACCACCGCCGCTGCGTGCCTTCTCCAGCGCACGCGCAGTCGCTTCGCGTACCGCGATCACGTCATTGCCATCGACCTGCATTCCCGGAATGCCCGCTGCAATGGCTTTCTGCGCGAGAGTCTTCGCCGCGGTCTGTTGCTCGATGGGGACCGAGATCGCCCACTTGTTGTTGACGACGATGAAGACGACGGGCAGCTGCTTGGCGCCCGCCAGGTTGATCGCTTCGTAGAAGGAGCCTTCGGAAGTCCCGCCGTCACCGATGAAGGCGATGGCGCAACGAGGTTCCTTGCGCGTTTTGAATGCCATCGCCGAGCCTGCAGCGTGCAATGTCTGCGTGGCAATCGGCACGCACCAGGGAAAATCGTGGCGCGGCCCGCCGAAATCGTTGCCGCGTTCGTCGCCGCCCCAGTAGAGCAGCACGTCGGTCATGCGCACGCCGCGCCAGAACATCGTGCCGATTTCGCGATAGACGATGGCGACGGAATCTTCGGGGCGGGCCGCCGCGCCCACTCCCACATGCGAGGCTTCCTGTCCGAGACAGGGCGCGTAGGTGCCCAGTTTGCCGGTGCGCTGGAGATTGACCGCCTTGGTGTCGAATATCCTGGCGCGCAGCATGGCCGCGAACATCTTCAGGAGTTCGGCATCGTCCTGGGCGAACGCGGGCAGTATGCCGTTGATGTTTCCCTGCGGATCGAGATACCGCAGATACTCCACCTTGAACTCCGCCACCGTCTTCACTCGCTCGGCTCCTTGCATGCTGCTTGCGTACGACGCGGAATTATAGCCGGGCTCGTCGGAGGAATGGTTACCGAACCTTATGGAAGCGTTCGGTTCGGACGCGCGATCATTCATGGGCGGGGTTCCGCTGTCGTGACGCCAGTCTCCGGTGCGATCTCCCGGGCGCGATCGATCAACCGGCCGATGAGGCGACCCAGCACGCGACGGTCGCTCGCGCTCAGCGTATCGAGCAGTTGCTTCTCGTAGCTCAGCGCCACTGGGGCGACGCGCATGTATACAGCTCGGCCCGCAGCGGACAAACGCAGGATCGAACGACGCCGATCGCCCTTGTCATAAGCGCGCACCAGGCGTTTCGAGGCGAGCAGGCTCTGTACGGCGCGACTTACGGCGACCTTGTCCATCGCACAGCGTTCGGCGACTTCGATCGCCGACAGGTTCGGGAAGCGCGCCAGCACCGCGATGATCCGCCACTGCGGAATCGAGAGCGAGAATTCGCGGGCATACGCCTGCGCAATGCTCATGCTCACGATATTGGTGAGCACCGAAAGCCGGTAGGGAACGAAGCGTTCCAGGTGCAACCGGTCGCCCGCGGTCGCGTCGTCGTCGCCTGTTGCAGCCATGGTTGGGGTCCAGTGTCGAATCGGACTCTTGTGTTCGATAGTTTCAAGTGTAACCATCCTCGGCCTGCGACTCACGTGTTTCGGTGCCGGTATGCAATGCGGCGCTGGCGGCGTGAAATTCCACTCATATTCAATCAAGGAGCGGTCATGAGCGCCGGCACGAATCCAGGTTCAGCAGGGAAAGCCACTGTCTACGACAATCCCGTGGGCACCGACGGTTTCGAATTCGTCGAATACACCGCGCCCGATCCCGAGCTGTTGCGCACGCTGTTCGACAAGCTCGGATTTCCGGTGACCGCGCGGCACCGTAGCAAGAACGTCACGCTGCACCGACAGGGTGACATCAATTTCATCATCAACGCCGATCCCGAAGGCTTCAGTCAGCATTTCGCGCGCGCACATGGCCCTTCGGCATGCGCAATGGCATTTCGCGTCAAGGATGCAGCCTTCGCTTTGCGCCGCTGCGTCGAACTGGGAGCGAAGGCGGTCGAAACGCGAGTGGGGCCGATGGAACTGCGCATACCGGCGATCGAAGGCATCGGCGGCAGCCTGATCTATCTCGTCGATCGTTACGGCGAACGGACTATCTACGATGTGGATTTCGTGCCAGTTGCCGGCGCGGTAACACAGCCGGCTGCCGGCCTCACGTACATCGACCATCTCACTCACAACGTCGCCCGCGGCAACATGAACAAGTGGGCCGGCTTCTACGAGAAGCTGTTCAACTTCCGCGAAGTGCGCTACTTCGATATCGAAGGCAAGAAGTCTGGCCTGTTCAGTCGCGCCATGACCAGTCCATGCGGTCGCATCCGCATTCCGATCAATGAATCGCAGGACGACAAGTCGCAGATCGAAGAGTACCTGCGCGAATATCAGGGCGAGGGTATCCAGCACATCGCGCTCGGCACCGACGATATATTCAACACGGTGGACGCGTTGCGCGCGCACGGCGTGCAGTTCCAGGACACACCCGAGACTTACTACGAAGGCATCGATGCGCGCGTTCCCGGACATCGCGAAAAGATTGCCGAGATGCAGCGTCGTCGCATCCTGATCGACGGCAATCCGCAGAAGGGCGAGGGATTGCTGTTGCAGATCTTCACCCAGAACGTCATCGGTCCGATCTTTTTCGAGATCATCCAGCGCAAGGGCAACGAAGGCTTCGGCGAAGGCAACTTCAAGGCGCTGTTCGAATCGATCGAACTGGACCAGATCCGCCGCGGAGTGTTGTGAGTCGGCGAACACGAGGATCGTGCCGGTGAAACGCTATATATCTGCCTCCCGCGTCGCCGGCACTGCATCCCGGCAGGCACACGCCGACATGCCTGCAGGCACCTTCGAGCGCGAGATCAGCAAGGAAGGATTCTTCGGGCCGGCGGCGCTGTTTCATCACAAGCATCCGCCGACGGGATGGACGGCGTTCGAAGGGCCGCTGCGTCCGCATGCGTTCGACCTGAATCGGCTGGATGCGCCGGGTGCATCGCCGTGGGGCGCTGCCCATATTCTGAATAACGCCAGTGTGTCGCTGCGTTTCTGGAGCACGAGGACGTCGATGGACCATCTGGTGCGCAACGCCGATGGCGACGACCTGATGTTCGTGCACGAGGGAGCGGGCGAGCTGTTCTGCGATTACGGGCACCTGAGTGTTGTTGCAGGCGACTATGTCGTCATCCCGCGCGGCACGCTATGGCGCGTCGAGACGCAGAACAACTTCAGCGTGTTGCTGATCCAGGCCACCAATGCCAGCTATACCCTGCCGGACAAGGGGTTGCTTGGGCCGCACGCGATCTTCGATCCGGCCATGCTCGACGCACCCGAACTCGACGCGGCCTTCAAGGCGCAGCAGAGTGACGATCAAGTGTGGAAGGTGCGCGTGAAACGGCACGACCAGGTTTCCACGGTGACGTATCCGTTCAACCCGCTCGATGCCATCGGCTGGCACGGCGACCTGTCGGTGGTGCGCATCAATGTCAAAGACATCAGGCCCATCGCCAGTCACCGCTACCACTTGCCGCCGTCGGCGCACACTACTTTCGTCGGGGAGCGGTTTGTCGTGTGTACGTTCGTGCCGCGGCCATTCGAGACTGACCCGGGCGCGTTGAAAGTCCCGTTCTTTCACAACAACGACGACTACGACGAAGTGCTGTTCTATCACGCCGGCGATTTCTTCTCTCGAGACAACATCAAGCCCGGCATGATGACTTTGCATCCTTGCGGCTTCACGCACGGGCCACATCCGAAAGCGCTGAAGAACATGCTGGTGCAGTCGAAGCCTGCCACGGACGAGTACGCGGTGATGATCGATGCGCGCGACGCGCTCGAGATCACCGAAGCGGCGAAGGCAGTGGAGTGGGCCGGTTACGTCGACAGCTGGAAAGTGAAATGAAGCTCGCCACATTGCGCAATGGTTCTCGCGACGGTCAGTTGGTGATTGTCAGTCGGGATTTGAGTCAGGCCGTCGCTGCTCCACAAATCGCACCGACATTGCAGGCCGCGTTGGATGATTGGTCGCGCGTTTCTCCGAAGCTTGCCGTCGTCGCGGCTTCGTTAGAGAAAGGTATGGCATCCGGGTCGTTCGCCTTCGACCCCGAGCGAGCGATGGCGCCGCTGCCGCGTGCATATCACTGGGTCGATGGCTCGGCGTACGTCAATCATGTCGAGCTCGTTCGCAAGGCGCGCGGTGCGCAAATGCCGGCGAGTTTCTGGACCGATCCGCTGGTGTATCAGGGCGGCTCGGATGATTTGCTGGGTGCGCGCGATGATGTGCCGGCAGTGGATGAAGCACATGGCATCGACTTCGAAGCAGAAGTGGCCGTTATCACGGATGACGTGCCTATCGGTACTCGCGCCGCAGATGCAGGCGAACACATCAAATTGCTCATGCTGGT
>JBEVKB010000010.1:0-15932 GCA_040509875.1 Steroidobacteraceae bacterium | reverse complement strand
GGCGGACTGCGATTCACAGTCCGCCCTCACTTCGTTCACAGCGAACGCCGCCAAGTTTTTTCCTTTCAGGTTCCGCACCCTTCATGTCCGACCGCCTGCACAAAGTTCTCGCCCAGCACGGTCTGGGTTCACGCCGCGAAATCGAGCGTTGGATACTCGAAGGCCGCGTGCGGGTGAACGGCGAGTTGGCGCAGGAAGGCGCGCAATTCACACCGGGCGATCGTGTGTCCGTCGATGGCGATGATGTCACTGCCCGGCTGCGCGCCGCGGATACGACGCAAGTGATCATGTATCACAAGCCGCAGCACCAGCCTGTGACCCCGGGAGCCCAGGGGCACGATGGCGATGCCGATGACGAATTGTTGAAGCAGTCCGTTCTCGAACGGTTGCCCGCGAAACGCGGCGTGCGGTGGTTGGTCATCAACACCATGCAGAGCGGCGACAGCGGCCTGCTGCTGCTGACGACTGATGGCAAGCTGGCCGATGCTCTGCGTCGCCGTGCCGCCTCGATTTCGGCGGCGTACGTCGCGCGAGTGCTCGTGCCCTCGCCCGACTTCGATATCGTCGGCTTTCCCCTCGAAGTTCGTTACGACGAGGAGACCGTCGAGTTCACTGGCATCGATGCGGCGGGCGGCGAGGGCGCCAATCGCTGGTTCCGCGTCGAAGCGGCTCATTCGCATCGTCGTGCCGCGGTACGCGCCTTGTTCGAGAGTCGCGGCATGGGCGTCAGCCGCGTTTCGCAAGTTAGATTCGGGGAACTCGATCTGCCGCGCGATCTGCCGCGTGGCAAGCATCGTGAGCTGACCGACGGTCAGCGCGGTCAGTTATATGCGCTTGCCGGATTGAGCGTCCCGAGACCGCAGGCTGAAGTACGTGCGGCTGCGCGCAGCAAACCTGTCGGCGCGAAATCGAAGTCGAAGTCGAATCTAAAAGCGAAACCGGTGCGCATCGATCGCACTGGCGGGCGCTCAGGTCGCCGGCCCGGCGGCAATGCGCCGCTGCGTGCGCGTGTGAAACCGGGTGGCGCAAAACCGCGCGAGACTACTGGCAGTCGAAAGTCTGACCGCTGATCCCATTGCTCGCCGGCCCCAGCAGGAACAGGTACGGCGCGACGATGGATTCCGGCTCTACCAATTTCGAACGATCCTCGGCCGGATAGGCCTGGAATCGCATGTTGGTCTTCACCGCGCCGGGATTGATGCCGTTGACGCGGATTTTCTGCGATTCGAGTTCGTCCGCGAGCATGTGCATGAGGCCGTCGCTCGCCCACTTCGATGCAAGATAAGCACCCCAATAAGCACGCGGCCGCGGAACAACACCGCTCGACGTAAATACTATCGAGGCATCCTGCGACTTGCGCAGCAGCGGCAGGCAGCGCTGCGAGAGGATGAATGGCGCATTCACATTCACGTGCATGGTGCGCAGCCATTTCGGCACGTCGTGATGTTCGATAGGCGCGCGGTCGCCCAACATGCCGGCGTTGTGGAGTAGTCCATCCAACCGGCCGAACTCGTTTTCGATCGCGGCGGACAGCGCGTCGTATTCAGCCGGTCCCGCTTTCTCCAGATCCAACGGCAGGATTGAAGGGCGCGCATGACCGGCTGCGATTATCGAGTCGTACACCTCTTCCAGGCGTTTGACGTTCCGGCCATGCAGGATGACGCGTGCACCATGTGCCGCCGCTGCAATAGCAACGGCCTTGCCGATGCCATCGCTCGCGCCGGTGATGAGGATGACGCGGTCATTGAGAGCGTCGGGAGCAGGGGAGTAGGTGCGAGGATCGTTCATTGCGTTTTCTTACTTCCTGCCGGTCGCCGGGGAGGATTGATGTGGGGGCGTCTTGTCCGGGAGAATGCTATTGCTGACGTTCCGATCGAAATTAAGACTGCTGTAATTCAAGAGAAGACGCCCCAGCCTCGGTCCTCCCCCGGCGACCGGGGAGGAGGTAGGAAACGAGACCGGAGTGCGATCAAGCACCCGCTTTACGCGCCGCGCGCCAAGCAGTCCACGGCTTCTCCACCGGTCCAAGATCGACGCGCTCGCCCGCGACATCGAAATCCCGTCGCGCGATGCGTTTCAACAATTGCCTGTGCAGCGCGCCCAGCACGACGAGCGGGCGCAAGTATGCCCGCCCCGAGCTGGAAATATCAGCCAGCACCGCATCGAATTCCCGCATCGCTGTCTCGCTGACACTGCGCAACGCTGCTCGCGTTGCAGGCAGGTATTCCTTCGCTACGAAATCCTCCAGCTTCGCGCCCTCACGATCGAGTGCATCCAGCGGCACATACAATCGGCCACCATATGCATCGGCGCGTGCGTCCCGCACGATCTCGGTGAGCCGCACCGCCATTCCCAGTCGATTGGCCAGCGCCCGCGATGGCGCATCGGCAGTAGCATCCAGCGTCAATGCGATGAGTTCGGCGATTGCGCCGCCGCTGCGTGAAGCATAGGCGCGAAGTTCGGCTGTGTTGACGTAGGTCATGCGCGCGAGATCCATGTCCGCAGCCACCACCAGTTCGTGCAGCTTCGCGAACTCCCGGCGGAGCGTCTCGCCCTCAGGATTGAGTGCTCGTGTAGCAGGGTGCTGCGGACTGCCGTTCACCAGGCGGTCGATTTCCGTGCGCCACCATTGCAGCCGCGTATGCGCCACATCGTGATTGATGCTCTGTGCCGATTCGCGGATCTCGGCGTCGATGACGAACAGCGCAGTTACCGCTGCGCGTGTTTCCACCGGCGCATACAGCAATGCGAAATAACGCATCGAGCCTGGCGGCGCAGCGCGATTGACCTGCGTGTCATCGAGTGGAGCGGGCGAGGACAAGAGATACTCAGCCTTTGCCTTCCGCTTTCGACAGGATGGGCAGGATTTCGAGGGTGGCAGTGTCTTCGATCGACTCCGCTTCGCGGTTTTGCAGCTCGCGGGCAAGACGGTCCACGGGTTCGACGATCTCGATTTCGCGTTCGGCGCGCACGCCCAGCTCGGTGAACTTGCGGGCGCCGGGCATGACCTGGCGTTCGAGCGAACCGACAGCACTGTTGAAGGCATCGACACTGCCGTTGAGCGTGCGACCCAGCTTGCTGAGATGGCTGCCGAAGGTGCCGAGGCGCTTGTACAGGTCCTCCGCGAGTTTGCGGATCACTGCGGCGTTGTCGGCAAGCGCCGTCTGTCTCCATCCATACGCTACGACTTTCAGTAGCGCGACGAAGCCGGTGGGCGTGGCGATGATGACCTGCTGGCGGATCGCATCTTCGAGCAGGGTCGGCGACTCGGCGAGCGCGGCGGACAGGAACTGATCGCCCGGGATGAACAGGATCACGAAGTCGGGGCTCTTGGCGAACTGGCTCCAGTAGCTCTTCGCCGCGAGTTCGCGCACGCGCTCGCTGACGGCGCGCGCGTGTCGCTTGAGCGCGATGGTGCGCAATTCATCCGTTTGCGCGTCGACAGCTTCCAGGTAAGCATCCAACGGTGTCTTCACGTCGACCACCAGGTCGCGACCGTCGGGCATGTGCACGATCATGTCGGGCCGCAGGTTGCCGCCTTCGACGCGCACGTGCGCCTGTTCGGTGAAATCGCAATGTTCGATCAGGCCGGCCAGCTCGGCCAGTCGTCGCAACGTCAGTTCGCCCCATTGGCCACGCACTTCCGGACGCCGCAGGGCATTCACCAGTTTGCCGGTCTCCCGCTGCAGCGCCTGCTGGCCGAGCGTGACCGATTCCAGCGAGGCTTTCAGGCTGCCGAAGGTTTCGGCGCGTTCTTTCTCGATGCGCTGGATCTGCAGCTCGGTCTTGCCCAGGGCTTCGCGAATCGGCGTGAGCATGGTCTCGATGGCCTTCTCGCGTTCCGTCAGCGCCGACACAGCCGTCTGCTGATGTTGCCCCAGGTGTTCGCGTGCGAGTCGCAGGAACACTTCGCTGTTGGCGCGCAGGGACTGGTCGGCGACGCTGTCGAACGAGGACTTCACCCGTTCCAGGGCGGTTTCGAGAGCACGCGCGCGCTCCTGTTCGGTCTGCTGTTCAGTGAGGACTCTCGAGCGCAGCACGGCGAGTTCGACGTTCAGTGCTTCCGTGCGTTTCCGGGTTGCCAGCGCCATCGCCAGCGCGCCGATGACCAGGCCGAGCAGGCCTGCCAGGGTCAGTGAGAATGTCGTCATGATCGTCGTATCGCTATCGTGTCAGTTTGGCATTTCAGTTGGGAAGCCGGCCGGTGTCCGTCTGTGGACGCAGCAGCATCATGTAGTTCACGCCGACATCCGCTGTCTCGCGCGCCGTGACGCTCAAGGGGTTGTATTCGAGACCGACGAGATCGGCCACGTCGAATTCCGCCATACGCGCCCAGCGGGACAACTCCGATGGGCGAATGAATTTTTCGTAAGTGTGCGTGCCGCGCGCCAGCAGTCCGAGCACGTACTCGGCGCCGACGATGGCCAGCAGGTACGATTTGAGATTGCGGTTGAGCGTCGACAGAATGACATGGCCGCCCGGCTTGACGAGAGTGCGCAGCGCACGCAACACGCTCTGCGGATCGGGAACGTGCTCGAGCATTTCCATGCAGGTCACCACGTCGTAATTTGCCGGCGCCTGCAGGGCATGATCCTCGGCCGACTCGCGCAAGTAACGGACTTTCGCGCCGCTTTCCAGCGCATGCAGTCCAGCGACCTCGATGGTGGCCTGGCCTAGATCGATGCCCGTGACGTTCGCGCCGCGCTGGGCCATTGCTTCGCTGAGCAGGCCGCCGCCGCAACCCACATCGAGCACACGCTTGCCGCGCAAGCCCGCGACGCGCTCGACGTAATTCAGGCGCACCGGATTGAGTACGTGCAGCGGCCGGAATTCGCCGGCCGGATCCCACCAGCGCTGCGCGATTTCATCGAAGCGCGCAATTTCGCGGGGATCATGATTGGAGCCGCTGGTCTGTGCATTGCCTGGAGCATTCATGGGTGTGCGCCGCCGATTCGTTGCTGCCACAGTTGCGCGCGACGCATGACGTCGCCGATGTCGATGTGCGTGAGTTGGCCCTGCGACAGCAGGGGTCGTCCTGCAACCCAGGCATCGCAGACTTGGTCGCGCGACACCGCATAGACGATCTGTGCGGCGATGTCGTGCAATGGTTGCGTTTGCGGCCGGGCCAGGTCGATGCAGCACAGGTCCGCCCATTTTCCCGGGACCAGCGAGCCGATGGAATCGCCGAGCCCGAGCGCGCGCGCCCCGTTCAAGGTTGCGACCTGCAGCCAGTCGTATGCGTCCATGGGCGGAATATCGTCGGGCTCTGCATCCGGCGGCGCGATCGTATCGTGGTGATCGTGAATGCCATTCGCGAGCAAGGCCGCGGTGCGCATTTCGTCGAACAGGTTCAAGTTGTTGCTGGCCCCGTCTGTACCGAGTGCCAGCGCGATGCCGTGAGCGCGTAGCGCAGCAGTCGGACACACGCCGTGCCCCAGCCTGAGATTCGATTGCGGACAATGGGCAACGCTGATGCCGCCGGCTGCAGCGCGCTCCATGTCGCTCTCGTCGATGTGGACCATGTGTGCCGCCAACAGCAGAGGCGACAGCAATCCAAGACGCTCCAGTCGTGCGAGCTGGCGTTCGGTAGCCGTGCTGGCTTCGCCATGGCTTTCGTTGATGCGCATCGTGACGGGCAATTCCAGCTCATCCGCCGTTCGCTGCACGCGGGCCAGCGTGGTTTCGCTCACGGCCCACGGTGCATACGGCGCAAGCATGGTGGTGATCAGCGGGTCGTCGCGATATTCGTCGTGCAGTCGCAGGCCCTTGTCCAGGTATTCATCCGCCGATTCGGCCCAGGTCGTCGGCTGATCCAGTACCGGCAGGCCGATGCAGGCGCGGATCCGCGAACTGGCGACGACCTGCGCGGTGGCCTCGGGGAACAGGTGCAAGTCGGCGAAGCAGGTGGTGCCGCTCATGAGCATATCGGCGATGGCGAGTTCGGCGCCGGCGCGCACGTAATCGGCGTCGAGCCAGCGTTGTTCGAGGGGCCAGATCCGTCGCTGCGGCCATTGCCGGAAAACCGAACTCGCAGCCGCGCCTCGCAGCAGCGACATCGCTGCGTGAGTATGCGTATTGACCAGACCGGGCAGCAGCGCATGCGAGCGGCGCTCCACCACCTGTTCCGCGTCGAAGCGCTCGCGGGCCTGCTTTTCCGGCAAAACCGCGACGATCCGGCCCTGGTGGATTGCTACCGCATGGTCTTCGAGCAGGTCACGGTGAGGCTCGATGGGGATGACCCAGGCAGCGGCGATGAGCGTGTCGATGAACTGCATGAAAGTCCTGTGCGAAGGTGCGGTGAAGTATAGCCGCGAGGACGGCGAAAGCGTTCGGCACGCACGCTCAATGTGCTAATATTTGCGACTTCATTGCCGGGCAGCGGACCGCATGGACCGCGCCACGCAAGGCAAGTCAGTCCGGCTCGGGCTTGGGCTCAAGAGCATGGGCGTAAACGGATTGCTGATCGACGCATCGGGCGTGTGATTCCGGCAGCCACAACGAGATCAAACAGACAAGCTTCATGGCCGACATCGCTCGCGAAATCCTGCACGTCAATCTCGAAGACGAAATGCGCAAGTCCTATCTCGATTACGCGATGAGCGTGATCGTGGGGCGCGCATTGCCCGATGTGCGGGACGGGTTGAAGCCCGTCCACCGGCGCATCCTCTACGCCATGCACGAGAGCAACAATGTCCATACGCGCACATACGTCAAGTGCGCGCGCGTGGTCGGTGAAGTGCTGGGTAAATTCCATCCCCACGGCGACACGTCGGCATACGACGCGCTGGTGCGCATGGCGCAGGACTTCTCCATGCGCTACATGCTCGTGGACGGCCAGGGCAATTTCGGTTCGATCGACGGCGATCCGCCGGCAGCCTATCGGTATACCGAGTGCCGCATGACCGCTATGGCGTCCGAACTGCTTGCGGATATCGGCAAGGAAACCGTCGATTTCGTCGACAACTACGACGGCAAGGAACAGGAGCCTGTAGTCCTGCCAACGCGCGTGCCGAATCTGCTGGTGAACGGTTCCGCCGGTATTGCCGTGGGCATGGCCACGAACATTCCGCCGCACAATCTCGGCGAAGTGATCAGCGCGTGCATCGCCTTGATCGACGATCCGGAGATCACCATTCCCGGGTTGATGCAGCACATTCCCGGTCCGGATTTTCCCACCGCCGGCATCCTCAACGGCACGCAGGAACTGGCGATGGCGTACACCACCGGCCGCGGCCGTGTGTATATGCGCGCGCGCACCAACATCGAAGAGGACGAGAAGGGCCGCCAGGCCATCATCGTCACCGAGCTGCCGTTCCAGGTGAACAAGGCGCGGCTGATGGAGCGCATCGCCGAACTCGCGAAAGAAAAGATCATCGAAGGCATCTCGTTCCCCGACGGACTGCGTGACGAATCGGACAAGGACGGCATGCGCGTGGTCGTCGAACTCAAGCGCGGCGAGCAGGCCGACATCGTGCTGAACAACCTGTTCAAGCACACGCCGATGGAATCGGTGTTCGGCATCAACATGGTAGCGCTGCAGGACGGCCAGCCCAAGCTGCTCAACCTCAAGGAAATGCTCGAAGCGTTCCTGCGCCATCGGCGCGAGGTCGTCACCCGCCGCACGATTTACGATCTGCGCAAGGCGCGCGAGCGTGCACATGTCCTCGAAGGCCAGGCAGTGGCGCTGGCGAACATCGACGAAGTCATCGCCGTGATCAAGGCATCGCCGTCGCCGGCCGAAGCGAAGGTGGCTTTGATGGCCCGCATGTGGCCGGCGGGCTCGGTGCCGCAGATGCTGGAGCGGGCAGGCATGGTCGCAACGCGACCTGACGGCCTCGCTGCGGAATTCGGCATGCAGCCGGACGGCTATCGCTTATCGGATGTGCAGGCCCAGGCAATCCTCGACCTGCGACTGAACCGCCTCACGGGCCTTGAGCAGGACAAGATCTGGGAAGAGTTCAAGGAACTGCTGGTGGTGATCCAGGACCTCGGCGACATTCTCGCGCGTCCCGAACGCCTGCTGATCGTGATCCGCGCCGAGCTCGAAGACATTCGCGAGCGCTACGCCGATCCGCGGCGCACGGAAATCATCCAGAACCATTCGGACCTGTCGCTCGAGGATCTGATCGAGCCGCAGGACATGGTGGTCACGCTGTCGCACAGCGGTTACGCAAAATCGCAGCCGGTCACTGCGTACCAGGCGCAACGTCGTGGCGGTCGCGGCAAGGCGGCGACGGCAGTCAAGGACGAAGATTTCATCGACAAGCTGTTTGTCGCGAACACGCACGACACGCTGTTGTGTTTCTCCAGCGCCGGCAAGATGTACTGGATCAAGGTGTACCAGTTGCCGGAGGCGAGCCGCGGCTCGCGCGGCAAGCCCATCGTGAATCTATTGCCGCTGCAGACGGACGAACGCATCAACGCAGTGCTGCCGATTCACGAGTTCGAGGAAAACAAGTTCGTGTTCATGGCGACGGCGCAGGGCACGGTCAAGAAGACTTCGCTCGAAGCTTTCTCGCGTCCGCGCCAGGCCGGCATCATTGCTATCGAACTGGACGCGGGCGACCGGCTCGTCGGCGTCGACATCACCGACGGCAGCAAGCAGGTGATCCTCTGTTCGAGCGGCGGCAAGGCCATCCGCTTCGCCGAAGACGACGTGCGTCCGATGGGTCGTACCGCCGGCGGCGTGCGCGGCATCCGCTTGCCCGAAGGCGAAGAGGTCATTTCGCTGATCACCCTGGATGCGGACGGCATGGTGTTGACCGCTTCCGAGAATGGCTACGGCAAGCTCACGCCGGTCGATGACTTCCCGTTGCATGGCCGCGGCGGCCAGGGCGTCATCGCACTGCAGATCAGCGACCGTAACGGCCACATGGTCGGCGCGATGCAGATCAAGCAGGACGATGAAGTCATGCTGATCAGTTCCAACGGCACGCTGGTGCGCACGCCGGTGCGGGATATTTCCGTGCAGGGTCGCAATACGCAGGGTGTGCGGCTGATCCGGCTCGACGAAGGCGATCGGCTGGTGGGCCTCGAATGCATCATCGCCGAAGGCGTCGAAGGCGCGGACGGCATCGAAGGTGCCGGCGAAGCTGAAGCTGGGAGCGACGCGCCGGACACGCCGGCCGAGTAGACCAGATGGGTCGATCGGATGTTGTCAACGGCCGGCGCTGCTGACAGTCTTCCGGTCTACCCGCATCGCAAGCGATACGGCGTCGAATACAAACACAAGGCTCATCGCGCATGTCCTTCAGGATTCTCACGCTCAACAACATCTCCGTGAGTGGGCTGGAACGCCTGCCTCGCGACCGTTACGAAGTCGCGTCGGGCATCGCGCAGCCGGATGCCGTGCTGTTGCGCTCCGCGGACATGAACGTGATGGATATTCCGACCAGCGTCAAAGCTGTTGCGCGCGCCGGGGCCGGAACCAACAACGTGCCGGTCGCGAAACTGTCGAAGCGCGGCGTACCGGTGTTCAATGCGCCGGGCGCCAATGCGAATGCCGTCAAGGAACTCGTCATCGCGGGCTTGTTTCTCGCGGCCCGCAATATCTGCCAGGCCTGGGCCTATGTGCGCTCGCTCGAAGAAGAAGGCGAACAGCTCGAAGAGGCGGTGGAGAAGGGCAAGAAAAAATTCGTCGGCCATGAACTGCCGGGCCGGACGCTCGGTGTCGTTGGCCTCGGCGCCATCGGCGTCGAAGTGGCCAACACGGCCCATGCGTTGGGCATGCGCGTGCTTGGATTCGATCCCCAGATCACCGTGCAACGTGCGTGGCAGCTCTCCTCCGGTGTCGAGCAGGCCTTGTCGCTCGATGACCTGTTCGCCCGCTGCGACATGGTGACTGTGCATGTGCCGCTGGTCGAAGGCACGCGAGGTCTCGTCAATGCGGCGCGCCTGAAGCTGTTGAAGACGAACGGCGCCATTCTCAATTTCGCCCGCGCCGGCATCGTCGATGAAGCGGCGGTGATTGCGGCGCTCGACAGCGGTCGCCTCAGCGCTTACATCTGCGACTTTCCTACCGTGGCTCTCAAGTCGCATCCCCGCGTCGTCGCCTTGCCGCATCTCGGTGCCTCGACCGGCGAAGCTGAAGAGAACTGCGCGATCATGGTGGCGGACACGCTGCGTGATTTCCTGGAGAACGGCAACGTGCGTAACAGCGTGAATTTTCCGGAAGCGGTATTGCCCCGCACTGCCGGAGCGACGCGTCTTTCGATCGCCAACTCCAACGTGCCGAACATGGTGGGACAGATCTCCACCGCACTGGCTGCCGCGAATCTCAATATCGCCGACCTTCTCAACAAGTCGCGCGGCGATCTCGCTTACACACTCATCGATGTGGATGGCGAGGTGCCGGCCGAAGTAGTAGATACGCTTGCCCGTATCGAAGGCGTGCTGGCCGTGCGCTCGCTGCAGGCGGCCGGCTGATGGCAGGCAAGCACAAGAAGCAGGCATCGGGTGCCAAATCCGTGACCGCTCGCAAGAAGACATCAGCATCGGCTGCAAGCAATGAGTCGACTCGCAGTCCCCCTGTCTCGAAGGACCTGCTGGCGTTCCGCGAGCGCATCGACAGCATCGACGAACAGATCCACGCATTGTTGAACGAGCGTGCGCGCTGTGCACAGGAAGTCGGCGCATCGAAGGTCGCCGCCGGCGTGCCCACTGCCGAGTTCTATCGGCCCGAGCGCGAGGCGCAGGTATTGCGTAAGGCAATCGCACGCAACAAGGGTCCGCTGCGCAGTGAGGAAATTGCGCGCCTGTTTCGCGAAATCATGTCTGCTTGCCTGGCACAGGAAGAGCCGTTGAAAGTAGCGTTTCTCGGTCCTGAAGGCACGTTCTCGCAGCAGGCCGTACTCAAGCATTTCGGCCATTCGGTGCGCGCGCTGCCATTGCCGGCAATCAGCGAAGTGTTCGAGGAAGTGCAGGCCGGACACGCCGATTTCGGCATCGTGCCGATCGAGAATTCCACCGAAGGCACCGTCAACAACACATTGGACATGTTCCTGACCACGCCGCTGAAGATCTGCGGCGAAGTCGAACTGCGCATCCATCAGCACTTGATGGGACGCATGCATGGCCTCGAAAGGATCGTTCGAATCTGTTCGCACCAGCAGTCGCTGGCGCAATGCCGGCAATGGCTCGACGAACACTTGCCGGGCATCGAGCGAGTGCAGGTAAGCAGCAATGCAGAAGCGGCGCGTCGAGCGAGGGACGAGGAGGGCACCGCCGCGATTGCCGGACAGGTAGCTGCGGAAGTGTATGGCCTGAGTGTGATCGTGCCGGACATCGAAGACCGCGCCGACAACACCACGCGCTTCCTCGTCATCGGTCGCAAGCTGTTCAACGCCAGCGGCAAGGACAAGACCACGCTGCTGTTGTCCGCAGGCGATACGCAGTCGCCGGGTACGTTGCATCGTTTGCTGGAGCCACTGGCTCGCAACAACATCAGCATGACACGCATCGAGTCGCGTCCATCACGCAAGCGAAAATGGGACTACGTGTTCTTCATCGATGTCGAAGGCCATGCCGACGAACCGCCGTTGAAGCATGCGCTCGACGATCTCAAGAAGCAGTCGTCGCTGTTCAAGGTACTGGGATCGTATCCGTGCGCGGTGTTGTGAGAAGGGCGACCGGCAAGCCGGCAGGCTGGCAAACTGGCCAAGTACAAAACAGCTCCTGTCTCTTCGCTCCGCTTTCTGGCCAGCTTGCCAGCTAGCCAACCTACCAGCAGGCTTTCTGAGATGTCCTCACCCACCGAACTCGCATCGCCCTCCGTCGTTGCCATCGCGCCTTATGTTCCCGGCAAACCGCTGTCGGAACTGGAGCGCGAGTACGGTATCAGCGACAGCATCAAGCTGGCGTCGAATGAGAATCCGCTCGGTGCGGGTCAGCTTGCGCGCGCAGCCATTGCGGCAGCGGTGAACGAGATCGGTTTGTATCCGGATGCGCACGGATTCGCGTTGAAACAAGCGCTGGCGCGCAAGCATCAGTGGTCGGCTGAAGGCATCACTCTCGGCAACGGTTCCAACGACGTGCTGGTGATGATGGCGGAAGCGTTCCTCACGAGGGATAGCGAGGCTGTCTATTCGCAGTATGGTTTCGCTATCTATCCCATCATCGTGCAGGCGACCGGCGCGACGGCGAAAGTGGCGCCGGCTTTCGGACCGGATCATCCGATGGCGCTGGGCCACGATCTCGATGCAATGCTGAAGCTGGTGACACCACGCACGCGCGTGGTTTTCATCGCCAACCCGAACAATCCCACCGGTACATGGGTCGAAGCTGCGCCGTTGCGTGCGTTTCTGAAAGCGTTGCCGGCGACCACACTGGTCGTCGTGGACGAGGCTTACATCGAATACGTCGAGGACGGCGCGTTCCCCGATTCGAGCCGCTGGCTGGCCGAATTTCCGAACCTGGTCGTGATGCGCACCTTCTCCAAAGCCTATGGCCTTGCGGGTCTGCGCGTGGGCTACGCGTTGTCGAGCCCTGAAATCGCCAGCCTGATGAACCGCGTGCGGCAGACTTTCAACGTCAATTCCATTGCGCTCGCGGCTGCCTGCGCCGCACTCGAGGACGCCGAGCATCTGCGAGCCACGATTGCCGCGAATCGCGAGGGCATGCAGCAAGTGCTGGCCGGCCTCGCGCCGTTGCCCGTGAAAGTCACGCCTTCCCGCGGCAACTTCGTTCTGATCGGCTGCGGCAAGGCGGCGTTACCGGTTTACGACGCCATGCTGCGGCAGGGTGTGATCGTGCGGCCGGTAGGCAATTACCAGTTGCCGCAGCACCTGCGCCTCACGATCGGAACTCGCGAACAGAATCAGCGTATGCTGATCGCCCTCGAAAACGCGCTCCGCGCCAACTAGTTTTTCTCCGATGACGCATTACCTCGTCCAGCCGTCCACCGGTGTGTCCGGCGCAGTCCGCGTACCCGGCGACAAGTCCATTTCTCATCGTGCGCTGATGCTCGGCGGCATCGCCGAAGGCGTCACCGAAGTGCGCGGCTTTCTCGAAAGCGAGGATTGCCTAGCCACGATGCGGGCCATGCGCGCGCTCGGTGTGAACATCGAACAGGTCGGCCCCCAGGAAGTGCGCATTCACGGTGCCGGGCTCAAAGGCTTGAAGGCCGCAGGTCGGCCTCTCGACATGGGTAACGCCGGCACTGCCATGCGCCTCATGACCGGCTTGCTGGCGGGACAATCCTTCGACAGCGAACTCGTCGGCGATTCCTCACTGATGCAGCGTCCGATGGAACGTGCAGCCGTCCCATTGCGCAAGATGGGCGCGCAGATCCGCACGCTCAATGGCAAGCCGCCCGTCGTCATCACGGGTGTGCCGACACTTTCCGCTATTCGTTATGAGTTGCCCGTCGCGAGCGCGCAGGTGAAATCTGCAGTACTGCTCGCGGGGCTTTATGCGCAGGGTTCAACCACGGTGGTGGAACCCGCGGTGACGCGTGATCACACCGAGCGCATGCTGCTTGGTTTCGGCTGTGCAGTGGACGCGGCGCAGGGCGTTGTGACCGTGGAGCCGCCAGCGCGTCTGCAGGCGTGTTCGCTCGAAGTCCCCGGAGATTTCTCCTCCAGCGCGTTCTTTCTGATTGCCGGCGCCATCGGACAGCAGGCAGTTGCAGCCGGCCGCAGTTTCGTGATCAAGGGTGTCGGCATCAATCCGACGCGCACCGGACTGCTCGATATCCTGGCGTTGATGGGTGCCGACCTGCGCTTGGTCAATCATCGTTCCGCGGGCGCCGAGCCGGTGGCGGATATCGAAGTACATCCTGCGCAGCTCAAGGGCATCGTCGTGCCTGAGCACCTGGTGCCGCTCGCCATCGATGAATTCCCTGCGCTGTTCGTCGCCGCGGCTTGCGCTGCGGGCGAGACTATCATCACGGGTGCCGAAGAATTGCGCGTGAAAGAGAGCGATCGTATTGCAGTGATGGAGCAGGGGCTCAAAGCGTTGGGAGTGGACTGCACGGCGACCCCTGACGGAATGCGCATCCTGGGCCGGCCGACTGGCGCGGCGTTCACAGGCGGTCGCATCGACAGTCACGGCGATCATCGGATCGCGATGTCGTTCGCCTTGGCCAGCCTGCGCGCTGCCGGGCCGATCGAGATTCTCGATGTGGCGAACGTCGCCACCTCGTTCCCCGGCTTCGTTGCCACGGCGATCAGCGCCGGCCTCGCTGTGTCGGAGCATGCCTGACCTCATGACGGCACACTTACCCGGCACGGAAGCCAGTTCTCGCGCGGTCACGCCGATCATCACCATCGATGGTCCGAGTGGCGCCGGGAAGGGCACTGTCGCCCGGCGAGTTGCGTCGGAGCTCAAATGGCACCTGCTGGACAGCGGCGCCCTGTACCGCCTGGTCGCTTATGACGCGCAAGCCAAGGGGATCTCGCTCGACGATGTCGCTGCGCTGGTTGCTGTGGCGGCCGGTTTGGATGTGACTTTCGGCGCGGATCTGCGCGGAGAGGAGCATATCTGGCTCGCCGGACAGGAAGTCAGCACTGCCATTCGCAGCGAACAGGCGGGCGATGGAGCCTCACGCGTAGCGGCAATTCCGGCAGTCCGGGCCGCTTTGACGGCCCGCCAGCACGCTTTTGCACGCGATCCGGGCCTGGTTGCCGACGGCCGGGACATGGGTACCGTCATTTTCCCCACGGCCGGTCTCAAAATCTTCCTCACGGCGAGCGCCGAGGAACGCGCTCGCAGGCGCTATAACCAGTTGAAAGACAAGGGCCTCGGTGCTAACCTCGCCGGCCTTTCGCTGGAGATCGCCGAGCGCGACAGGCGCGATGCGAATCGCCCCGTTGCCCCGTTGCGGCCCGCCGCCGATGCAGTGCTCGTCGATTCCACGGCGCTGACCATCGATGCGGTGGTCGCAAGCGTGCTGGAACTGGCCGCGACGCGGTTCGCAGCGAGCGGGAAGTGAATTCGAATCACGGTGAATCGCACCGGTGATGCCGGTTCGCCCGGTGTCCGGTGCGCCAGGCAGTCGATTGTCCGATTTAGATTTCCTAAGTAGATTTCTTTGGTAGCTTTTTTGGGTGGATTTCCACGCATCGCGCCGGAGTGCGCGATTTGATTCAACAACCCCTCGCCGTCAGGACGACAGCAAGGATAACCGGGTCGTAACGACCCCGGATGCACTCATGATCGAAAGTTTTGCCGATATGTTCGAAGCGAGCCTCGCTTCGCAAAAGATCAAGCCAGGTTCCATATTGACCGCTCGGGTCGTTGAAGTGGGTGATGACTTCGTCATCGTCAACGCCGGCCTGAAGAGTGAGGCGGTCATCTCGTCCGACCAGTTCAAGAACGAACGCGGCGAGATCGAAGTGAAGGTCGGTGACGACGTCGAAGTCGCACTGGACAGCGTCGAGGACGGCACCGGTGAAACGCGCCTGTCGCGCGAAAAAGCCAAGCGTGCTCGCACCTGGTCGCGTCTCGAACAGGCATTCGAGAAGCAGGAAGTCGTCAAGGGCATCATCAACGGTCGCGTCAAAGGCGGCTTCACGGTGGAAATCGATTTCGTCCGCGCATTCCTGCCCGGATCTCTGGTCGATGTGCGCCCGGTCCGCGACCCTTCGTACCTCGAAGGCAAAGTCCTCGAATTCAAGGTCATCAAGCTCGACCAGAAGCGCAACAACGTGGTCGTGTCGCGTCGTGCGGTGGTCGAACAGGAATACAGCGCCGAGCGCACCGAGCTGCTCGAGAAGCTGCAGGAAGGCGCCGTGGTCAAGGGCGTCGTCAAGAACCTCACCGATTACGGTGCGTTCGTGGACCTGGGCGGCATCGACGGCCTGCTGCACATCACCGACATGGCGTGGAAGCGCGTCAAGCATCCGTCGGAAGTGGTCAACGTCGGCGATGAAATCGACGTGCGCATCCTGAAGTTCGATCGCGAGCGTCAGCGCGTCAGCCTCGGCATCAAGCAG
>JBEVKB010000009.1:0-14985 GCA_040509875.1 Steroidobacteraceae bacterium | reverse complement strand
CGCGCTGATCAACAGCGCCGCATTCGAAAATACGAACACCCAATTGTCGACCAGGTAGCTGTAGATCAGGAATCCCGTGGATTAGGCGAGCAGTCCGATGAACATCCAGTGCGACACGCCCTGCGTCGACCGCTCGCGCCATTGCGTGTACACCTGGCGGGCAAGCGTCAGCAACAGGATCCCGGAGCTGGCCCAGCCGATCAGATCGGTGTACTTCATCGAAGCAGTGCCGCCTTCACGCCGCGCTGTTGAGCCGGATCAACACCTCGCGCACCCGGTCGAATTCGGAAGTCTTGTCGAAAAAATGATCGGCTCCGCATTCTTCGCTCGCCTGCCGGTAAGCTTCGGTCGGATAGTTGGTCACGATGATGACCATTTCGGGTCGGAAGGTACGCGCGGCCCGCATCTGTTTGAGTAGCAGCAGGCCACTGCCTTTGCGCAGTTGCATGTCCAGGATCAACACCCTGGGTCGCACCGCGCTCATGCCTTCCAATGCTTCGTCGATGGCGCCCGCTTCTCCCACGATGCGTGCATTCGGAATATCGGCAAACGATTCGATTAGTCGCTCGCGAACCAGGGGAGAGTCATCCACGATAAAGATCGTGAGCTCTCCCTGCAGGCCCGCAGCCGTCTGGTCGATCGTTTGCAACGGTCAGCACGCTCTCGGGTGACTCATCGGCGCAAGTGCCCGGCGAGGGGCACTCATCTCAATCGACCAGCTGGTTGCGCACTGCATACGCAGCGATTTCGGCGTTACTGCGCATACTCATTTTTTCGAGGATGCGCGCGCGGTAGGTGCTGACCGTCTTCACGCTCAATCCCAGCTCGTTGGCCATGACCGCAGGAGAAATGCCGCGGGCGATGCGAGTGAACACCTGCAACTCACGCTCGGACAGCTTGTTGTGCACCGGCCCGTCTTCATCGTCGGCAAACTCCGAGGCCAGCAGCTCGGCCACTACCGGAGTGATGTAACGATGACCGGTGCCCACGGCGCGCACCGCCTTCACCAGCTCTTCTGGAACGATCATCTTAGGCACATAGCCATTGGCGCCGGCACGCATCAGGCGCACCGCGAAACTGCGCTCGGGATGCATGCTCAATACGAGAATGGACAGCTCGGGCCGTTCGCGGCGCAACTGCTTGAGCAGATCGATACCGCTTTGACCAGGCAGGGTGATGTCGAGTACGACGACATCCACGCCCGTGCCATCGTTGATGAACTGCAGCGCTTCTTCAGCGGAGCCGGCTTCACCCACTACCTGCAGGTCCTCCTCGTCGCTGAGCATCTCCCGCACACCGGCACGCAGCAGCGCGTGGTCGTCTACGATGAGCACACGGATGACGCCTTTCACGCCAGGCGCCGTCAGGGGTGCATCGCGCACTTCTGTTTCACTTGCATTTAACATCAGACGGCAACCTCATTGAATTCTGGATCGACCTGGCTCAACTCGACTCCCTGAGCACGGTATCCGTTCAGGCGGTTGTAAAGCGTTTTCAGGCTCACGCCCAGTAACGCCGCCGCACGTGTCTTGTTTCCCCCGCACTTCCTCAGAGTGGCAACAATCATCCTTTTTTCCGCATCGGCCAGACTGGTGCCGACCACGATGCGCAAAGACGGTTGTTCCGCTGGCGCGGTCCCAGCTGTACGAGTGGCGGCGGCAATCTGCAATTCCCGGTCGGCGAGCACGAACGCGCGCTGTACTGCGCTGCGCAGCTCACGAATATTGCCGGGCCATTCATAGCGCCGCAGGAACAGCAGGGATTCGCCGGAAAGTGTTTTCGACGTGCCTTCTTCGGCATTGAGCAGCGCCAGGAAATACTGTGCGAGCAGCACGACATCCTCTTCGCGCTCGCGCAGCGAAGGAATGGCCAGCTGCACCGGCGTCAGGCGCTGCACGGCATCGCGATTCAACGAACCTTCGGTGAGCGCGCGTGGCGCATCGCCCGAGAAAATGACGAGAATTCTTGGCTTCACCACGTGATGGCCATTACCGTTGCCGTTGGCAGCATGTCCATCGACAGCGGCAGCATCGAAACTTTGCAGCAACTCTGCCTGCGCGGTCGGTGACAATTCACCGATACCTTCGACGATCAGCGTCGGGCGACCGGTAAGGCCGGCCGAGCGCGACAATCTAGATACGACCTGCTGGATAGCAGCCAAGCCATCGCTGCCGGCAACCACCGCCACCTCTGCGCCCGAGTCGGCGGCCAAAGCATGAATCGCCCGCGCTGCGAGGCGCTTGCCTGTCCCCGGTTCACCGTGGATCAGCACATTGTCTGTCGTCGCCGCGAGGCGCTCCAACTGCACCTGCAGCCGGCCCATGGCCACCGATTCGCCGAGCAGGCCGTGAGCATTCGCAGGCGTCCGCAGTAGCGGACCTCTGAGAGTGCTTTCCGCCTGGGCTTCAGCCGGCCGGTAGGCCGACTCATGCACTCGCACCTGAAGGTTATCGACCATCGCTAGCTTCTCCACTCGAGCCATTTCATTTTGTTGAAAGTACTGCCGCCGGCGCCGGCACCGCCGGAATGAACACTTCCAGCTGGACTCCTCCGCCCTCCGCGTTCGTCGCGCTGAACGAACCTCCTACCTGGCGCACGCGTTCCCGCATTCCCACCAGTCCGTGCGAAGCACGCCGTGTAATGCTGCCCTCGGCGAACCCCACACCGTCGTCGCGTATCCGCAATCGCAAGCCGCCGTCTTCGCGTCGTAACGAAACCTGCACGTGCCGCGCCTGCGCATGTTTCATCACATTGGTCAGCGCCTCCTGCACCACGCGATACAGCACGATCGACAACGCCGGGTCCAGGTCGTCGAAATCCTCGACGACATCCATGACGCACGGCATGCCCGTGAGCTGGGCGAACTCCTTGCAATGCATGCGCATGGCAAAAGTCAGCCCCAGGTTGTCGAGATGGCTGGGCCGCAGCCCCTCGATCACCTGGTGCTTGAGCTCGACGGTCTCTGTCAGCATGCGCAGGGCACGCTGCAACCGGTCACGCAGGTCGTCACGACCCTCCGGCAACCGCCGGGTCACCCAGTTCAGGTCCATGCTGATCGCCGTCAGGCTGCTCCCCAACGTGTCGTGCAGCTCGCGCGCGAGCTTTGCCTTCTCCTCCTCCGCTACCCGGATCAAATGCCGCGACAAGTCAGTGAGTTCCGACGTGCGCTCCTCAACTTCACGATTCAACTGCTCATTTGCCTGCCGCAGGGCCTTCTCTGCCGCAGCCCGGGCTGCCACATAACGGCGCAGTAGCCTCTGCAGGGCGACGAGCACGCCGACGGTGACGATGGTGGCGAGCACCGCGGCCACCACCGTGACCCAGATGTGGCGTGACACTCCCAGGCGCAGCGCGTCGATACGGGCCTGTTCGGTGGCCATCATTCGTTCGAGCGTGGCGCGGACGCGGTCCAGGTCACCGCTGGCCGCGGCTTCGGCCTTAGCGGCTTCGGTATTACCGGCGATATCCCGCGCGGACGCCTCGGCTCGCACCAGCGACTGCTCCAGCTGGAGCACCGCCGCCGTCGCCATGACTTCCAGGCGATCGACGTCGCCCCGCAGCTCCGGCTGATCGGGAGTGAGCTTGCGCAGCCGATCGATCTCTTCCCGCCATCCTTGCGCGGCCAGTTGGAATGCCTGTCGATCGGCCGGCTGACTGGTCAGCAAATAGCCGCGTTGCGCCGACTCGGCGGCCGTGAGAGCGGACTGCAACGCCGACAACGAGCGCTTGATCTCGTAGGAACGCACATATTCGCTACTCGCCTCGACCGTGCGAACGCTGTTGATCACCAGCAGGCCTGCATTGCCGAGCAACAGCGCAATCGAAACGACGATGGCGGCGATCACCGCCAGCGGTACGCCTCCATAGGCATCCACGGCAAGCTTAGGCAGGTAGCGCCTCCACCCCTGGCTGCTCATCGCAGCGTGAGCATCTGGATCTGTGGCACCGTTGCACAGTCAATAGCCGCAACGCGCTGTCTCGCAATGCCGACTTTGCTGCTGCATGGGATTTCGGCTTTCATCATGTAGGTAAACGTGCGTGGGGCGTTACGGTTCCGACGGAGGGCATTTCGCCGCAGGATGCATCGGGACTTTCCTGTCGGACGAGCGGCGCGCTACAGGAACTTAATCAGCGACGAGACGTTATCGACGCGAACCGGCCACTGTGTCTGCACATGCACTCGACGCGGGGCCTGGCGAACGGCGGCATCCATTCAGGGCTGCGTTTGCCTCGATTTAGGGTTTGTCTTTCTAATAATTTTCGATGAGGAATCCGACATGAGACTCAATGCACTGTTTGTAATTGCCGCCGCTGGCCTCGCTCTCGCGGGCTGCAACAAGGCGGAAGCGCCGGCCGAAGTGCAGCATGACGTGGCAACCGCAACGGCCGAAGGCCAGCGCGATGTCGCCGATGCACGCGCCGATGCTTCCGAGAACATGGCTGACGCCAACAAGGACGTCGCCGACGCCGCCGCCGACAACGATCCGAAAGACGTGGCCGACCAGTCGAAGGACGCTGCGCAAACCGCCGTCAAGGGCGATTACAAGGTAGTGGTGGCACAGGCCGAAGCGGCTCACAAAGTTGCGACCGAAAAGTGCGAAGCCCTGAGCGGCAGCGCGCAGAAGGATTGCAAGGACCGCGCCGACAGCGATCTCGACCATGCCAAGAAGCAGGCTGAACAGGCGCGCGACGGCGCGGGCTGATCGATAGCAAGCGTATTGTCACCAGTTAGTGTCGGGGGACGATCGGAGTATCTTTCCCCCGACATGCTGATGAGCCAAGATCGGCGCACGGCAGGCCCTTCATGGACAGACACCAGATGGAAGAGACCAGGAGATTTTTATGATGCGACGAACTACAGCGGCGTTGATAGTGGCCGCGGTCCTGGGGACCGGCCTGATTGCCGGATGCGCCTCGACACCTAACCAGCAGTCCGCCGGCCAGGCGATCGACGATGGCGTGGTGACGGCCAAGGTCAAAGCCAAGCTCATCGAAGATCCGGTGACCAAGGCTCACCAGATCAATGTCGAGACCTTCAAGGGCACCGTCCAGCTGAGCGGATTCGTGGAATCCAACCAGGCGCGCACCCGCGCTCTGCAGATCGCCCGGGACACCGACGGCGTGAAGCAGGTGAAGGACGCGCTGGAGATCCGCAAGTCGACCGGCTGATCGAAGCAGTCCAAGCTCGAAGAAGGGCGGGTGTCGCAAGGCGCCCGCCCTTTCTTTTTGCGCGGCGCTTTCCGCTCATTTCTTCCCCCCCGTCGCCGGGGGAGGATCAAGGCGGGGGTTCTTCTCCTGCAGAGAATGCTTCGCCGACCTTTCCGATCTTCAGAATTCCTGAAACCGTTCCCCAGTAATTCTCTAAGAATGAAGACGCGCCCTCCTTAGTCCTCCCCCGGCGACCGGGGGAGGAAACAGGAATGGAGGCGACCGTTCCACCGCTATACTTCATTCACCTCACCGCCCAGGAGCCTTCATGAGTCAACGTCCGAAATTCTCCGCCATGGCGCTCGCCACCGCCGCCGCCGTGTTGTTCAGCAGTGCCCCGCTCGTGGCGGTTGCCGCGGACACCGCCAAAATCAAATGCGAGGGCGGCAACTCCTGCAAGGGCAAGTCCGAATGCGCGACGGCCACCAACGGTTGCGCCGGGCAGAACGGCTGCCAGGGCAAGGGCTACGTGATGACGGATAAAACCGCATGCGTCGCGGCGCAAGCTGCCAACAAGCCAGCCGACAAAAAGCCCTGATCGCACCGACCGCAAACGGTTCGCCGCTCCTGTCGCCGCTGGGTTTCGGGCTGGGGCTGCGAACCGTTCACTATGAAGCGCTACTCGGGTCGCATCGCGGCTGCGTGTCGTGGCTCGAGGTGCTCACGGAAAACTATCTCGTTCCCGGAGGACGGCCGCTGGATTTCCTGCGCCGGCTCGGGGAGCACTACTCACTCGTCCTGCACGGCGTATCGCTCTCCATCGGCAGCACGGATCCACTGAATCTCGAGTACCTGCGCCAGGTTCGCAATCTCGCCGCGAGCTGCGAAGCGAAATGGATTTCCGATCACCTGTGCTGGACCGGTGTCGAGGGCATCAACCTGCACGACCTGCTACCGTTGCCGTACACGCAGGAGTCGCTGCAGCACGTCGCTTCCAGAATCCGCCAATGCCAGGATTACCTCGGCCGGCGACTGCTGATCGAAAACGTATCCAGCTATTTGAGTTATGCCGGATCGGAAATGAGCGAATGGGAATTCCTGGGTGAGCTGGCGAAGCGCGCCGACTGCCTGCTGCTGCTCGATCTCAACAATATCCATGTCAGCGCGACCAACCACGGCTTCGATCCAAACACATACCTGGATGCGTTGCCGGTGGATCGCGTGCAGCAGATTCATCTTGCCGGCCACACGCGCCATGGCGAGTTGCTGATCGACACCCATGACGCGCCCGTCGCCGAACCGGTGTGGCAACTCTATGACGCGGCGTTACGGCGCTTCGGCCCGGTGTCCACAATGATAGAACGCGACGACAACATCCCACCGCTGGAGGTGTTGCTCGAAGAACTGCAGCGAGCACGAGGCGCTGCTCTATCGCTGCGGGCAGATGCGGCATGACCTCGCGTGACCTTGCACAGTTGCAGAAACGACTGCAGCAGTCGATCATCGGCGAGACCGCGTTCAGCGACGCTGCTGCCGGAACCCGCGTCAATGCAGCCACTCGCACCGATGTTTACGTTAACGCCTATCGACTGCGGCTCATCGATGCGCTGGCCGCCAATTTCCCGCGCCTGCAAAGATTCATGGGCACTGCCGCCTTTGCAGCACTCGCGGAAAATTACCTGGCGCAGTTTCCATCTACTTCGGTGTCGGTGCGCTGGTTCGGCGATCGGCTGGCCCAATTTCTGCGCGACGATCACACATCCGCAGTCGCACCTTGGCTTGCCGATCTTGCGGACTGGGAATGGGAAATTGCGGCCGCATTCGATTCGCCCGATGCCCCGCCAATTGCACTTGTGGCGTTGAACGTCGCGCCGGAAGAATGGCCTCGACTGCGATTCACACTGCATCCTTCGGTGCGACTGCTGCGCCTGCAGACCAACGCGGTGGAGCTGTTCAGTGCGATATCGGATGACGCAGCGATGCCTGAGGCCTGCATGCTGGATCGACCTCAGGCCTACGCGATCTGGCGACAGGAGTTCGAGGTACGCTTTCGCATCCAGGACGATGACGAAGCGCACACACTGACATTGCTCGGCCAGGACGCGACGTTCGACGCGATGTGCGGGGACCTTTGCGATTGGCATGAAGCAAGCGAAGTCCCCGCTCGCGCCGCAAGCCTGCTGCGCACTTGGATCACAGACGGAATGATCGCGGGCGTCACATCGGATTGACGCGCCGATCGGACGGATAGCCTTCCCGCCAGGGAGCCGTGCATTACAATCGGCTCTCTGCCCACGGAAACTTCGCCATGTCATACGTTTTTCCCGCGCCCGAGAGACCCTCCGTAGCCATCAAGGGACTCGAGCAGCGCTTTCCAGTGCGGCGCATCTTCTGTGTCGGACGCAACTACGCCGCGCATGCGCGCGAGATGGGGAAAGATCCGGATCGCGAACCGCCGTTCTTTTTCAGTAAGCCCGCCGATGCGATCGTGGCGAACCACGCCACCATTCCCTATCCGTCGCGCACGGCCAACCTGCATCACGAGATCGAACTGGTGGTCGCCATCGGCAGCGGCGGAAGCAACATCCCTGTCGACCAGGCGCTCGACCATGTCTACGGCTACGCGGTCGGCAACGACTTCACGCGTCGCGATCTGCAATTCGAAGCGCGTGACAAGGGTCGACCCTGGGACACCGGCAAGGCCTTCGATCGCTCGGCAGCCATCACCGCGATCACGCCAGCCACTGCTATCGGTCATCCAGGCAAAGGCCGGATCTGGTTGAAAGTGAACGACGCGATCCGCCAGGAAGGCGATATAGCGGACCTGATCTGGAGCGTGCCCGAAGTCATCGCCGAACTATCGACGCTGTTCGAACTGGCGGCGGGCGACCTGATCTACACCGGCACGCCTGCCGGCGTGGGCGCCATCAAAGCCGGCGACCGTATCGAAGGCGGCGTCGATGGACTCGATACGCTGGTCACGACCATCGAGAGTTAGGAGTCTCTCGCCAAGGGCAGCACGCAAAGTAAAGAAGGAGGAATAAAAATGGGCGGATCGGAATCCAGCTGTTTATTCTTACCTTTGCGTGCTTTGCGCCCTTTGCGAGAAACTCTTATCTCCAACGACTTGGTAAGGACGCGACATGAAGCTCTACACGTTCTTTCGCAGCTCGGCCGCCTACCGCGTGCGCATCGCGCTCAATCTCAAAGGCCTGGCTTACGAGTCCATCCCGAAGATGCTGCAGAAGAACGAGCATCGCGCGCCCGAGTACCTGGCGCTGAATCCTCATGGGCTGGTGCCGGCGCTCGAAGTGAACCAGGCCACCGTGGGCCAGTCGCTCGCCATCATCGAATACCTGGATGAAACGCATCCACAGCCGCCGCTGCTGCCGCCGGATCCGCTCGGTCGCGCTCAGGTCCGCTCGATGGCGATGGCTATCGCGTGCGACATCCATCCGCTCAACAACCTGCGCGTTCTCAATTACCTCAAGAATCCACTGCAGCTGGAACAGGGGGCGGTCGATGCCTGGTATCGCCACTGGGTGAACGAAGGCTTCGGCGCCCTGGAAATTCAAGCCCGGCAGCACAGCGAGAGCGGGCGCTACCTGCATGCGGACGCTGTGTCGATGGCAGACACCTGTCTCGTGCCACAGCTATTCAATGCGCGCCGCTTCAAGGTAGACGTGTCGGCATATCCGACCTTGCTCGCCATCGGCACGCACCTCGAATCGCTGCCTGCGTTTGCAGCAGCGCGACCCGAGGTGCAGCCGGAAGCTTTCTGACGTCAGGCCTTCGCGAGCAGCTTCTGCGTCGCCGCCAGCAGCACGGCAAGCACTACACCCTCGGCTGCCTGCGCTACTTCCCCGATCGCCGGAAATGTCGGAGCGATACGGATGGTGCGATCGTGCGGGTCGTTGCCCAGCGGATGTGTTGAGCCGGCGGGCGTCAGTTCGACACCTGCGGCCTTCGCCAGCTTCACCACTTCCTTCGCACAGCCTTCCGCCACGTCCAGCGTGATGAAGTAACCGCCCTTGGGTTTCGTCCAGGTCGCAACACCAGTGTTGCCCAGGTGCTCTTCAAAAATCTCCAGCACTTTGTCGAACTTCGGCGCGGTGATAGCCCGATGGCGATCCATCAATGCAGGGATGCCGTCCGTGTTCTTCAGCAGGCGAATGTGTCGCAGCTGGTTGACCTTGTCGCCGCCGATGGTGCGCTTCTCGATGCGCTTGAGATACCAGGCCACGTTGTCCTTGGAGCCGGCGAACAAGCCCACGCCCGCGCCCGCGAATGTCACCTTGGAAGTGGACCCGAAAATGAAAGCGCGATTCGGATTGCCATGGCGCGCACAGGCCTCGTCGATGTTCGCGATCTCGATGCGCTCGGCGGTGAGGTGATGCACGGCATAGGCGTTGTCCCAGAACAGGCGGAAGTCACGCGCGGCCGTCGGCATTTTTGCGAGACGCTCGACGGTGTCCTTCGAATAAACCGAGCCGCTGGGATTGCTGTACTTGGGAATGCTCCACATGCCCTTGATCTGCGGATCGGAAGCGACGAGGCGCTCCACTATGTCCATGTCGGGGCCGTCCTCGCCCAGCGGCACCGGAATCATTTCGATGCCGAATTCCTGGCAGATCGAGAAATGACGGTCGTAACCGGGCACCGGGCAGATGAACGCGATACGCGACTGCCTCGACCACGGATGCTCGCTGTCGCAGGTGCCTTTGAGCAGCGAGAAGGCCACTGCATCGTGCATCAGCGACAGGCTCGAGTTGTCACCGAGAATGACGCGATCGCCGGTCACGCCGAACACGGGCGCGAGCAGCGCTCGCAGTTCTGACAGGCCCTGCAGTTCGCCGTAATTGCGGCAGTCGACGTTGCCTGCCATGAAATCGTCGGCGTGCGGCAGCTCCAGCAACTGCGACGACAGGTCCAGCTGTTCGGGCGCCGGCTTGCCCCGCGTCAGATTCAATTTGACGCCACGTGCAGCGAATGCATCGTAGCGGGCACGGATCTGGCGATGCTGTTCGCGCAGCGCGTCGGGGGACAGGGCGTTCAGTTGCGGCATGGACGGTCTCGGGCGAATCGACGGGGCCGCGCATTATCTATGAGTGGCCGGGGACAGGCCACCGGCAGAACCCTCAAAAGAAGCATCTTGCACATCGGGCACATCGGGCACATCGTGGCGCATTCATGGCGCCCGCATGGCATTACCTGCGTGCGCCTCCTAACCTAGCAGCGCGGCGCCTTGCCGCCCATTCAATGTAGTCGCATGCCACCTGCCACCTCTGTCGACCCCATGGCCGGCCTGCTCGCCGACGGCGTGCTCGTGTTCCATCTCGCTTTCATCGTGTTCGTGATGCTGGGAGGACTGCTGGTGCTGCGATGGAAGTGGATCGCGTGGCTGCACGTGCCCGCGGTGCTCTGGGGCATCTACATCGAACTCAGCGGGCGCATCTGCCCCCTGACGCCCCTGGAAAATTCACTACGCGAAGCTGCGGGGCAGAGCGGCTACAGCGGCGGCTTCATCGACCACTACATCACGGCTCTCATCTACCCGGACGGCCTGAGTCGCGGCATCCAGATGGCGCTGGCGGCAACCGTCGTGCTGGTGAACGGACTGGTCTACTGGCGACTGCTAGCGCGCAGGGCAAAAGCGCTCAGGTAATCGCGAAGCTCGAAGCCATGAGCCAGGCCACTTCAGGCTTGCAGATATCGCTGTGGCCGGTGATCACCGCGTCGGCATTGAGGTTGTAGATGCGGCCGGGGCTGAAGGAATAGGCATCATCGACGGCGCGCAATGTGCCGGCGCTCGCCTCGGGCGTTTTGACGGCGCCGTTGCGGCCCATTCCCCCATAAGGATCGTTCTCGTCCCCGAATGCCGCCGCCTCGCGTCCACCCAGGCGAGAAGCGAGCGGATACGCAATGCCGACGGCGCGATCGTTCTTCGTAAAAGTGATCGCGATGGGACCGCGCACTTTATTACCCGTGACCATCCTGCGAAAAAAGCCGTCGCGCTTGCCGTCGAACTTCGATGCCAGTCCATGATGCGAATACGCCGCCTGCAGCAAGGTCAGCGAATCTATCCCGGTGTCGGATGCATCGGCAGCGGCCGTCATGACGCGACCGCCGAAGCTGTGCCCGACCAGCTGCAATCGCAGCGACGGGAATTGTCGTCGTAGATTTTCTAGCAGCGGCGCCACGCTGCCGACGCCGATGGCGCCGGCGCGCTCCTTCATCTGGTAGTAAGTCGTCAGGTTCATCAAGCGGCGAATGCCGGCGAGAGCGCTGGCGCCGAAATCGGCGCCGCCGCCCGCATCGGTGGGCAGCGTCGAGAACTCTGTGGCTCCGCCTGCGCCTGGTGTTGCAGGCATGGCCACAGGTGTACTGAGTCTACTCAACAACTCGCGCTCGCTGAGCCGGAACAGATCATCGGTGCCATCGTCGGCATGCGCGGCTTTATCCGATAACAGCGAGCGCACGATGCGGACGAAGTCTTCCTGCGCCGGCGCAGAGTGTTCCAGGGTTCTCAGCAGTGAGGCGGCTCGGGCGATTCTTTTCTTTCGCGCGGCGACGGGCTTGCTCTTGCCGAGCCGGACGACGTCGCTGCCGAGATCTTTCAACCGTGCGCGAATGAGTGCTTTGTCGCGAGTCGCCACTGCCGCGGCGCCGCCGGGAATCAATTCTTCGTCGGTGAATTTCTTCGAGGGCCACAGCACGACGGCGAACGCGAAACGACGCTCCACGTTCGCGTCGAGAAACGCACTGAGCTCGGCGAACAATTTGGTATAGAGCCGGCGCGCGTCGGCGATGTCGTTGTTCCAGCCGTGCGCGAAGAGGATGAGATCGGTGATGCGGGCTTGTTGTAAGTGAGCGGAGAGCTGGATCGATTGCGCTGGCGCGCACAGCTTGCCGGTCTTGTCGAATTCGAGTTCGAACACTGGAGCGCCGGCCACGGTTTTCATGTCCCGATCTCTGTTTGATTTTCTTATTCCTCCCCGGCGATGCGGGAGAGGAAGTCCAGACACTCACACCGACTGAATCGCTCGCATCACATCCACCAACCCATGGCCTTCGAAATAGCGCTCCCGCCCCAGCGGCGTCGCGCTGTCCAGAAAGATCTTCTTCACCTCATCCGGACGACCGAGGAATTCGCGGCGGATCGACAGGAACGCCGCGATGGCGCCCGACACGTGGGGCGCCGCCATGCTGGTGCCGCTGTCGTCCATATAAGCAGCACGCATTGCTTTGGATTTTCGCTTGCCCTTCACTACAGGCAACCCCGCAAGATTCTCACCGGCCGCACAGGAGGTGATGCGCTCACCCGGCGCCACCAGGTCCGGCTTGAGGCGACCGTCGCCGGTCGGGCCTTTCGATGAAAAGAACGACACGCCATAAGTGTGCGGCGATTCGCGATGCGTCGAGCCTACTGTGATGGCGCGCGCCGCATTGCCTGGATCGTTGATGCTCGCGCCGAATCCCACGTGCGTCACTCGCGCCACGCTGGTAGCAACGCCCCAGCCGGTATTGCCCGCCGCCGTGACGACCACCACGCCCGACTGCACCAAGCGATCGACCTCGGCGCACAGCGGACTCTGTCCGCACGCAAACATTTCCGCATCGAACTCGTAACCCAGGCTGAGATTCACGCCATGAATGCGCATCAACTTGGGATTGCGATTGACGTTGCGGCGAATATAGGCAAGCGCGCGGATCACATCGCTGCTGCGTCCGCCGCCGTTGTCGTTCAGTACTTTCAGACTCACGATGCTGCAGTCGGGTGCCACACCGTGCAGGCGCTGTGGGTCGCAGGGACGTTGCCTGAACGTGATCTGGTGATCGGTGTCGGACGTCGCGACGAACACTCGCTCGAAGGCAACGGCGGTTTCCGGCGCACGACCGGCGATGATGCCGGCGACGTGCGTTCCATGGCCCAATCCATCGACGAGCGCACTCTTCGCCGTTGCCAGCGGAGGCGGCGCGGGTTCGTCGACATCGAGAGGATCTTCGGTCGCTGGTTCCCTGCCAGTGAAGTCACGATGCAGATCGACTGCCTGTGGATTGTGCAGGCGATGACTCGCGGCATCCTCGGCTGCACCGAAGTGCGGATGATCGGCTTGCACTCCGGAGTCGATGACGGCCCAGACGATGTCACGGCCCGAAGCTGCGAACGAGCGCAGGGCCGCGTCCGCTTTCACCGTGGCGACCGAACCATCCAGCAGCGGCTGCACCAGGAAATCCGGCCAGATGCGATAGATGCATCGTACCCACGGCAACTCGCCACGAGTCCGCGAGGTCTTGCCTTCGACTTCCCAGCGCTCATCGATCGCGATCAGTTCGCTCCACTGGGCAACGGTCATCCAGCAGCGAAAGTAAGACGATGTGATGCGTGTGAGCGAGTCGCGCGCTTCGACGGGCAAGGTTTCGAGCAGTTCGCGTAAAGCCTGCGCCGCCGCCGTCAGTCCGCCGGGATAACGCAGGTTGAGTTCGATCATGTACGGATCGGGCCGATCCGGAGCGGCGTTGAAGCCCCACGCCACTCGTTGAGCGGGATCGAGCATCGACGGCAACGCCGCGCCACGCGCAAGTTCGAGTTTGCGGTTGCGCTTGGGTGGCGCAGCAGCTCGCTCGGTATGAGCTGCGGGGCGAGCAACGCGTCGCGATTTCTTTCGAGCCATCCGTACTCACCTCGCCACGCCTGCACCTGGAGGCGCTGCGATGCTAAGTAACGGGCCGCGACGCCGTCAATCGTTCACGGCGGGATTGTCGTGCCGTTAATATGCGCAGGACGTTTCCTTGCGACCGACCTCCCAGACATGAACTCTCCATACATCCTGATCGTGGGCGCCGGCGGGGTCGGTGCATTTTTCGGATCGGCGCTCGCTCGCCAGGGCGCCCGTGTCGCGGTCGTGTGCCGCTCCGATTACGAAGTGGTGAAGCGCGACGGTTACTCCATCCGCAGCCCGCTGCTGGGCGATCACACGTTTCGTCCCCACGACGTTTTCAATGCCGCCAGCCAATGCACTGTGGCGCCGGACTACGTGATCCTGACGTCGAAGGTGCTGCCCGGCGCCGATCGCGCGGCGTTGCTGCGGCCGGCCGTGCATCCGCAGACCGTGATCCTGCTCATCCAGAACGGCATCGACATCGAGCCGCAGATCGCGGCCGCCTTTCCCGACAACGAACTGCTCAGCGCCCTGGCGTTCGTCGCGATCGGTCGTGGCGAGCCGGGCAGCGTCAATCACCAGTCGTCCGGCACGCTGACGATCGGAAGATTTCCCTCGGGGATCACACCGGCGGCGCAACGCATCGCGGCGCTGTTCGAGGCGAGCGGCGTGGGCTGCAAACTGGTCGAGAACGTGGTGGGCGCGCGCTGGCAGAAAGCAGCTTGGAATACGACCTTCAACCCGCTGTCCATCCTGGGTGGCGTACTCGATACCGGTCAGATGTTACGGACGGAAGACAACCAGGCTTTCGTGCGGCAGATCATGGAGGAAGTCTGCAATGTCGCGGCAGCTGCCGGTCACCCGCAACCACCGCAGCTGATTCCCAACATGCTCCAGGCCACGCGCGCCATGCCTGCCTACAAGACCAGCATGGCGCAGGACTACGAACACCATCGGCCCATGGAAATCGAAGCCATCCTGGGCAACGTGGTGCGCGCCGCTCGCAAGCTCGAGGTGGGCACGCCGGCGCTCGATGCCATTTACGCGATTGCGAAAATGGTCGAGGCAGCCCGCGGCTAGGTCTTGGCGGCGACGCGGGCCTTAGGGGGCTGGCGCACGGTGTGGAACACGTTCTCGGCCACCTGCGACATCCAGCCGCCCGAGTAGAGCATCA
>JBEVKB010000008.1:0-24994 GCA_040509875.1 Steroidobacteraceae bacterium | reverse complement strand
CGCCGCTACGGCGATCCACTGTCACTTCGACCTTGCGGTTGGTTGCGTCGTGCCCTTCCACTTCGACGACGTGGTCGCGCACTTCCAGCTCCTGTACGCGGATACCCTGCCGCTGCAGGAGCGCTTCGATCTGGCCCAGGCCAAGCGAGCCTTTACTGACAGCGGGCGTTGTCGGGGCTGGAGCAGGCGTCGCGACACTGGGATTCTCGACGGCGGGCTGCTGTGCGTAGGCAAAGCCAGCCGTCATCAAGGTGGCAGCAAAAGCGGCGGCGGAAAGAGCGTGGTTTCGAGTCTTCATGGTGGTTCCCCTGCGGGGACCCATTCCCCGTTCACGAGCACTTTAGGCAAGGCACGCTGACGCCAATCCGTCGCCCAGCATCAGCTTCGCATCAGGTTCGTGCCGTCAGAATCCGACCATGCAGAAAACACACTGGATCGCAGTTGCTGTCGTCGCCGCCGTGCTCGGCGCGGGCGGGCTCGGTTACGCTGTCCGCGATGGCCTCAGTCGACATGAGCATCATGAGGATGCCAGGTCAGTCGAGTCTGCCTCCGCTTCGCAGCTGGCCCTCGAGGATGCGTTGAGAATTGCCGTGGACCGGGTGCCCGGCGAAGTCGTGAAAGTGGAGCGGGACGAAGAACACGGCGTCGAAGTGCTGGAGATCAAGGTGCTCGCTGCCAACGGGCGAGTCCGCGAGATAACACTGGACGCACGCGATGGCCGCGTTCTCGAGTTGGAGGACGACTGAATGCGCGCACTGGTAGTGGAAGACGATGCCGTCGTCGGCCCTGACATCGCACAGGCGCTGCACGATGCAGGTTTCATAGTGGACATTGCGACGAGCGGTCCGGACGCGTGGTATCGCGGTGATGTCGACGACTATGACGTCATCATTCTCGACCTGGGCCTGCCACAGCTCGACGGGCTGTCCGTGCTCAAACGCTGGCGCTCGAATGGACGCGCGTTCCCGGTTTTGATTCTCTCCGCACGCGGGGACTGGACCGAGAAAGTCGAAGGCATCGAAGCCGGCGCCGATGATTATCTAGGTAAGCCATTCGAAATGGGCGAACTGATCGCGCGCGTGCGTGCATTGGTGCGCCGGGCCGCTGGGCGCGCGTCCGCGGTGATAGAAATCGGCACGCTGACACTCGACACGCGTCGCATGTCGGCAGCTATCGCCGGCAAACAGCTGCGTCTTTCGCCGCTCGAATTCCGCTTTCTAGATTATCTCGCGCACCAGCCGGATCGAGCCGTTCCCGCGGGGGAACTCGCCGAGCATCTATACGGAGTCGCCGACGCAAGCGATTCCAACGCGATCGAAGCGCTGGTGACTCGACTGCGACGCAAACTCGGCGTTGGGGTCATCGAGACACGCCGCGGCTTCGGTTACGCGCTCGCAGGCAGTGCGTAAGTGAACCGGCAATCGTTGCGCCTGCGCCTGCTGCTCGGTGCGACTGCAGCCATCTTCCTGGCACTCGCCGTCTCGTGGCTCGCCTTGACCCTGCTGTTCGAGAGACACATAGAACGTCGCGTCGAAGAAGATCTCACACGCAACGCGCAACAGTTGGTGGCCAACCTCACATTGGACACGGGTGGAAAGCCCACGGTGGACGCAGCCCCCACCGATGTGCGCTTCGTCCAGCCCGGCAGTGGACTCTACTGGCAGCTCTCCGCTTCAAGCGCTTCGTTGCGATCCGCTTCGTTGTGGGACCAGGGCCTTCCCGTCACATCCACTGTCGCGAGCGACGAGTGGCAAACACGCGTCGCCAACGGTCCCTTCAAGCAGCGATTGATACTGATCGAACGCATGGTGCGTCCGTTGCATGCGGGCACGACGGTACTAGTTCAGGTCGCGCAGGACCGCACGTCGATCAGCGAAGCGCGTAACGAATTCGCGCGTGAGCTGGCGCAGTATCTGCTGGTGTTATGGATCGTGCTGTCGATCGCTGCCTGGCTGCAGGTACACCTGGGTTTAAGTCCGCTACGTAAGCTCCGTGATGAGCTTGCCGTCCTTCACTCGAACCCCACCGCACGACTCACGTCCGATCATCCTTCCGAGGTGCAGCCTTTGACCCAGGCGATCAACGCGCTTGCCGACGCATACCAACACGATCTCGACGCGGCTCGTCGACGCGCCGCGGACCTCGCCCATGGATTGAAAACACCGCTCGCTGCCCTATCGGCGCAGAGCCGGCGAGCGCGCACCGATGGTGCTGTCTCCGCCGCCGACGGTCTCGATCGTGCCATCGCCGCCGCACGTAATGCCGTTGAAGCAGAGCTGGCACGTTCGCGTGTGGCGCTAATCCGTCGCGCACGTCCAGGCGCACAAGCGCCGGCATCGGTCGTCGCCGAGCAGGTGATCGGCGTAGTAGAACGAACCGACTTTGGCGCGGACCGCGTCTTCGAGATCGACATACCGGAGGAGCTCATGGTGCCGATGAGCCCTGAGGATCTTGCCGAGCTGATGGGCGCTGTGATCGAAAACGCTGCCCGACATTCACGTCGCCGCGTGCGAGTGCAGGGTCGGCAAGTCGAGCAGACCCGGAGCGTATGCGTGGAGGACGATGGTCCGGGTCTCGATGCGACACTCGTGCAGGAAGCGCTCACCCGGGGCACTCGACTCGACGAACACAGTGACGGTCACGGCCTTGGGCTCGCAATCGCGCGCGAGCTGGTTGAAGCCACCGGTGGCACGCTGCTGATTGACTCGGGTGATCTCGGAGGACTCAGAGTGACAGCTCGATGGCCGAAATGAATCGGCGAGTGAGTGCCAGGCTATAGAAAGGGCTGCAGGCGCTCGCGGTCGAGGCGGTAATCGCATAGGAATTCGCCGTCCGCCATCAACACCGGCAACCGCCGACCGTAGCGGCGCTCCAGTTCGGCATTGTCCGTGATATCCACCACTTCGACGGTCGCAGCGGCGGCAGGACCGAGAACCTGCGCGAGTTCGTCGAGCAGGGTCTCGCAGAGACTGCATTCCTGGCGGGTGTAGACCAGCCAGCGTGTCGTGGCCATGAAATTTATGGAGGCGAAACCGCAGGAGCCGCGGGCGTCGCTGAATCGGCAGGAGGTTCGTCCCCTTCATCGCGCATCACGCCGGCCGCGATAGCCTCGACTGTCGCGGCGGGCACTTCGCCTACCGCAGTCACCTGGTGACCGTCGAGATCGCGCGAATACGCAAAAGCTGCGCCGACGCGCTTGAGGCCATGCATGGGTTCAGCCTGCGTGTCACGCGGTTCGATGAATACGGAAACCGTGGCCAGTCCATCGGAGAACACCAAGTGCCGCACCGGTGTGTTCGAGCCTGCGATTGCCTGCACGCGACGTTCCGTCAGCTTGAAGCCAGCGGGCAAGCGAATCACGCTCCATCCCACGGTCATGCCGGCGACCACCACCGGCTGCGTGGTCTGTCGCAGCCAGGTATAACCTTCGCCACTCACTGCGGGCTTCAGGTCGGCGGCGGCGATGCGCTCACGCAGGTTCACCTCGGAGAACAGGATCTGCTCGATCACCCGACCCTGGCGATCGCAGAGCTGCGACTTCAGCGGTAACGCGGTTTCCTGGTCGAGCCACAAGCGGTAGCCATAGCGATACTGGTCGCGCGGCTGTACCCAAACGACTTGTGTCTTGCGCCCGAGCGTCTTGACGACCCCACCGATCTTGGAGATGTCATAGAGGGTCTCGAGCGATTCGCTGTAGCTGGGCAGGCCGCCGAGCAGGGAGGTGGCGTCGGTGCGTTCGGAACGCTTCTCCACCAGCACGGTGCGGCGGTCGGGCAAATAGCAGATCACTTCGCTGGCGTTGCGGATGATTTCGCGCCCGCTGCCATCGAGCGATACCAGGCGCTCGCTGACCTGTCCGCGATCGACGCGATGGATGATGCGCATCCGCTCGGACCGCGCTCCGCGCACGTGAAAAAAGAAGCCTTCGTAATTCTGCTCGGCCAGCGCCCGCGTCATCCGTTCCAGCCACTGCTTCGCATCCGGCTCGGCGGCATGGGCCGGCAGTGCCAGCAGGCAGCAAAGGAACAGCGAGCTTGTCGCCCGGCGCAGCATCACGGCTGCCGTACCTGTGCTCCCGATTTGCCGGCGGCGTTCCTGCTCGCGTCATCGGGGAAGGCGTCCTGCGAAACATCTTCTGCGGATTCGGCAGCGGCGGCCGCTTCATCCTCTTCCGAGAGCACACCACTGAGTACAGTACGCAGGCCCAGCGGCGATGAGTACTCGCTGTGCGCGACGACATAGTTGGTGAGGCGCGTCGCCGGAACGAAATTGCTGACTGTGTTCGCCGGAACGATATAACTATCGTTGCTGGCGCTGGCGGCAGGCGGCGCCTGCGCAATGATGTTCGACTCAGGAGCTGAAGGTTGCAGCGATAGAACCGCCACGGTTGCCACACCCGCGGCGACCGCAAAGCCGGCAGCCGGTCGCAGCCAACGCACGACCGACGGAGCGATTCGCACTGAACGTTGCGGCGAGCCGTCTTCAGCCGCGACCGCTGCTGAGACTCGATCTGCAAACCCTGTGGAAGCACGCACAGCGCCGCTGCCGCGCAGTGCCTCACCCGTCAAGGCATAACGACCCAACGTCCGACGCAATTCCCGGTCCTTCGCAACGCGCTTCAGCAACAAATCCAGTTCATCCTGCCGCAACTGGCTGTCGAGGCAAGCGGACAACTGTTCTTTCACTGTGTCGGTCATGGTATCGGTACCGCCCAATCCGTCATCACTTCGGTCATTACGCAACCAGCACTCGTCGAGCCAATCAAATAGAAACTAATCCAGCAGCGGCTGGAGACGTTTGTCTATGGCTTCGCGCGCCCGGAAAATCCGCGACCGCACCGTGCCCACCGGACAATCCATCGCCTCCGCGATCTCCTCGTACGACAATCCGTCCAACTCGCGCAGCACGATCGCCGTGCGCAGATCCTCGGGCAGATCGCCCATGGCCTCTTCCACCACCTGGCGGATCTCCTCGGTCAACAACACCCCTTCGGGGGTATCGCCTTCCTTCAAGCGCGCGTGCCGTTCGAACTGCTCCGGATCCTGCAGATCCAGGTCGAAATCCACCGGCCGCCGCCGATTCGACACCAGCGTGTTCTTCGCCGTGTTGATCGCGATCCGGTACAGCCACGTGTAGAAGGCGCTGTCACCGCGAAACGTCGGCAGGGCGCGATACGCCTTGAGAAAAGCATCCTGGGCCACGTCCTCCGCTTCGGCCCGGTCGTTCACGAAGCGACTCACCAGCTTCAGCACCCGGTGCTGATACTTCAGCACCAGCACGTCGAAGGCGGTCTTGTCCCCCTTCTGTACGCGCTTCACCAGCTGCTGGTCGGTATCGTCGGGAGTCATCGACCGGCGATACCGAGTACAGGGACGAGCGCGCAACAACTGAGCCGCCGGCCTTCTCGTCCTGCATGCAACCACGCCCTCAGCGTTGCACCGATAGACTGGCCAGCATTGCAAAAGTTCGCAACAATCGTGCGTACGCGCATGGCGGCGAGAATTACGTCACCGTTGTAGTTCATCGTCGACGTATACGCGCAACAGGAAGGTCGGCGCCGGAACTCGCGTGGCGGATGGAAGTCGCGGTACCGGCGAGCTTCGCGCCGGAAAATGCGATCCATCGCCGCAGGGTTTCGATAGCGAAGACCAGCGGCCGGGACCCAGCATCCGCGCCATCGAAAGCCATTGAATTAGGATCCTGCAACCGATCCGTTCCCAGGCGGACCAGCAACCGGCGCAACTCGCCTGGGCGCAGGTCACCTTGGACCAGCAACATCGAATGGGGTTGCGAGCGGAAATGAGAAGTGCGCCAGCGCAGCCAGGCAAAGTGACTGCCGCGCCGGGTTCCAGTATCGAGTTGCGCTTCGAAGCTCTGCCCCGCATGCATCTGCAGAATCCAGCGACCGTCGCCGAGCCAGGCAATTCTTGCCAGCCGATGCTTAATGCCCAGCCATCCGGCACGCCAGAAACCTGCGGCAACCAGCGCTCCGGTCGCAACGCTCAGGGTTATCCGCACGAAGGGATCGACCGCCTGCAGCAGCCACGGGCTCATGACCGCCGTAACAACGGCGGCAATCGCTATACGCCTTTCGATGCGCCGGGCGCGCACATCAAGATCGAGCGTTGGTGAGCCGTGCGATGACATTGACCTGCTCCAGTTCGACCGGGCTGTCCCGTCGTACCAGGTACGCGAACAATTGTGGATCCTGCAGTTCCAGCAGCGCCTCGAAGGCGGCCTGCTCGGCGGCAGGGGCGTCAGAGTATCGCGCTTCCAGGTAGTGTTGCAGCACTACATCGAGTTCACGCATGCCACGACGGCAGCGCCAGCCCAGGCGGCGCTTGCGGGTAGCCGCATCTTCGGTCGTTTCGGGGGCGTCGGTCATGGGGCTAGGGCCGGATCGAGAACCGGCCCTGCTCCTGCCCTGGCCCGCTGGCCGTGGCCCTCCTGGCCCAGCGGAGCGATCAGTGTCTGCGCTCCGCGATCAACTGCTTGATCTCGGCAATCGCGCGCGCCGGGTTCAAGTCCTTCGGGCAGGCTTCGGTGCAGTTCATGATGGTATGGCAGCGATACAACCGGAACGGATCTTCCAGTTCGTCGAGCCGCTCGCCGGTCGCCTCGTCACGCGTGTCGATGATCCAGCGATAAGCCGCAAGCAGCGCCGCCGGTCCGAGATAGCGGTCGCTGTTCCACCAGTAACTGGGGCAGGAAGTGGAGCAGCAGGCGCACAGGATGCAGGCCGACGGCCGGTCGATTTTTTCCTGGTCTTCCTTGGACTGCAGGCGTTCGCTGTCCGGCGGCGCTGGCGTGCGTGTCTGCAGCCAGGGCTTCACGGAAGCGTACTGCGCATAGAAATTGGTGACGTCGGGGACGAGGTCCTTGATGACCGGCATGTGCGGCAGAGGATAGATCTTCACCTGGCCGCGCACTTCCTCAGTGGCCTTGGTGCACGCAAGCGTGTTGACGCCGTCGATGTTCATCGCGCACGAGCCGCAGATGCCTTCACGACACGAGCGACGGAACGTCAGCGTCGGATCGATTTCATTCTTGATCTTGATGAGCACGTCGAGAACCATCGGACCGCACGCATCCATGTCGACTTCGTACGTATCGACGCGCGGGTTCTGTCCCGATTCGGGATCGAACCGGTAGATCTTGAAGCCGCGAACGTTCTTCGTGCCGGCCGGCGCGGTGAACGCCTTTCCCGGCTGGATCTTCGAGTTCGCAGGCAGGCGGAATTGAACCATGGTGTGAGTCCGATGAAGAAGCGGTGAAGGCTATGTAGATCAGTAAACGCGGGCTTTCGGCGGCACCACGTCGACATCGGTCGTCAGCGTGTGCAGATGGACCGGGCGATACTCGAATGCAACCTGGCCGCGCTCGTCGACCCACGACAGCGTGTGCTTCATCCAGTTGACGTCGTCGCGATCCGGAAAATCCTCGCGTGCGTGCGCGCCGCGGCTTTCTTTACGATTGACGGCAGAGTTGATGGTGGCCACCGCCTGCCCGAGCAGGTTATCCAACTCCAGCGTCTCGATCAGGTCGGTGTTCCAAACCATGTTGCGATCGCTGACGCTGACGTCGGCGAACGAACCGAACACGTCGTTGAGCTTGACCGCACCTTCCTGCAGCGATTCGCCGGTACGGAACACGGCGGCATGTGTCTGCATCACCCGTTGCATGTTCAACCGGATCTCGGCGGTCTTGAGCGATCCCTTGGCGTTGCGGAAGCGGTCGATGCGGCTGATCGCCAGGTCGCCGGCATCCTTCGCCAGAGGACGATGACGAGTGCCGGGTTTCACGACTTCAGCGCAGTGACGCGCGGCTTCACGACCGAACACCACGAGATCCAGCAGCGAGTTCGAGCCGAGACGGTTCGCGCCATGCACTGAAACGCAGGCGGCCTCGCCCACTGCCATCAGACCCGGCACGACAGTGTCGGAGCCGCCGGCTTTGCGCGTGACGACTTCGCCGTGATAGTTCGCCGGAATACCGCCCATGTTGTAATGGACGGTCGGCAGCACCGGGATCGGCTGCTTGGCCACGTCGACGCCGGCGAAAATCTTCGCGGTTTCGGCAATACCCGGCAGCTTCTCGTCGATGGTCTCCCTGCCGAGGTGTTCGAGGTGCAGGAAGATATGATCCTTCTGTGCGCCGACACCGCGACCTTCGCGAATTTCTATGGTCATCGCGCGGCTGACGACGTCGCGCGAAGCAAGATCTTTCGCATTCGGTGCATAGCGCTCCATGAAACGTTCACCCGCGGAATTGCGCAGGATGCCGCCTTCGCCACGGACGCCTTCGGTGATCAAGCAGCCGGCGCCGTAAATTCCGGTGGGATGGAACTGTACGAATTCCATGTCCTGCATCGGAAGTCCAGCACGCAGCACCATGCCGCCGCCATCACCCGTACAGGTGTGCGCCGACGTGCATGAGAAGTAAGCGCGACCGTAACCGCCGGTGGCGAGAATCGTCTGGTGACCGAGGAAACGATGCAACGTGCCATCGGCCATGTTGATGGCGACCACGCCGCGGCACTCGCCGTTCTCCATGATCAGGTCGACCGCGAAGTACTCGACGAAGAACTGCGCCTGGTGACGCAACGCCTGCTGATACAGGGTGTGCAACATAGCGTGGCCGGTGCGATCCGCAGCAGCGCAGGTGCGCTGTGCGGCGGGGCCCGTGCCCATGCGCGTCGTCATGCCACCGAACGGCCGCTGATAGATCTTGCCCTCCTCGGTACGCGAGAACGGCAGACCGTAATGCTCCAGTTCGATGATGGCGCCGGGCGCCTCCTTGCACATGAACTCGATGGCGTCCTGGTCGCCAAGCCAGTCGGAGCCCTTGACGGTGTCGTACATGTGCCAGCGCCAATCGTCTTCGCCCATGTTGCCGAGCGCCGCGCTGATGCCTCCCTGCGCCGCCACCGTGTGACTGCGGGTAGGGAACACCTTGGTGATGCAGGCTGTCGACAGGCCCGAATGCGCCAAGCCGAACGTTGCGCGCAGACCCGCGCCGCCGGCGCCGACGACGACGACGTCGTAGGTATGATCGATGAACTGATACGCGCTCATGCAGCGACTCCGAAAGCGATGCGCAACACGGCGAAAACACCTAAGGCAGCGAGCGCGGCGTGAATGAAATTGATGAACATCATGAGCAGGAGCTTGGGCATCTTGGCAGTGACGTAGTCTTCGACCACCACCTGCACGCCTAACTGCGAGTGATACACGGTGGTCGCGATGAGCAGCGTCAGCAGCACTGCGTTGACCGGCTTGCCGATCCACCCTGTCACCAGTTCATAGTCGAATGCCGGGAAGCGCAGCAGCGATGCGACGAACCACAACGTCAGAAACAGCAGCGCGACCGAAGTCACACGCTGCGACCACCAGTGGCCGGAACCTTCCTTTGCCGAACCGAGGCCGAGCACGCGGCCCATCGGACTACGCAGGCTCATGCCGCACCTCGACTGCTGAATACCAGGAACCAGAAGAACAGCGTCACGACGATGGAGCCGAGGAACGCGACCCACCCGCTCTTGCGCGCCGTTGACTTCTCAAAGCCGTAACCCGCATCCCAGACCAGGTGCCGCACGCCATTGAGCAGGTGATAGAAGAAACTGAAGGAGAAGGCGACCATCGCGGCGATCGCTACCGGATGTGAGAATACGTTGCGAGCGTGTGCGTAAGCATCGCTGCCGCTGGCGGCTGCCACCAGCCAGTAGACGAACAACAGCAGTCCCACCGACAGACCCAATCCCGTCACGCGATTCAGGATGGACAGCGTGTTGGTGTACTGCCATCGATAGTTCATGAACGGCGATAGCGGGCGCACATACGGCGGCTTGCTGCCCGTGCTGGTGTCTGTTCCAGTGCTCACTTGATGCTCCGTTGCCGCGTGGACGATCGTTGTGGAGAAGATATGGTTGTGACTGTCCGCTGCGTCAAGGCACTGGGACAGGTATGGATCCTAGAAATCGACGCAGCGGCCATTTTTCTCCCAGTCGCCGTACCGGGTAGGCTCCAGTCCACCGCGGCCGCCGACTTCCCGGGGGAGCGGCGGCGTTACCGACGTTTCAATATGGGACGCTGCGTGTTGTACTGAGTCGGCGCCACGGGATTCGGACGGCGACTGTAGGTCGGTAGGCTGAGCCTCTGAGCTGGCTGGAATGGCTGGCTGCGACATGGCGGCGTAGTCTGCCAGAAGGCGGATCGTCGAGAAACCTCGACAGCTTCTCAACTTGGCGATGGGTAACTTCGGATTTAACGAATGAACGACGAGACAACCAGCACGCGCGCCACCCGGCTCGGCGCCGTGGGGACTATCAGTGGGATTATCAGTGTGAGCGGACCCGACGCGAAGACCTTCCTGCAGGGTCAACTGAGCTTCGACATGGGACGCCTGACGCCGCAGTACGTAGAACTTGCAGCGGTGAATTCCCCGCAGGGACGCGTACAGGCGGTGGTATGGCTGGTGGAACGCGCCGATACCCTCCTCCTGCTGCTTCCCTGCGAACTCGTCGAGACGCTCGTGGCAAGACTGCGCAAGTTCGTGATGCGCGCGAAGGTCAAGATCGAGCCCGCCGGCGAACTGGTCGTCGGCGCACTCCTGGCCGACGATGCGACGAGTGCAGGCGTTCCTGCGGAGATTCGCGGCCACGTCGAACGAGACGGCGTGAGCTTGATCCGTTGGCCCGGTAGCGTAGCGCGCGGCTTAGTCATCGCGCCGGCAGCCAAGTGCCTGCCCGAGGATGCCGCCGTGACTGCGCGATGGCGTCTGGAAGATATCCGCGGCGGCTTGCCCCAGGTGTTCAAATCGACGCACGAAGCCTTCGTGGCGCAGATGCTGAACATCGATCTCCTGCAAGGCATCAGCTTCGACAAAGGTTGCTACACCGGACAGGAGATCATCGCGCGCATGCATTTCCGCGGGCAGGTGAAGCGGCGAATGCTGCGTTTTGCACTGGCGGGAATGCCGCCGGCACCCGGTACGCGCGTCGTCAGTGACAGCAATCATGCGGGTGATGTTGTCGACGCGGCGCTCACGGATTATGGCTGTGAGCTACTGGCGGTGATCAACCTGTCGCAGCGTGAGCTGCGATTGGAAATCGATGGACAGGCAGGCAAGCCCCTCGAAGCTTTGCCCCTTCCCTACGAGGTGGCGTAGTCGGGATTAGGATTTCTCTGCCTCTCATCCGCGCAACCCGTCAGGCCTCCGGCCGCATGTACGGGAACAGCAGCACGTCGCGGATCGACGGCGAGTTGGTGAACAGCATCACCAGCCGGTCGATGCCTATCCCTAAACCCGCGGTCGGCGGCAATCCATATTCCAACGCGCGAATGTAATCGGCGTCGTACTGCATCGCCTCTTCGTCGCCGTCGGTCTTGCGCGCGAGCTGTTCGCGGAACCGCGTCGCCTGGTCTTCCGGATCGTTGAGCTCCGAAAAGCCGTTGGCGAGCTCGCGTCCGCCGACGAAGAACTCGAAGCGGTCGGTGATGAACGGATCGGCGTCGTTACGACGCGCGAGCGGCGACACTTCCGCCGGGTACGCATACACGAAGGTGGGCGGGATCAGCCGGTGCTCGGCCGTCTTCTCGAAAATCTCGATCTGCAGTTTGCCCGCGCCGTCGCCAGGCTTGTAGACGATCCCTAAGCCGTCGCAGCGCTCGCGCAGGTAAGGAACGTCGCGCAACTTGTCGCGTTCGATGCCTGGGTTGAAATGCACGACCAGGTCTTCGATGGTGACGCGCCGGAACGGCTGCGAGAAATCCACTGTCGTACCCTGGTAATCGATCTGCCGCGAGCCGATCACCGAATCGCAGATTCCCTGGCACATCTGCTCGACCAGCGTCATCAGCTCGCCGTAGTCGGCATAGGCCTGGTACAGCTCGAGCATGGTGAACTCAGGGTTGTGCCGCGTCGACACGCCCTCGTTACGGAAGTTTCGATTGATCTCGTAGACGCGCTCGAAGCCGCCGACCACCAGTCGCTTGAGATAAAGCTCCGGCGCGATGCGCAGGAACAGGTCCATGTCGAGTGCGTTGTGATTCGTGATGAACGGCTTGGCCACCGCGCCGCCGGCAATGGCCTGCATCATCGGCGTTTCCACTTCGAGAAAATCCAGCGCATCGAGATAATTGCGCAGGTACTTGATGATGCGCGTGCGCGTCTGGAACACCTTGCGGCTGTCGTCGCTGATGATCAGGTCGACATAGCGCTGGCGATAGCGCGTCTCCTGGTCGGACAAGCCGTGCCACTTATCCGGCAGCGGCCGCAATGACTTCACCAGCAGGCGCAGTTTATCCACGCGCACCGACAGCTCGCCGGTCTTGGTCTTGAACAGCGCACCTTCGGCGCCGATCACATCGCCGACATCCCAAGTCTTGAAATCTTCGTACACGGCACCGACCGACACGCTCTGCACGAACAACTGCAACTGGCCGGTGCGATCGTTGATCTTGGCGAAGCTCGCCTTGCCCATGACGCGCTTGGTCATCATGCGGCCGCCGACCTTCACGCGCACCACGTTCTGGTCGAACCATGCGGGCTCGCGATCGTCGTAGGCAGTGATCAGCTGGTCGGCAAGCGCGTCGCGGCGGAAGTCGTTCGGAAACGCGACTCCCTCGGTGCGCAGCTTGTCGAGCTTGGAACGACGCTCGGCGATGAGCTTGTTCTCATCGGGCTTGGCATCGGGTGGATTCACACCGGACGGAGGCAGGTCGGTACTCATGGTTGCTTACAATCCCTGCTTCAGGCTGGCTTCGAGAAACTGATCGAGATCGCCGTCGAGCACTGCCGTCGTGTTACCGACTTCGACATTGGTCCGCAGATCCTTGATGCGCGACTGGTCGAGCACGTACGAACGGATCTGGTTGCCCCAGCTCACGTCGGACTTGGAATCTTCTAGCACGCGCGCGGCGGCGTTGCGCTTGTTGACTTCTAGCTCGTAGAGCTTGGCCTTCAACTGCTTCATTGCCTTGTCGCGATTCTTGTGCTGGCTGCGTTCGGCCTGGCAGGCCACCACGATGCCGCTGGGCACGTGCGTGATGCGCACGGCGGATTCCGTCTTGTTGACGTGCTGGCCACCGGCGCCGCTGGAGCGGTAGACATCGGTGCGCAGGTCGGCCGGATTGATATCGACTTCGATGTCGTCATCGATTTCCGGCGAGACGAATACTGAAGCGAACGATGTGTGGCGGCGCGCGTTGGAATCGAAAGGCGATTTGCGCACCAGTCGATGCACGCCGGTTTCGGTTCGCAGCCAGCCATATGCGTACTCGCCCATGAAGTTGACGCTGGCGCCCTTGATACCCGCGACTTCGCCGTCGCTGATATCGGTGATTTCCGTCTTGAAGCCGTGCGCTTCGCCCCATCGCAGGTACATGCGCAACAGCATCGATGCCCAGTCCTGTGCTTCGGTGCCGCCCGCGCCGGCCTGGATGTCCAGGAACGCGCTGTGCGGATCCATTTCACCGGGGAACATGCGCTGGAATTCGAGCTTGGCGATAGGCTGCTCGATGGCGGCGATATCGGCCTGTACACCGGCTACCGTGCCCTCGTCGTTCTCCTCGACGGCCATGTCGAGAAGTTCGCGCGCCTCGGTCAGGCCATTGCGCACTTTATCCAGGGTGCCGACGATAGTTTCCAGTCGCGAGCGCTCGCGACCGAGATCCTGCGCCTTCTCGGGTGTACTCCAGATGCCGGGATCTTCGAGTTCGCGGCTGACCTCGGTCAGGCGTTCGCTTTTGTTATCGTAGTCAAAGAAACCTCCGCAACGCCTCAGTGCGCTCGGCAAGATCGTCGAGAGTGCGGTAAATGTGATTGACTTCCATAGCGGCGCGGACTTCGGGTGGGGAGCGGTCGGTGATGATAGCACTACCGGCGCGGGGTTCGAGCGGGTATGGACTTGACGCCTACGGCAAAGGCACCAGCCGCAAATGCTCCACCACCAGCTGCAACCGCTCCGTGCCGTTGTACTGGTTCACATCCAGCCGATACGCCATTTCCACACGCGAATTCACCGCGACCAGCGGCGCATCGTCATCATCGAAATGCCGAAAAGCGATCGCTTCGCAAATCGCGCCATCGTCGTGCCGCACTTCCATTTTCAGATGACGCTCGCCCAACACCCGCGTGGTGCGCACATGAAAACAACCATCGAACATAGGTTCAGGGAAAGCCTGACCCCACGGCCCGGACTGACGCAGCAGATGAGCAATATCGAGCGTGAGTTCGTCGGCGCGCAGTTCGCCGTCGGAATGCACGACGCCGGTAGTATCGTCATGCGTCATCCATCGACACACTTCGGCTTCGAATGCCGCCTGGAATTCCTCGAGGCGCAGCGCGGGCAACGTCAGGCCGGCAGCCATCGCGTGACCGCCAAATTTTTCGATCAGTCCCGGCGACCTGGTGGAAATTGCCGCCAGCACGTCACGGATGTGCACACCGGAAATAGAGCGCGCCGACCCTTTGAGCGTATCGGCATCGCCGCGCGCCAACGCAATCACCGGTCGATGAACACGATCCTTGATGCGCGAGGCCACCAGGCCGACCACGCCCTGATGCCAGGACTCGTCGAACAGACACAGCCCCAACGGCAGGCTGTCCGTATCGGTCATCTGCGCGACGGCCTGCATCGCTTCGTGCTGCATCTGTTGTTCGAGCTCGCGGCGATCGAGATTGAGTTGCGTGAGCCGGCCGGCCAGCTGCCGCGCTTCGGCAATGTCATCCGTGAGCAGGCATTGAATGCCGATCGACATGTCGTCGAGCCGGCCAGCGGCATTCAGTCGCGGCCCTACCTGGAATCCCAGGTCGGAGGCGATGACCCGCTCCGGCGCTTTGCCCGCCGCTTCGAGCAATGCGCGAATGCCCGGAAGGCTGCGGCCCGCGCGAATACGACGCAAACCCTGGTGCACGAGCACGCGGTTGTTGGCATCGAGCGGCACGAGATCGGCCACTGTCCCGAGCGCGACGAGATCGAGGAGATCCGCAATCGATGCCGGATTTGCAACGAGTCCGCGATGCTGCATTTCACGCGTCAACGCAGCCATTAGATAAAACGCGACGCCTACGCCGGCGAGCGCCTTGCTCGGAAAATCATCGCCGAATACATTTGGATTGACGATGGCCGCCGCTGCTGGAAGCGTTGGCGCCGGCAGGTGATGATCGGTCACGAGCGTCTCGATACCGAGCAGCGTCGCTTCATCGACGCCCGCGTGACTGGAGATGCCGTTGTCCACAGTGATGATGAGCTGCGGCTCCTGCCCCGCCGCCAGCCGTACGATCTCGGGCGTCAGCCCATAGCCGTATTCGAAACGGTTGGGCACCAGGAAGCCGACGTCCGCAAAACCCAGTCGACGCAATTGCCGTACGACCAGCGCCGTGCTGGTCGCGCCATCGGCATCGAAATCTCCCACCACGATGATGCGACTGTTGGCGGCATGGTGGCGGCACAACACAGCCACGGCGGCATCGATGCCTCCGAGCTGGCCCACGGGAATCAATCGATCGAGCGAGAGTTCGAGATCGCGGGCACCTGTGACGTTGCGCGCGGCATAGAGCCGGCGTAATAGCGGATGCAAGGATTCGGGCAGGTCGATGCCGGCAACGAGTGCGCGGCGGCGAATGACGCGTCTGGTCATGTTGACATTGGCCATGCGGAAACGGGTAACGGCTTGCGCCAGAAGCTGCGCAGCATGCCGCGTGTCGCGTGTATATGCCATTCATCGAGCACCAGGTCCACGCGCCGGATGCGTCCTGCGCGCAAGGCAGTGACCAGCGGATCGATCCATTCGCTTTCCAGCACCGCCGGAGATTCCGCTGCAATGACGGCAACCACTGGCTTCGACAACGTCGCCCGTTGCAGCAGGGCCGAGGCGTTCGGCGGGGCGGATTCCACATCGAGTGAATGCAGGCGATAAATGCCGCGAGAGAATTCATCGTCGGCGAACATTTGCGGCAACGAGCGAGGCGATTGCGGCATGAGCACGCCACCACCCCACGGCCACAACGAGTTGATTGCGGGCAAGCCTCTGCGCTGCCGCCGCTCGTTCACGTCGTGATCGTGCAGTAGCATCTGGCATTCGGTCATTACTCTTCGCAACTCACCCGCGGCCGCTCCGCTGGGCATCACTGCTTCGAGTTCATTCGCCGTCGCGGCATCGGGCGATGCAGTCTGCAGATCGAGCGGGCGCGATGAATGCAGGAACCATTGGCCCTTCGCGCCTGTCCGCAATCGCAGCGGCGAATTCTGAAGGTGCCCACTGATCAGCGGGGCCAACCCCTCGCGCTCCGCGACGGTGACCGCGGCCGGTCCCGTCAGCGGCAGGAAGGTCAACCTGTCGAGGCCCGCGGCGAGGTGAACCAAGTCGCCATGCAGCCAGTAATCTTTACTCATTTCCTCCCGGTCAGTGACGAGCAACGCATCGCCCCGCGCGCTGATGGGACCACTCGCAAATTGCCGCGACTCGAGTCCAAGCACGGCGAGCAAGCCACGCTGCCAGGTCTGCAAACTCGCCTCATGCAGTTCGCGCCGATCCCATGCTTGCTTGACGCCGCCGCGACCCGCCAGTAGCGACACCGCACCCTTGTCTCCGATGGAGACGACGGACTGCCGCAAGGCTGCGCCCATACCGGGCGCGATCAGGGTAATCGAGGCTGCGGGCGCGAACGAATCGGTCACTGCCATCGTGCGAAATGGATTCCTGGGGTGGATCGGCAGCGGGAAGAAAAATCGCGACCGCGCCGAAAAAGGTGCGGTATGTTAACGGCAATGAAACTCACCGACGAAAAAATTCCCGGCGCGAACCTGGTGACCGCCTACTCGGCTAACGAAGTGCGCATCGGCGAGAAGGTGCTGCAGCGAAGCTGCGTGCTCACCGCGCAACAGCTCATCGGCGACTTCCGCCCGCAGACGCTGGACGGACTCACCCTCGCCGACCTGGAAACGATTTTCGCCCTGGATCCGGAAATCCTGGTGATCGGCTCCGGCCCGCGCCAGTACTTCCCCGACCCCAGCCTCATCGGCGCGGTGTTGTCGCGTGGGATCGGCTGCGAAGTGATGGATACGGGCGCGGCGTGTCGCACATACAACGTCCTGGTCAGCGAGGATCGGCGAGTGGCGGCGGCGTTGTTTCTGCGGGGCAGGTGAATCCGGGAAAGCCGGCAGCGCGATTAGTCCTTTCGGCTAGGTGTGTGTAGCCGAGACGGGATGATTGAATCGCATCCGCGGCGTTGGCCGGGTCCGAGCGAACAGAATGCCGTGCATGACGACGGAAATCCGATTCGGACTGTTTCTGGGAGGTCGGGACGACCAGTACAACTCAAACCGTTCCCCAGCGGTCGGGATGATCCGTCTCCTTAGACGGCATCTCTTGGTCAGGATGACCGGATCTGATTCGATTTAGGCGATTTCCCGCTCAGGATGATCGGGCTTGATTGATTTTGTTTGTTTGCTTCTCCCGGTCAGGATGACCGGGAGAAGACGCGAGAGACTGAAGATCGTTCGACCAACTCGTCGTCACGAACCGTTAAGAGTTCCGCTCGACGATGTGTTCTTGTTCTTTTGCTTTTATTCTTCTTCGCGCTGTTTCCTCGAATCCCCCTCCGCTCTCCCGCGTCTTCTCCCGGTGAACCTGGTCACCGGCAGTGGCCTCGACTCGCTTTCGAATCTTGCCGTCGCACCGTTGCGACTTCGGAACGGATGTTAGACATCGGCACGTACCAAAGCAACTACCTCGAGCGATTGTTGGTGAAATGACTCACCGTTGTGTCGTCAAAGCCGGTTGCCGCGCATGACCGTTGCGCTGTTCGCGCAAACCGTCCGTGTTGACCCCTCAATCAGGATGCCGGGCGGACCGGCAGGTACGTCAGCGGATTCCCGGGTGCGCCGTTGATGCGGATCTCGAAATACAGGGAGGCAATGCCCTGCCCATCCTTGCCCATGGTCGCGATGCGTTGGCCGGCCGCGACATAATCACCCTCGTTGACCGCTACCGTCGCAGTGTGTCCGTACGCGCTCAGGTAACTGTCGTTGTGCTTGATGATGAGCAGTTGCCCGAGCCCGAGCAGGCCGGTCCCGGAATAGACGACACGACCGCCCGCCGCGCTTCGAATCTCCTGCCCTGCCGTTCCACGGATCATCAGGCCATGACCGCCGTTGGGCCGCGTCGTGAGCGTCACTGCGCCGCCATCGACAGGCCAACGCCATTGCACTGGCGGCGCGAGAACCTGCGGTGTCGGCGGTGAAGCTTTTGGACGCGCCGGTGGCGCTGCTTTCGCCGGGGCTTTCGGGTTGCGATTTTTTGCTACGACAGTGGCACGCGAGTTCGGGGCATACAGGCGCAACACCTGCCCGGGATGAATGACGTTGTCGCGCCCGATGCCATTCCAGCGCGCGAGATCGCGAAGATCGACGTGATGACGTTGCGCTATGGAGAACAGTGTGTCGCCGCGTTTCACCGTATAAGCAAGCGACCGGTCCGGATCGCTGGCGCACGCCGCCAGCACGAACACGATCGCAGCGAGCAGCAAACTACGATGACACCGGTGACACGAAGGCAGTGGCGGGACCGGATGGAGGAGCGACCGAGGCATGTCGTGAGTGTGACAGCGAATCAGGTCGGTAAGGGATGGGCGTTGACGTGTTCGCCGCTCGCCACGCTCTCGCGTTACGCCATGCCCTTCAGCAACGGTACGAAGCTCACCAGCCCGAGCATCTCGGTGTGGAAGTCATCGCCACGCCGCGTGATGCGTAACAGGTGCTGTCGACCTTCAGGCCCCACCGGCGCGATCAGTCGTCCTCCGGGCCCGAGTTGCGCGAACAGCGCCGGGGGAATTTCCAACGGCGCCGCCGCCATCAGGATGCCATCGTACGGCGCATGCGAGGCCCAGCCCTGGAAACCATCGCCATGTCGCAAGTGGATGTTGCGCAGGTGCAGGTCCTTGAAGCGAGCGCGCGCCCGTTCCAACAGCGGACTGATGCGCTCGATGGTGTAGAGGAATTTCACCAGCGGCGACAACACCGCCGTCTGGTAACCGCAGCCCGTGCCGATCTCGAGAACTTTGCGGGGCGGCGTTCCTTCCAGCAGCGCTTCGGTCATGCGCGCGACCACGTAAGGCTGCGAAATCGTTTGACCGTAGCCGATGGGCAGCGCCGTGTCTTCGTACGCACGAGTCGCCAATGCCTCGTCGACGAACTGGTGCCGCGGCACGTTGCGAATCTGATCGAGCACCTGCGGATCGACGATGCCCTGCTCGCGCAGGCGCTGGATCAATCGCTCGCGAGTGCGTGCGGAAGTCATTCCGATACCGGTGCGGCCACCCGCGCCGTGCGCCTGAGCGCTCATGATGCTTTCCCCTTCAGCCAGTCATCCAGGTCGCCCAGCATGCTGTGGCGAGTCAGGTCGATCTGCAATGGCGTGACCGACACGTAGCCATTGGCGACCGCATGAAAATCAGTTCCCGGCCCGGCTTCCTGCGATGGTCCCGCCGGTCCTACCCAGAACAAAGGCCGGCCGCGCGGATCGTTGGATTTTACGATGGGCTCGGAGCGATGCCGGAATCCCAGGCGCGTCGACTGATAACCGCGCAGCGATTCGTACGGCAGGTCCGGAACGTTCACGTTGAGTATGGTGGCCTGATGCAATGGCGTGCGCTGGATACGCATCACCAGCTCGGCGGCAACGCGTGCGGCGGTCGCGAAGTGTCGGCCCGATCCCGCCTCGATGACCAGCGACACCGCAATGGCCGACAAGCCGAGGAAGCGTCCTTCGATGGCGGCGGCCACAGTGCCGGAGTACAGCACGTCGTCACCGAGATTCGCGCCGTCGTTGATTCCGGAAACCACCATGTCATGGTCTTCCTCGAACAGGCCGGAGACGGCGAGGTGCACGCAGTCGGTGGGCGTGCCGTTCAGGACGAAGTAACGATCGACGCCGAATTCAGCCACTCGCAGGGGGCTGTCGAGAGTCAGGGAATTACTGGCGCCGCTGCGATTGCGATCGGGTGCGACCACGGTCACCGCCGCAAGGGGAACCATTGCATCGGTAAGCGCGCGCAGGCCTTCGGCCAGGTAACCATCGTCGTTGCTGATCAGAATCTTCAATGCGGGCGTTGCTCGGGCTTCAGGGGGCGCTGCCTGTCGCCGAAACTATACTTGAAACCGGTACACGATCCCATGCTCGCGACGCTTAACCAGCGCCTTGCACAGGTCGCATGCATGCGGCGATTGAAATCCTGCCGACGATTCGGTACAGCTTGGGCGTGACGCGCCGGAACCCATGCCCATGAGCGATCCTGACGAACGCGATCTGTTTCGCGCGGCGACCCGCGACGTGAAACGATTGCCCGAAACGGCAACGAAACCGGCGAGCCCCAAGCCGCCGCCGCAAGCCCGCTTCACTCGTGCCGACGAACGTGAGGTGCTGCGCGAAAGCCTGCTGCCGCCGGCAGACGAAGCCTTGCTCGCGACCGGCGAGGAACTGAGCTTCCGTCGACCGCACATCAGCGAGCAGATCCTGCTGAAGCTGCGTCGCGGGCACTTCGTCGTCGATGCTGAAACGGACCTGCACGGCTTGAACGCCGTCCAGGCCAAGGCGCTGCTGCGTGAATTCATCGCGGACGCCATTACGCGCCGCTATTCCTGCGTCCGCGTGATTCATGGCAAAGGCCGTCGTTCCGGACCGCGTGGACCGGTGTTGAAGAACCTGGTCAATCACTGGCTGCAGCGCTATGACGCGGTGCTGGCGTTCGGCTCGGCGCGCGCGGTGGATGGGGGAAGCGGAGCGGTGTACGTCCTGCTGAAAGCGCGGTGAGGACGTGGAGAAGAGAAATTCTATTCTTCCTCCGATTCCTGCATCCCCGCCAACGTCCCGCCGATCAACTCATGCAGCACCGTCGTTGCGAACGCGCCGCGCGGCAGTCGGAATTGCAACTTCACATTACCCTCCGCCTGCGACCACTGCAGGTCGCTCACGCGCAAGCGCAGTGAGCGCCGCTCCTGCTCGAGGCCAACGCGTTCCAGTCCTTCAGCGAACGTTGCGAGCTCCTGCGCCACCTCCTTTTCGAGAGCGAGAGTCTCGCCCTGCGTCGGCAGTTCGCCCCGACCCCATAGCGGACCGCTCGGATGAATGTCCAGGCGCGTGCATCGATCGATGAGGACGTCATCGACGTCGGTGACAGCGAAAATACTGTTGCTGCCATCGAGGCTGGCCATGTCACCGACCTGCATTCGATTCCAGATGCCATTCGTCACGCGACGCGCGAGCACAGCGTTGAAGATCGCCGCACGAGCCGCAGACAAGGCGAAGCCGCGCTGCATCCGATCTTCGATCCTAAGCTCGCCGGTGAACATCTGACGGGCACGCACCAGGTTGCCGCCGCCGTTGCCGAAGCGTTGCGGACCGAAATAATTCGGCACGCCCCGAGCCTCGATCACTGCTAACAGAGTGTCGAGCCGCGCTGGATCGCCGGCAAAGTTGCGGATGACGATTTCAAAGTCATTGCCTCGCAATGCGCCGCGCTTGAGCTTGCGTCGATGGCGAGTCGCGCCGATTACTTCGAAGCCGTCGCCGGTCACTCCGGCCCAGGACGACTCCATTGCCGAGCGCACCGGCAGCGTGAACGACTGCTCGGCGATGGCGTTACGATCCTTGAGGCCGGCAAAACCTATATCGCGCGGATGGATCTTCGACAGGCGACTGAGCTGCTTCACCACCCAATGCGTGTTCGCGCTGGTCTTGCGGATTTTCAGCAACCAGTGATCGCCCTCGCCGTCCGCTTCGAAACCCAACCATTCGCGCACCACGAAGTCGGCCGGCTCGACGCGAATGTCACCATCGCCCGCAACGCCGCCATGGGCTAACGGCAGGTGCAAGAAATCGAATGAGGGAATTGCTTCAGCGGCGCTCAAGATGCCAGCTCCAACAGTACGATGGCGTGACAGGCCAGGCCTTCACGACGCCCGATGAAGCCGAGACCTTCGCTGGTAGTCGCCTTCACGTTGACGCGATCGACCATCAGCCCCAGGTCGGCGGCGATGTGTTCGCGCATCTTCTGCCGGTGATGACCGAGTCGTGGCGCATCGGCAAGCACTGTCGCATCGACGTTTACGATCTCGAAACCCTGCGCACCCAGCAGTTCGCGAATGTGGCGGACGAAAGTGCGGCTGTCGGCGCCGCGCCAGCGAGGATCTGTGTCAGAAAAATGCATGCCGATATCGCCCAACGCCGCAGCGCCAAGCAGCGCATCGCAGACAGCATGCAGCAGCACATCGCCGTCCGAGTGCGCACGAACTCCTTGGGAATGCGGAATCCGCACACCGCCGAGCATGACGTGATCGCCCTCCTCCCAGGCGTGGACGTCGTAACCCTGGCCGATGCGCAATGGAGTTTTCATCGAATCGCCCTCTGCGACAGAAGGCGCTGCGCGCGCGCCAGGTCTTCCGTCAACGTGATCTTGAAATTATCGGCGCTGCCGGCCACGAGCCTCGGTCGCAGTTGCAGACGTTCGACGGCCTGCGCCTCGTCCGTCACTGCCACACCGCTGCGCGATGCGTCAGTTAGCGCTCGCGATAGAACACCATAGCGAAACATTTGCGGCGTGAGTGCACGCCAGAGCTTGTCCCGACTCACCGTTGCCGCGACACGTTGCTCGTCATCCGCGAGCTTCAGCGTATCGACCAGTGGCGCAGCCAGCAGCCCACCGACGGCATCATCCTGCAATGTCCGAATCAGCCGATCGAGATCGGTACTCTCGAGGCACGGACGGGCCGCGTCGTGAACGAGAATCCAGTCCTGCTCCGAACATTGCTCGCGCAAAGCTTCGACGCCGGCAAGGACCGAGTCAGCTCGTTCTCGTCCACCGTGCACAGCCCGCACGCGCGGATCGCACGAACAGGCGATGGTTTGCCACTGACCATCGTCCGGCGCGATGACGACGATGACGCCGATGCATGCGCCATGTTCCAGGAACGGTGCAATCGACCACTCGATCACGGTGCGACCGGCCAGCGGCAGGTATTGCTTCGGAGTCGCGGACTGCATGCGTCGCGAACTGCCCGCCGCAGGTACGATGACCCAGAATTTGAAGCTGTCTGCTGACATGCTGGAAGTTTGTCTCATGCGTCAGCGCGATGCATGGCGTCGATAAGATATTTCTCGCGGAGCACGCCGAGCAGAAAAGAAAATAACGGTTCAGATTCGGATCCGATCCGGCCATTTCATCTTCTCTGCTCAGCGTGCTCTGCGAGAGAAGTTCTTTCCAGTCCAACCCGGCACGAGATCACTTGGGCGGCGCCGTATCTTCCGGAGCTGGCGCTTCCGGCGGTTTCGCCGGTTTGCCACGCGTGCGCGGTGTCACCACCTGGTAGAACGTTTCCTTCTCGCCCACCATGCCGAGGTCGGTGCGCGCCCGCTCCTCAATCGCTGTGGTGCCCTTCTTGAGGTCCTGCACTTCCGCCGTCAGCGTGCGATTGCGTTCGCGCAGCAGATCGTTCGCGACCTGCTGCTTGTCGATCTCGCCGCGCAGGCGAGTGACCTCGCCCATGCCGCCGGTGCCGAGCCAGAACCGGTACTGCAGCAATCCCAGCACGATGAGCAACGCTACGGCCAGATATTTCATCGCGCGCCGGTGGGTGACTTGTGAGCCGACTAGGACGTCAGCAGGAAATTCCGGGCAGCGGCACGGGAAACGCCTCGACGCCCGCGTAGCGCGCTTCGGCGCCAAGCTCGGCTTCGATGCGCAGCAGCTGGTTGTACTTGGCGATGCGGTCCGAGCGGGACATCGAGCCAGTCTTGATCTGCGTGGCGCGCGTGGCCACCGCGATATCGGCGATGGTCGAGTCTTCGGTCTCGCCGGAACGATGCGACACCACCGACGCATACTTCGCGTCCGCGGCCATGTCGATAGCGGCGAGCGTTTCGGTCAGCGTACCGATCTGGTTGGGCTTGATCAGGATGGCGTTCGCAATGTGCTTGGTAATGCCCTCCTGCAAAATCTTGGTATTGGTGACGAACAGGTCATCGCCCACCAGCTGCACGCGCTTGCCCATCCGTTGAGTCAGCAACGCCCAGCCGTCCCAGTCGCCTTCGCCCATGCCATCTTCCACGGTGACGATGGGATAGCGGCTGACCAGCCCGTCGAGATAATCGACGAACTGCGCGGGACTGAAGGTGCGGCCCTCCGACTCCAGCGAATAGATGCCGTTCTTGAAGAATTCCGAACTGGCGACGTCGAGGCCGAGGAACACCTGCTTGCCCGCTTTGTAGCCGGCGCGTTCGATGGCTTCCAGGATGGTTTCAAGCGCCGCTTCGTTGGATGGCAGGTCAGGCGCAAAGCCGCCTTCGTCGCCGACCGCTGTCGACAGTTTGCGCTCGTGCAGGACCTTCTTCAGTGTGTGAAAAATTTCCGCGCCATAGCGCAGCGCTTCCGACAACGAAGGTGCGCCGACGGGCAGGATCATGAATTCCTGGATGTCGACGCTGTTGTCCGCATGCGCGCCGCCGTTGATGATGTTCATCATCGGCACCGGCAAAGTCTTGGGGCCAGCGCCGCCGAGATAACGGAACAGCGACTGCTTCGAATCGCGTGCGGCCGCATGGGCATTCGCCAGCGAAATGGCGAGCAACGCATTCGCGCCCAGCCGCGACTTCGACTCGGTGCCGTCCAGCTCGATCATCGCTCGATCGAGATCTGCCTGCTTGGAAGGATCGCGACCCAGCAACGCCTTCTTGAGTTCGCCGTTCACGTTGGCGACAGCCTTGGTCACGCCCTTGCCTAGATAGCGATTCTTGTCGCCGTCGCGCAATTCGACTGCTTCACGCGTGCCGGTCGATGCCCCCGAGGGTACGGCAGCTCGTCCGACGACGCCCGAATCGAGCAGGACATCAGCTTCCACGGTCGGATTGCCACGCGAATCGATGATTTCGCGGCCGCGGATATCGACGATCTTGCTCATAACAGCGCTTCCTCGTAAGGCTTTGACTTGACGGTTTTA
>JBEVKB010000007.1:0-14482 GCA_040509875.1 Steroidobacteraceae bacterium | reverse complement strand
GCGCAAGAAGGGCATCGAAGTGCTGCTGCTCAGCGACCGCGTCGATGAGTGGCTCACCGATCATCTGCGTGAATTCGACGGCAAGAGCTTCCGCAACGTGGCGCGCGGGGATCTCGATCTCGGCACCGTGCAGACCGATGAAGAGAAGAAGGCGCAGGAAGACCTGTCGAAAGAGCATGCCAAGGTGGTCGAGCGGCTCAAGAGCTCACTCGGCGATCGCGTCAGCGACGTGCGCATCACCAGTCGCCTGGAAGATTCCCCGGCTTGCCTGGTGCTCGGTGAACATGACATGGGCGCGCAGATGCGCCGGATCATGGAAGCTGCGGGCCAGAAGGCGCCGGCAACCAAGCCGGTGCTCGAAGTCAATCCGGCGCATCCGCTGTTGGCGCGATTGGAAGGGACGGACGACGAGGCGGCATTCACCGATCTCGCGCTGATCCTGCTCGACCAGGCGACGCTTGCGGACGGAACGCAGCTTGCAGATCCGGCGGCGTTCGTGAAGCGGCTGAACAAGCTGCTGCTCTCGATGTGATGGCTGATGAGCTGTCAACAGTGAGAACGCGGACGACGGGTCGCGTGAAAATCGCCACGGTTCTGGGAGCCGTGGCGATGCTTGCGTCGCTTGCTGGATGTAACAAAGACACCGGGGAGCGCGCAGCGGCGCCTCCGGTGGCTCAGTCAGAGGATGCGGTAGTGAAAGAAATGATCATCGAAGACCTGGTCGAGGGCACAGGCGCGGCGGTAGCGGCAGGGCAGAAGGCTTCCGTTCATTACACCGGCTGGCTCTATGCGCCGGAAGCGCCGGAGAAGAAGGGCAAGCAGTTCGACAGCTCGCGCACGCGCGGACAGCCGTTCAGCTTTCCTGTCGGTGGGCGCCGGGTGATCCAGGGTTGGGACCAGGGTGTCGTGGGAATGAAAGTGGGCGGGGAGCGTCGGCTGACGATTCCGGCATCGCTGGGTTATGGCGAAGGTGGCGCGGGCGGTGGATTGATTCCGCCGAATGCGACGCTGGTGTTCGACGTGGAGTTGCTTGCGATCGAGTGAGTGGCTTCGTTCGCTTTCGCTTCGCGGGCGCCTAAGGCGCAAGAACCCCGCACCGGCGCGACGAAGTAGCGCCGGTGAGGGCTCCCGCCACGAAGGAACGAGCGATAGCGCCAGCGAAGCGACGAGCTACTTCGCCTCAGGATTGATCGCGTAAATCCCCGTAATCCTCGCCTCCGCCAGCACCAGCGGCTTGATCGCCGCCAACGTCTCCGACGCCTTGAACTCCTCGCCCACCGGCGCACGCTCGCTGCTCAATGCATAGACAGTGAAGTGATAGCGATGCGGCAACATGTCGTTCCACGGCGGACACGGCCCGTCGTAGCCGCGATAAGTGCCTGCCATGTCCACATCGCTCGCGAACCAGCTGGTGTAGTCGTTCACGCCCTGGCGCGAGCCCGCGGGGCCGGGGAGTTCTTTTTTACCGCCCGCAATGATTCCCGACGAACACTCGCCCTCGGCAATCTCGGTGACAGTGGCCGGAATATCTACGATGGCCCAGTGATGGAACTCGGCGCGCGGCAATGTCGCAGGCACGACTCTGCCTTCCTTGTTGACGTCGTCGGGTTTGCTCGGCGCATCCGGATCGACGCAAATGATGGCGAACGAACGCGTAGCTGCCGGTGCGCCCGACCACTTCAGATGCGGATTGTGATTGGCGGCGAGTTTGATGTGCAGCACGGAGTCCGCCGCACCGAACGCAAACTGTTCGGGCATCTGCTGCCCGGACAAAAAACTCGCGGAAGTCAATTTCATCGCAGGCCCTCACCGTGAAAAACTCGAAGTCGCCAAGGAAAACCCCGACTGCGCCGGCGAAGTTCCCGAGGCGCGTGCCGGCAAGCTCGGACGGCCGCCATGATACGCTTTGCTCCAGCCACATTGCCCTTCAGTCCTAAGCTTCCATGAATGCAATCCCGCCACGACCTGTCAGCGAACGCGTCCCGATTCCGGGACCTGCGGGAAATCTCGAAGGCATCGTCGAGCAACCGCCCGGCGATCCGGCGATCGTGGCCGTGGTGTGCCATCCGCATCCACAATTCGGCGGCACGATGACCAACAAGGTCGTGCACATGCTGGCGAAAGCGTTCAACGAACTGGGAGCCACCGCCGTGCGCTTCAACTACCGGGGCGTAGGCGCCAGCGAGGGTAGTTACGATGATGGCAACGGCGAGACGCTGGACGCGCTTGCGGCGATGGCTTGGGCACAGCAACGCTGGCCCGCCGCCCAGCTCTGGCTCGGTGGATTCTCATTTGGCGGCGCCGTCGCGATCAAGGCTGCGGCGCAGGTCCCGGTGCAACGTCTGGTAACAGTCGCACCCGCTATCAAACGCGTCACCATGGACGTGGCGAGTCGGCCGCAGACTGCATGGCTGGTGGTGCAGGGAGATCACGATGAGCTGGTGGATGTCGCGGATACGCAGGCATGGGCGGCGAGTCTGCAGCCACCGCCGGAACTCGTCGTGTTACCCGGTGTCGACCATTTCTTTCACGGCCGCCTCAACGATCTGCGCGAGATCGTCTTGAAGTGGGTTCGGGCTGAGCAGGGAATTTAAGCGATGATCGAGACGCTAAAGAAGATCTTCGGCGGTACGCCCGCCGCCGCCAGTGGCGTGCTGGAGCAACGTGAGCCACTGGAGCTGGCAACGGCTGCCTTGCTGCTCGAACTGTCGCGTGCCGACTTCTCGGAGTCGGTGGCGGAGAAGGAAGCGATCAGCCACCTGCTTCAGAAACGCTTCGGCACCAGCGTCGAAGCAACCGACAAGCTCATGGCCGATGCTGCGCGCAGGGCCGATCGTGCGGTCTCGCTGCACGAGTTCACGCATCGCCTGAACCGCGAATTACCCGAAGCGGAGAAGCTGGCCATCGTCGAGATGCTCTGGCACGTCAGCAATGCGGATGGCCGCATCGACAAGCACGAGGAGCAACTGGTTCAGCGCATCGCCGGGCTGCTGCACATCAGCGACCGCGACCGGATGCGGTTGAAGCTCAAGACCATCGTTTCTGATTGAATCGCTGCGCCGGACGGTGCAGCCGGGGAAGAGACCCTCCGGAGCGGTGCAGGACGCAACGCGCTCCGGAAGATGCAAAGCGGGGGAGTTAGTTCACGAACTCCTTGAGGCTCTTCAGCGCGCCGATGCGCACTTTCTTGCTGGCAGGCTTCGCCTTGAAGGTCATCTTCTCGCCCGTGAACGGGTTCACGCCTTCGCGAGCCTTGGAAGCAGGCTTCTTGACGACTTTGAGCTTCATCAGGCCGGGCATGGTGAACAGGCCCGAACCGCGCAGGCTCTTCTTGATGATGCCATGGAGCGATTCAAATACGTCGCTGACCTGTTTCTTCGACAGTTCAGTGTCTTTCGAAATCTGAGCAAGGATTTCCGACTTGGTCGGGGCCGCATTCTTTTTCGCCATTTGTGATCTCCTGATATGTGTGTCGAGACACGCCGTTCATCGCCGTGCGGTCGCGGTCAATTGCAATACGCGCGGGAAAATAGCACAAGATTTGCTGCGGATTAAGCAGCACACCATTTTTTTTCCGTGTTTTTCAGCGTTCGCGAGCGATTAGTGCGCCGAATGTCGGTTTTCGACGCCGGAATTCGCGCTTTTTCTAGTTGGCGAAGAACTCGCGCTTGAATTTCACCTTGAGCGCATTGGCTTCGCCGCCGGGCGTGACGCTGATGTCGAACACCAGGATCTCCGCACCGCTGATCGACACTTCACCGATGTAATAGATGGCGTCGCCTTCCGATACGCGACGCATTTCGATGTTCTTGAGTTGCCCGTTGAGGTTGTAGGCGTCGACCTGGACCGCAGCGTCGACCGGTTGGCGCGGAGCGTGGTCGGCCTGCTTGCGCAGCGCCGTCACGTTCAGCATCACTCGGTTGCTGCTGCGCTGGATGCCGTAGGAGCGGGCGATTTCGGGCGTCAACGCATCGGTACGCAATGCATTGTAGTGAACCTCGTAGTTACCGAAGTCCGTGAACGATTCGTTGCTCGGCTGCGCGGTCTGCGCAGGAGAACTGGCCGCTTGCTGTGCGTTGTTGCAGCCGAGGGTGCCCGCCAGGACGATGCCCAGCAGGAGAGCTGGAGCAGCGAGGCGAGTTCTCATGGACCGCGTGGACCATTTCGTTGTCTGCATGGGCTTCTCCCTTCACCTTGAACACGAGCGTCGTGTCGAGCAGACGATACTATAGACCATCGAACTGCCGGGTATTAACTACCGGCCAGCACGTCGGCGATTACCGCAGGTATCGTCGTCGGTGCAACGATGCGAACGGTCTTCGCTCGTCCTGTCAGGCCGCGCTGGATGGTGATCGCCGCCCTGCGAGTGCCGCAACAGGCAGCGAGGAACCCGATGAGATGCTCGTTGGCGCGGCCATCCACCGGCGGCGCCGCGATGCGAATCTTGATGCGATCGCCATGCAGGCCGACGATCTCGTCGCGCGCTGCGCCGGGCTGGACTTGCACGTTGATGACCAGCGCATCGCCTTGCCAGGACGCGGTGGCTGCTTGCGTGGAGGTTGGACTGGTCACCGCAAAGTGCCGAACTGCAGGTGTTTGCAGATCGATCAGCCAGGGTAGTTGATCAGGATGTACAGCGCCTGCAACGCGATGATCAGGAACATCCCCGACATGTCGAGCCCCGCGATCGGCGGAATGAGCCGCCGCACCGGCCGCAACACCGGTTCGCAGATGCTCGACAGCAGAGCGGCTGCGGGACTGTAAGTGCCGGGAGCGATCCAGCTCAGCAGGATCAAGAGCAGCAGCGCGAACGTGTAGAACTGCAGGATGGTGGAGGCGAGCGCGCGTAGTACCTCCTGCGTGAAGTCCAATCCGGTGTCGACCGACGGATAAGCGCCCAGCAACCACAATACCGCGGTCGACGCGACCTGCACGATGAGCAGCGCGACGATGGATGCGGTATCGACCTTGCGGATCGGCGGCAGGATGCGCCGCAGTGGCAGCACCAGTGGATTGGTCAACCGTATCACGGCCTGCGATAACTGGTTGCGCGAGTCGGCGCGTACCAGCGGCAACAGTACCCGCAGCAGGAACACGGTGACCAGCAGCACCTGCAGGAGGGTGCGGACGACGAATATCAGTGCAACCATATGGGTTCGATCGACGAGAGGAGTTCAGATCGTGGCGCCAGGCAGTCGGCACATGCCAACTGCGCAGCGGATCGCGAGTACTAGCCCTTACCGAATTCGGCAGCCAGCTCCGCGGAACGTCGTGCCGCCGCGGCCACGGCCTGCGCAAAGATATCACGGACGTTTTGCGCTTCGAGGTGACGAAGTGCCGCTTCGGTCGTGCCGCCTTTCGATGTGACCTGTTCGCGGAGCACCGCGGGGGCATCGACCGAGGCACGCGCCATGCAGCCTGAACCATAAGCTGTTTCGACGGCCAGCTTGCGACTGGTCTCGCGGCTCAATCCCAGCGCCACGCCCGACTCTTCGAGCATTTCGATCAGCAGGAAAAAATACGCCGGGCCGCTGCCCGACACGGCGGTGACCGCATCCATGTGCGATTCCTCGTCGACCCACAGCGTTGCGCCGACAGCGCTCAACATCTGTTCGGCCAGCGCGCGTGCGGCGGTACTCACGTCGCTGTTCGCGTACAAGGCTGTCATGCCGCAGCCTTCGAGCGCCGGGCGATTCGGCATGCAGCGTACGACGGCTGCCCCCTTGGACCATTCACGGATCGAGGCGGCCTGAATGCCGGCCGCCACTGAAAGGAGCAATGCCGAGGGTGCGAGGCTACCCGCAATTCCCAAGACCACCGTTCGCATCTGTTGAGGCTTCACCGCGAGCACGACCACATCCGCATCGGCAATCGCCTCGATGTTGTCGGTGGTGGTGTGTACGCCATAGTTGGCGATCAGCGTTGCAAGCTGCGCGCTGGATGGATCGGCGACGGTAATGCGCGCCGGTTCGATGTCGCGGGCGATGAGTCCGCCGATGAGGCTGCGGGCCATGTTGCCGCCGCCGATGAATGCGAGTTTCTGGTACATGAACAATCTCTCGTTTCTAAATTGCGCTCACGGCGCGTTCGCCGAACAGTGCCGTGCCGATTCGTACCATCGTGGCGCCGGCTTCGATCGCGGCGTCGAGGTCCGAGGACATTCCCATCGACAGGGTGTCGAGGTTCAGTCCGTGGCTGTTGATTCGTTCGCGGCACTGGGCGAGCTGCCTGAACAGCGCTACCTGATGTGCGTGCGATTCGATATGAGGAGGTATACACATCAGGCCACGCAAGCGCAGTCGTGGCAGGGAAACAATTCGCTGGGCGAGGTCGGCTGCAGCAGCGGGCTCGACGCCACCTTTGCCCGACTCATCGGCCAGTCGCACCTGGATGCAAACGTTGAGTGCAGGCGCGTTCGCGGGTCGCTGCTCATTGAGACGAATGGCGACGCGCTCGCGATCGACGGTGTGCACCCATTGACAACGTTCGGCGACGCTGCGGGTCTTGTTTGCCTGCAATTGCCCGGTGAAATGCCAGGTCAGCTCGAGGTCCGCAAGCTCCGCGAGTTTGGGCAACGCCTCCTGCAGGTAGTTCTCACCGAAGTCCCGTTGGCCCGCGCTTGCCAGTTCACGCACTGCCTGCGCGGGTTGTCCTTTAGCGATTGCGACGAGCGCCACAGATTCGGGCGATCGCCCACACCGCAGCGCGGCGGATGCGATCCGCGTCCGCACCTGGTCAAGCCTAAGGGAGAGAGTATTCACCGTCATCAGACGATTCGTTCAAGGTTCCGCAAAACGCAGATCCGGGCCATCCCAAAAAATGCGGACTAGTTAACATATTTGGCTCAACATCGCTCCGCTATACTCGCTGTGGCTTTTTTCGGGAGATTCGAGCGCGTCCCGCCTTTCGTCCGGGCGTGCGTTGGCGGCGTCAGCCGCGACTCGTTTCAGGCTCGATCAGCTGTTTAAGGTCGCTTGCGCCTGCGCGCCGTTACACGATGCGTACGCGTGAGGCTTCCGTGATCGGTCGGTGTCTCGCGAAGCCCATTTAAGGAAGCTTTCATGCCTGTCGATATTGCGCAGTTACTTGCCTTCGCCGTGAAGAATAATGCATCGGACCTGCACCTCTCCGCGGGGGTGTCGCCGATGATCCGGGTCGACGGCGATATGAAGCGCGTCAACATGCCGGCACTGACTCACAAGGAAGTGCACAGCATGGTGTACGACACCATGAATGACAAGCAACGCAAGGCGTTCGAGGAATTCTACGAGACCGATTTCTCGTTCGAGATTCCCAAGCTGGCGCGCTTCCGCGTCAAAGCCTTCAACCAGAATCGCGGCGCGGGCGGCGTGTTCAGAACCATTCCGTCGCTGATCCTGTCGCTCGACGACCTGAACGCGCCGAAGATTTTCAAGGACCTGTCGATGTTGCCGCGCGGCCTGGTGCTCGTCACCGGTCCGACCGGTTCGGGAAAATCGACCACGCTCGCCGCCATGGTCAACTACGTCAACGACAACAAGCCCGACCACATCATCACCATCGAAGATCCGATCGAGTTCGTGCACGAGAGCAAGCGCTCGCTGGTCAACCAGCGCGAAGTCCATCGCGACACCATGGGCTTCAGCGAAGCGTTGCGTTCGGCGCTGCGTGAAGATCCGGACGTGGTGCTGGTCGGCGAAATGCGCGACCTGGAAACCATTCGCCTCGCGTTGACCGCGGCAGAAACCGGACACCTGGTGTTCGGCACGCTGCATACCAGTTCGGCGGCCAAAACCATCGACCGCATCGTCGACGTGTTCCCGGCGGCGGAAAAGGAAATGATGCGCACCATGCTGTCGGAATCGCTGCGCGCGGTCATTTCGCAATCGCTGCTCAAACGCATCGGCGGCGGCCGCGTCGCGGCCCACGAAATCATGGTGGGCACGCCTGCGATCCGGAACCTGATCCGCGAAGGTAAGATCGCGCAGATGTATTCGGCCATCCAGACGGGTCAGAAGGATGGCATGCAGACACTGGATCAATGCCTGACAGAAATGCTACAGAAGGGGCTGGTCACCAAGGAAGAAGCGCGCTTCCGGGCGTCGAACAAGGATGCGTTCTGAATCCGGGCTCCGCTTGAGCTCATAGTTAGCAGCATCGTGACGCTGCTGCGGAAGGAGAAGAACAATGGAACGCGAACAAGCCATCAAGCTGATGCAGGACCTGCTGCGACGGCTGGTGGACCGCAAAGGCTCGGACCTGTTCATCACGTCGGGCTTTCCTCCTGCTATCAAGGTCGACGGCGAAATACGGCCGCAATCCGAACGCGTACTGACGCCCGAGCAGAGCGCGGTGCTGGTGCGTTCGATCATGAACGACAAGCAGACCAAGGAATTCGACTCCACCAAGGAATGCAATTTCGCGATCGCGCCGGTGGGCATCGGCCGCTTCCGCGTCAGCGCGTTCGTGCAGCAGGGATTCGTCGGCTGCGTGGTGCGAACCATCAACGCGAAGATCCCGACGCTCGAGGAAATGCAGCTGCCGCCCATCCTGAAGGATGTGGTGATGACCAAGCGCGGCCTGGTCATCGTGGTCGGCGGCACCGGCTCGGGCAAGTCGACTTCGCTTGCCGCCATGGTCAACTACCGCAACGAGAAGACGCGCGGCCACATCATCACCATCGAAGATCCGGTGGAATACGTACACAACCACAAGGGCTGCGTGGTCACGCATCGCGAAGTGGGCGTCGATACCGACACCTGGCACATGGCGCTGAAGAACACGCTGCGCCAGGCGCCCGACGTCATCCTGATCGGCGAAATCCGCGACCGCGAAACCATGGAGTACGGCATCCAGTTCGCCGAAACCGGCCACCTGGTGCTCGCCACCCTGCATGCCAACAGCGCCAACCAGGCGCTCGACCGCATCATCAACTTCTTCCCGGAAGAGCGGCGCGAACAGCTGCTGATGGACCTGTCGTTGAACACGCGCGCGTTGATTTCGCAGCGGTTGATTCCGCGCGAGACCGGCACCGGTCGCATCGCCTCGATGGAGATCATGCTCAACTCCCCGCTCATCGCCGACCTGATCTTCAAGGGCGAAGTGTCGGCCATCAAGGAAGTCATGGCGAAGTCCAACCGCATGGGCATGAAGACTTTCGACCAGTCGCTGTTCGAGCTCTATGAAGGCGGCATCATTTCGTACGAAGATGCCCTACGCAATGCGGACTCCAAGAACGAGGTGCGCCTGCGCATCAAGCTGGAGAGCAAGCGCGAGACCAAGCTGACGGACGAAGCGGGCGCCAGCCTGCGCATCATGGAAGAGGAAGTCGAAGGCATCATCAATCGGTAGCGAGCGGCAGGGACCGGATTTTCTCCGGACCCGCGCGTCAGGCGGGCGTAGGATACACAGGCGATTCCTTATGGCGGTAACAGGCGAAGTGGCAGTCGACGGCGGACCAATAGAGGAGCCTGCGGGCGGCGAGGGCGAGGATCGTCCCGTCGTACTCAACACGCGTCCACTGTTCAAGCTGATGGTCGACAAGCGCGCGTCCGACCTGTTCTTCACCAGTTACGCGCCCATCAAGATCAAGATCGAGGGCCAGATCTTCCCGGTCAACAAGCAGATGCTCACTCCCGAGGTGGTGCGCCAGGCCGCTTATGGGCTGATGACCCAGGAACAGATCGAAGCCTTCAACGACGAACTGGAAATCGACTTCGCGATTTCCGAACCCGGCCTCGGCCGTTTCCGCGTCAACGTTTTCCACCAGCGCGGCAATCCCGCGATGGTGTTGCGCTACATCACCGCCGACATGCCGCGGCTGGAAGATCTCGGCCTGCCGGAGATCCTGAAAGACCTGATGATGCTCAAGCGCGGCCTGCTGCTCATGGTCGGCGCCACCGGCTCGGGCAAGTCCACCACGCTTGCGTCGATGATCAATTTCCGCAACGAGAATTCGTCGGACCACATCATCACCATCGAAGACCCGATCGAATTCCTGCATTCCAACAAGAAGTCGATCATCAACCAGCGCGAAGTCGGGCTCGATACGAAGTCTTATGCACGCGCCCTGCGTAGCGCGATGCGTGCCGCACCGGACGTGCTGCTGATCGGCGAAATCCGCGATCGTGAAACCATGGAGTCGGCCATCATGCTGGCGGGCACCGGCCACCTGGTGCTGGCGACCCTGCATGCGAACAACGCTGCGGAGACGCTCGACCGCATCATCAACATGTTCCCGATGGACCAGCACACGCAGATCTTCCTGGACCTGTCGCAGTACCTGCGCGCCATCATCGCCCAGCGTTTGATTCCGGGGCGAAACAAGCGTCGCGTCGCTGCGGTGGAGTTGTTGATGAACAGCCCGCACGTGCAGGAGTTGATCAAGAAGGGCGATGTGATCGGTGCGAAAGAAGCGCTGCGCACGAGCACTGAGAAGGGGATGCAGCACTTCGATATGGCGCTGTACGAGTTGTTTCGCGCGAACCGCATTACGATGGAGGATGCGCTGGCGTATGCCGATTCGCGGACGAACCTGGAAGCGAAGATCAACTTCGGTTGATTCTTGTGGCTATCGCCTGACGCGCCGCAGGCGCCGCGAAGCAAAGAGTCCCCGCGCTTCGAATCAGCATTGAGAAGAGTCAGACCGGAAACACCGCCCTCGAATCGAACACCGGTCCATCGACACACACACGCTTCATCGCCGGCCCTTCCGGCGTCTCCACTCTCACCGCGCAACCGGCACAACCGCCGACGGCGCAGGCCATGAATTCCTCCAGCGAGACCTGGCATGGAATCCCGAACCGGCGAGCGACAGCAGCCGCCGCTTTCAGCATGACGGTAGGGCCACACGCGAACATTTCTACTTCGCCCAACGCGCTCGGATCGAGTGACGTCAACCACGCCGCGGCGAGATCCGTGACATAGCCTTCGTAACAGCCTGGATAACCCGCGAGACTCGCGAGCCGGCTAGGCACGCCCCATTCTTCGAGCAGCGGCATGCAGGCGATCACACCTTCCGGTGCGCCGGGCACGAGAATCGTCGAAGGTCGCGCGCGAAAGGGAAAAGGCACTTCCGAGCCCATCAGCACCAGCGGTTTCCAATCGGCCTGTTCACGCAGGCGTTCAGCGAGAAACACCATGGGAGGAATGCCGACGCCGCCACCGACCAGTAGCGTGCGTGGACGCTCTGCATGCGGCACGAAACCTTTGCCGATCGGTCCGAGCGTGCTCACGCGATTGCCGGCAACTTTGTTCGCGAGCAGCGCGAGGCCAGGCCCCACAACTTTGTAGAGCACATCGATGGATCCGCGCGCCGCATCGGCACGCATGATCGACAGCGGCCGTCGCATCGGCAGCGATTCATCGCAGGTGAGATGGACGAACGAGCCGGGAGTCGCGGCGGCGGCGCATTTCGGCGCCTCCAGCCTCAATACATACTGGTTCGCATCGAAACGTTCGTGCGACAGCACCTTGGCGTCTTCGATGAAGATGGTGTTGCGATGGGTGGGTGTCACTGAAACTGTCTCCGCGCCTGCACGTTGCGCACGATAGTGGCGAGCACCGCCATGCGCACGGCGACGCCGTTGGTGACCTGTATTTGGATGACGGATTGAGGACCGTCCGCGACTTCGCTCGCGATCTCGACGTCGCGATTCATAGGGCCGGGATGCATTACGATGGCGTCCGGCTGCGCGCGTCGCAGCCGATCGGCGGTGATGCCGAACGTGCGATGGTAAGTGGCTTCATCGGGGATCTGCGAATGGATGATGCGTTCGCGCTGGATGCGTAGCGCCATGATCACGTCGACGCCTTCGATGGCTTTGTCGATATCGTTGAAGCGCGTCACGCCGACGAACTCGTCCGTACCCGGCATCAGGTCTTCCGGAGCGGCGATGCGTAACTCGCCGACGCCGAGAGTCGTCAGCGCCTGCATTGCCGAACGCGCCACCCGTGAGTGTGCGATGTCGCCCGCGATCAATACGCGCAATCGAGAAAAATCCGGACGGAACTGGCGGATGGTCAGGGCATCGAGCAGTCCCTGCGTCGGGTGCGACAGATGCGCTTCGCCGGCGTTGAGAATGCAGACATGCGGCGCGACGCGCCTGGCGATATAAGCGGGCAGGCCCGGCTCCGCATCTCGCATCACGAGGATGTCGGCGTGCATTGCCTGCAGCGTGTAGATGGTGTCGAGGATGGTCTCGCCCTTCACGCGCGAGGACGATTGCATGTCCAGGTTGACGACTTCGCCACCGAGGCGTCGCGCCGCGAGTTCGAACGACACGCGCGTGCGTGTGCTCGGTTCGAAGAACAGATTGGCGACAGTGTGACCGGCAAGACTCTGGTCGCGCGCCGGCAGATCGCCCGGTGCACGGACATAGAACTGCGCCAGGTCGAGCAGCGCCGTGAGTTCTTCACGGCTCAATCCTTCCAGCGTGATGAGATGTTGCAGGCGACCGTCGCTGTCGCGCTGGGTTCCGGGGCTGAGGTCGGAGACGCTCGGGGGAGTCCGCTTCGTTGGCATTGTTGTCGATGTCAAATCATGGGTGTACTGATGGTGGCGGCCGGCTCTCTGGGATCGCGGGCGGCGTCCGGATTCTCGAACCAGCGTTCCAGCAGGATCCGGGCCGCGGCCATGTCGATATCGCCGCGGGTCAGGCGCCGTGTCTTGAGGCCGCTCGCCCGTGCTTCGCGCAGTCCGCCTTCCGCCTCGCGCGAACTCAATCTCTCGTCCACCATCACCGCATCGATCCGGTAACGCGCCTGCAGATCGCGCGCGAACTCGCGTGTCGTCTCGGTGAGGAAGGTCGGTGTGCCGTCCATATTACAGGGAAGCCCGACCACCAGAAGCGACGGACGAAACTCGCGGACCAGCCGGTCGAACTGGCCCCACGGCAATTCGCCCGAATGCTCGAAGGTCTGCAGCGGTCGCGCGGTACGGGTCAGCGTGTCGCCACTGGCCACGCCAATGCGGCGCGTGCCGTAGTCGAAGGCAAGGATGACCTGCGGAGAGTGAGTGGGAGCGTGCAACGCCCGCCATTGTAGAGGATTTTGCTCGACACGTTAGCCGCGTCGAGCGCGCATCACGGCTCTGCGCTCAGGCATGCCCCGCGTGCGGGCTGATCTTCGCGACATCCACGCCGAGCAGCCGGCCGGCTGCATGCCATCGATCTTCGAACGGGGTGTCGAAGAGAATGCGTTCGTCGCAGGGGACGGTGAGCCAGGCGTTCTGCGCCAGTTCGATTTCCAGCTGGCCGGCCGACCATCCGGCATAGCCCAAGGCGACCAGCGCCGTCTCCGGGCCGGCACCGCGCGCCATGGCGTCCAGGATATCCGGCGAGGTAGTGACCTGCAGGCGCTCGGACACTTTGCGTGAATGCTCCCAGGCGCCGCCGACATGGTGCACGACGAAACCCCGATCGGTCTGGACCGGGCCGCCCTGGAGCACCGGCTCGCGCCCGAAGACGCCGGCCGACATTGGCATCTGCAACTGTTCGAACACGTCGGCCAGGCGCATCTGCAGCGGCCGGTTGATGATGATCCCGAGCGCGCCGTCGGCGTTGTGCTCCCAGATGAACGTCACCGTCTGGAAGAAGTTCTCGTCGCTCATCGCCGGCATGGCGACCAGGAATTGGTTGGTGAGAAAGCCTTCAGACATCGTGAAAACATCCGTTCGCAGAAAATTCGGCGGCACTGTCCATAGTCTAGCGCGCACCTGTGGTGGGTCGCTCTACAGGCAGCGAGACCGACCCGCCGCTGTCGCCGTCGAGGAACTGCCACTCGTAGGCGAAGCGCAGCTGATCGTACTGTTTGCGCACCGCTGCTGGAAACTGATCGAAAGGCGACGCCAGTCGCAGAATCGACATGGCGGCCTGGTCGATCTCCCGACGACCGCTGGACTGGCGCACCACGATGTCTTCGAGCCGGCCGTCGGAACGGATTGCCACTTCCAGCACTGGATTCTTCGCGGTCCTGCCCTGGCGGGCCACCTGCGGAAAGTTCATGGTGCCGAGGCGTTCGATCTTGCGGCGCCAGCCATCGAGCCAGGGTGCGAGTATCGATTCGCGCGTATCGGGAATGACTTCGTACTTGCCATCCTGGCGACCGCGCAGCCGCAAGGTGCGGTCGGTGGCGTTGGTCGCGATGGGGCTCGGAATCGCAGCAGTCAAAGCCAACGGTGTTTGCGCGCGTTGCGCCGGTTGCGCGCTGCCACTGCGGAAAGACACATCGCTTCGGTCGGATCGCGCGCTGACGAATTCGGAACTGCGCTCGCCAAGCACTTCTTCGAGATATTCGTCGCTGTTGCCGCCGGCAAGACCTTCCTGTTGCATCGGCAATGCGGAGGATGCGGGATTGGCTGGACGCACGCGCTCGTCGGTGGTGCCGCTGCCTTCCTGGTTGCGCTGTGCGAGGTATTCGCCGTCGGGATTGTCGGCGGCTTTCAGGTCCGGCCCGGTGAGCAGCAATACTTCGAGTGTCGGCGTCGGCCGCTTGTCGGCAGGCG
>JBEVKB010000006.1:0-26793 GCA_040509875.1 Steroidobacteraceae bacterium | reverse complement strand
TGGATCACCGTGTCGAGCAGCAGTTCACGCTGATACAGGCTCTGTCGCTCGTCGCGCAGTAACTGTCCGAGGCCGTTATAACTCGCCACCAATGCGCGCAGCTCGACATCGGTAGACGGTGTGGTGCTGACGCTGAAGTCCCGATCGCGCATGCTGCCGATGCCATCGCTGACAGCTTCGAGCGTGCGCCGGATCGGCCCCATGAACCAACGTGCGACTAGAATCGCGATGGGCACGGCGACGATCAGTGCACCGAGGACTGCTATCGTCGGTGACTCGAACCAGAGAACCAGCACGCCGCAAGCAGCAATCGCGACAGCGACGAGTGCAACGCTGAGCAAGGCCAGCTTGCCTTCGAGCGAGTGCTTCATCCCCGGCTCATCATTGAACGGCGTCTTTGAGCCCGAGCTTTTCCATGCGTCGATACAGCGCCTGCCGGCTCAGGCCCAGTTCGCGAGCCGCCTGGGCGATGACGCCGCGTGCACGTGACAACGCCACTTCGATCTCGGCGCGATCCGGCTCGCGTTCCGGAACGACTTCAGCAGCGACGGGCGCTACGAGCCCAAGATCCGCAGGCTGAATTTCCGAGCCGGTTGAAAGCAGCGCGGCGCGGCGGATCGTGTTCATCAGTTCACGCACATTTCCCGGCCACGCATGAGCGGCCAGCGCACGTTGCGCCGCCTGGCTGAGCGTCTTGCCCGGTTCGAGAAAGTGGCGCACGAGCGGCAACACATCTTCCTTGCGCTCGCCCAGCGGCGGCACTTTCAACTCGATCAGGTTGAGGCGGTAGTACAAGTCTTCGCGAAACCGGCCGCTGCCTATTGCAGCAGGCAGGTCGGCATTGGTGGCGCTGACCAGCCGGACTTTCACGTGGCGAGTGGTGCTGCTGCCGAGTCGTTCGAACTCGCCTGTCTGCAGCACGCGCAACAGCTTGGCCTGCCCCTCCATGGAAAGATTGCCGATCTCATCGAGGAACAGCGTGCCGCCGTCGGCCGCTTCGAAGCGACCCTGGCGTGCCTTGGTCGCGCCGGTATAGGCACCCGCTTCGGCGCCAAACAATTCAGCTTCCATCAAATCCTTGGGCAGTGCGCCGACGTTCACCTTGACGAAGGGACCGCCGCGCACCGCTGAATTCGCCTGGATGATAGCCGCGAGAATTTCTTTGCCCGAACCGTTCGGGCCGGTGAGCAGCACCGGAACGTCGGCCGCAGCGATGTGCGTTGCCTTGGTGACGAGATCGCGCATGGCTTCGCTTTCGAAGACCAGTCCGCACAGATTGAATTTCGCGGCGAGTGCGGCTCGCGACTGTGCCCGGGTCATCGCAGTACGTTCCTGCTCGGCGTTCAACCTGCGTATCTCGAGCAGGTTGCGCACCGTCGTCAGCAGGCGCGCATCGTCCCAAGGCTTGGCGAGGTAATCTGCAGCGCCCGCTTTGACCAGTTCGACTGCTGTCTCCAGGTGTGTCCAGGCAGTCAACAGGATGATGGGCAATGTCGGATAACGCTCGCGAATGGAACGAAACAGCGCGACGCCTTCTTCGCCGCCGGTCGCCTCCTTGCGGAAGTTCATATCCTGGATCACCAGGTCGAACGTCGTCGTCGCGAGCGCACGCTGGGCAGCTTCGGGTCCATCGCCCGCAACGATGTCGTGTCCCTGGATCGAGAGCAGCACGTCGAGCGCCGTGCGCACGGCCTCGTTGTCGTCGATGATGAGGATCGTGGCCATTGCCGGCAAGGATAGGGGCTCGACGGTTCTGGTCGCAATCGCCGGCGGAATCGCCGCTGCGCGACGGGCAGGAAGGAACACGGCCAGTTGACCGAGCACCAGCAACAACGCGATCCCGGCAAGTACGTAATTGAAATCCAGGCGCGGCAAAGCAAAGGCCGAACTCAACCATTGCCCGAGGGCAAACGCGAACACCGCGCCGGCGAGCACGCCACCGCTGGTCAGCAGCCAGTTCTCCAACATGAAGTAGCGGATGATATCGATGCGTCGCGCGCCGACCGCACGACGCGTGCCGATCTGCTTGGTGCGCACGTTGACCTGGAAAGTGGCGAGTCCGACGATGCCCAGCGCGGTAATGACGATCATCAGGCCCACGATGACGCCGAGATACGTGACCATGCGCCGGTCCGAGCGATAGGCTTTCTCAACGTAGTAGCTATGGGGACGTACCCACGTCACGGCGCGCGGCAGGTTCGCCGCCGATAGTCTTTTCTCTATTTCCGCGATGAGCTCATCGCCGCGTCCCGGCTCAGTGCGGATCGCATAGCGCGCAGTCGGTCCGGAGGCAATCCGCGGCACGAACACGACGTTGAACGGCGCTTCGGGCGTCACCCATGCATTCATGACGTCTTCCATCACGCCGACTACCACTGCCGATTGCCCCAGGTTGTCATAGAGGAGCTTGCCCAGCGCGGGCTCATCGCCGTAGAGGGCCTTCGCCATGGAGCGCGTGAGGATCGCCGAGGGCACGAAATCCGTATTGGTGCTGGAGGGGTTGTACTGAACTTCCTCCTTGTTGAAGGCGCGGCCTTCCACCATCTTCACCCCCATCGCCGCGACGCCTTGCTCGTCGACTTCGTAGAAATTACCTGTGACGGCTGCCTTGGTATCGCCTGCCGTCTTGCCGTAACCGTTCTGCGAACCGCCGCCCGACATGGGGATGCCATTGGTCGTCGAGGCCGCGACCACACCGGGGATGGAGCGGATGAGATCGAGGTCGAGGCGCACCGTCTCCTTCTGATCGTAGCTCGGGCCATAGCCGTAACTCTGCGCGAACACCAGGTTTTCCGAGTCGATCCCCTTGGGCCGGTTGATGAGATCGACACGGTTCATGATGATGAACGCCGAGTTGGCGACGACGGCGAGCGTCAGCGCAATCTGCAATCCGACCAGCACGACGCCGGTCTTGTTGCGGAACATGGCGCTGAGGATGGGTCGGATTTCCATGGCGGGATTCCCTATAGTCACTGCGTCTTGAGGTAAGTGGCCGGCTGTGTCCGGCACACTCGCCAGGTCGGATAGAGGCCGGCGACCAGGCCGGAGGCGATAGCGATGGCGAGCGCGGTCAGCACCATCGTGAAATCCAGCCGCGTCAGGCCATCGTAGTTTTCATACATGGTGCGCACCTGGAGTAACCCGAGCGCCGTCAACAGGACGCCGAGCAGGCCGCCGGCGAGTCCGATGAGGGCCACTTCGATCAGGTGCTGGCGGAAGATCATCGAGCGGCTCGCGCCCAGTGCGCGCCGCAATCCCACCAGCGGCGCCGCACCGAGAAATTTCGCAAGCAGCAAGCCCAGCATGTTCAGCAGGCACACGGCGAGGAACATGAACGCCAGCCCCACGAGCACGCGATTGTCGTTGCCGACGACGCGATTGAGTTCCAGCCATGCGTCGGGCCGATATAGATGATTGTTGAGCGGACGTTCGAAACGTCCGAGCGTTTTCTGCTCGCGCACGTAGTTGTCCATGTGCGCCTGGTACGCATCGACCTTCTCGCGTGTCGGCAGCTCCACCCACATCTGGTGCCACACGCAGTCGCTGTTCATCATGTCCTGGTACGAGTTCAGCGGCTGGTTGCGCCAGCAGTTCACATTGCCGGCGGGAGGCAGTTCGAGTATCTCGCCGATGCTGAAGGGCAGGAACAGATCCTCCGGCTCATCGAAGGCGCCATTGTTCAAGTCATAGTATTTCGGTGAAGGATTCCACTCGTCGAGCACGCCGATCACTTTGTAATCGCGGCCATCGAGTTGCAGGATCTTGCCGACGCTGTCCCCGCCGCCGAAGGCTTTCTGGTTGGTTTTGCTCGACAGCACGACCACGCTCTGTGCGCCATCGTCGGCCGCCTGGTTCCAACCGCCGCCGTAACGGAACGGCACGTTGAACATGGCGAAAAAATCCTTGGTGGTGAGGCGCGATTCCACCAGGAAAGGCTTGGTGCCGCTGATGCGCGAAGGATCGGCGACGAAGCTCGTCTTGCGCATCACCACGTGTCGGGTCGGAATGTCGGATGCGGCCAGCGCGGTCGCGTCGACATGAGTGACTTCCATCGGCGCCAACTCCGGGCGCTTCTCGCTCCAGGGTTCCTGCGGACCCCAGTTGTCCAGTGTCACCGCGTACAGGACATCGTTGCGTCGTTCGATGGGATTCGCCGACATGAGCCGATACACCGTAAGCGTGGTCGAACACACGCCCACACCGAGTGCGATGGCGGCAATCATCAACCCCGACAGCACCGGGTTGCGGCGCAGACTCTTGATGGCGAGACGCAGGTGGTAAGTAAACATTTGTGTATTCGCAGTGACGTATGGCTGAACGCTAGGCGGTGGCTTCGGATCGCACCAATGGCCGCGAAGCGAACGGTTGCAGGTCGGTGACCTGCCCGTCCATCACGTGCACATTGCGATGCGCGCGGCGCGCCAGTTCCGGATCGTGAGTCACCATGACGATGGTGGTGCCGCGACGATTGATGTCTTCCAGCAACTCGACCACCTGGCGCGCCATCAGCGAATCTAGATTTCCCGTGGGCTCGTCTGCCAGCAGGAATCGCGGGCTGCCAGCAAGGGCGCGCGCAATCGCCACTCGCTGTTGCTGACCGCCGGAGAGCTGAGAGGGAATATGTTTGACGCGCGAGGCGAGGCCCACCAGTTCGAGCGCTTCGGTGATGCGACGCTTGCGCTCGGCGGCGTTCATACCCCGGTAGCGCAACGGCACGTCGACGTTGTCGAACAGGTTCAGGTCCGGAATCAGGTTGAAGCTCTGGAAAATGAAACCGATCTTCTGGTTGCGGATCCGCGAGCGCGCATCGTCGGAGAGCCGGCTGACGTCTTCGCCGTCGAGCTTGTAGGTGCCGGTGTCGAACGTCTCGAGCAGCCCCGCGATGTTCAGGAAAGTGGTCTTGCCCGAGCCCGACGGACCGGTGACCGCGACGAATTCGCCCTCTTTCACGTGCAGGTTGAACTCACGCAGGGCGTGAGTCTCGATGAGGTCGGTGCGGTAGACCTTGCTGACGCTGTTCATCTGGAGCATGGTTGAAGCCTTGGAGCCTTTGGTTGGATGAAGATCAATTCGCCAGGCGAATCGCGCTGGCGCGTTCGAACTCGCCGAGATTCGAGATGATGATCGCGTCGCCTTCCGCGAGGCCGGAGACGATCTCCACTTCAGAAATGCTGGCGGCGCCCGGCTGGATCTGCGCACGACTCGCGATGTCGTCGTGAACGACGTAGGCCACTCTGCCACCGCCGCTGTCGAGGAACGCACCACGCGGCACTTTCAGAACGTTATCGCGAGATTCGAGCACGATGCGGGCGGAGACCCGCTGGTTCTGTCGCAAGCCCTGCGGCACTTCGGTCGAGAAGCGCAGCCGGCCCGAAACGTGGCCTTGCTTTACTTCGGGCGATACGGCGCTCACCTTGGCGGCGTATTTGTGCGCACCGTAGGTGATGTCGCTTTCCATGCCGAGCGCGAGGTCATCCGCGTAACTCTCCGGCACCTGGAACTCGATCTCGAAGCCGCTCAGGTCCACCACTGAGATCAACGCGGAATTCTGTGCGACCGTCGCGCGTTCATTCACGAGCAGCGTGCCGACGATGCCATCGACCGGCGACTTCATGTCGAGATCGCCCACGCGACGCTGCAGGTCCTTCACGACCAGCTGCTGCCGCTCACGATCCAGCCGTTTCGCGCTGAGTTCGAATTCCAGGCTCTCTTTCTGCAGGATCGCCGTCTCGATGGCGTGTTTGTGATTGACCGCAGCCGCAGCCGCCTCGTCGCGAGTCTTCTCGTAGTCGCGCTCGCTGATCAGGCGCTTGCCCCAGGAATCTTCTCCACGGCGCTTCTCGCGCTCGGCGGCCTGGATGCTGACGTTGGCGAGATCGATGGTCTGCTGGTTGGCGAGCAACTGCCTGCGTGTGTCGATGCTCTGACGCTGCACAGCCACGGCGAGACTGGCCAGCGACGACTCTTCACGCGCGAGTTCGTTACGCAGCTCGGGACTGTCGACCTGCGCAATCACCTGCTCTTTACGCACGCTGTCGCCCGCCTGAACCAGGAAGTGCACTGTGCCGGTCGCCGCTGCGGACAGCGTGGGACTGACGGCTGCGACAACTGTGCCCTGTGCCGACACGTCGCGAACGAACTGTCCGCGAGTTACCGTCGCTATGCGAACGCGCTCGCGCGGCACCGAAACTTCCGCTGCCAGCCAGTTGCGGATCAACAGACCGATGGCCAGCAACAGCAACGCACCGCCTATCGCGGCTCCAACGATCACGTAGCGACGGCGAGTCGCGCGTGGCGCCGGGTCGATGACACGGTCGGAGGCGGAGGTATCGCGGATCGGCGTCACTTTCTTATCTGATGGCAGAGCGGACAACATCGGTGTGACCTCAGGCGCCGTGAACTTCGGTGGCGCACTGGAGCGGCACGCGGCTGTAAGCACGCATGACATAGGGCGCGTTGTGTTGCGTGAGGAGTTCTTTGATCAGGCTGGCGTCGGCCGGGGCTTGGGCCTGCGCGTCGGCAGCGAATAGGGGTACGAACAACAGCGGCACGGCCAAGGCGACGATCGCACCCAGTACGCTCAAGATCGGCCATACAGGCCTTTTTGGCATGAGCCATTTACCGCGCATCGGTGTGTCCTCCCTATTCAAGTGTCCTGGCGTCGGCGCCCAATGCCATCTTTGCAGTAGTCGTGCCAGCGATGCCTGTACTGCGCCAAGTCCTATGTTTGCAGGCAGATCGCAGTATTTCCCGTGTAGCCTATGCCACTCGCGAAAGTGTCCGGACGGACCGGCGGACACTTCGCGGACACTTATCCGGACAGGTGTATCCGGTGTTCGCGCTAAACTGCGAGGGTCCATCATGTCGGCAGGTGTCTATGAAAATCCGGATCGGACTGGCTGTGTGCGTTGCCCTTTCTATCTTGACGGCATGCGGGGGCCGATCGCCGCCCGTGCCGGCCACCGCGGCAGCCGGTGCATCCCCGCCTCCTGCGGAAGGACTGTTCATGGGACGGATGTGGATTTCGACCACCGCCCGTGCGCCCCGCGGCAGCTTCATGATTTTTCTTCCCGACCACACCATGTTGATGGGGTCCTGCGTGGAGACTTATCGACTCTCCGAGTGGGGCGTAGCCGGCGACAAGATCCGCTGGCGCGAGGACACCATTCCCATCGAAGCGGAAGTGACCCTGCCACGACCCAACCAGATGGAATTGCACATCGCGGGACAGGACCACCAGCAGTCCTTCGTACTGGCCTCCGCGCCGTACGTTTGTCCGGACCTGCCGCGATGACGGTCATCCAGCCCGGTCGCTACCGGCACTTCAAGGGCAACGAATACGAAGTGATCGGCATCGCCCGCGATTCGGAATCGCAGGAAGAGATGGTGGTGTATCGCGCGCTGTACGGCGAACGCGGCTTGTGGGTTCGCGCCGCCAGCATGTTCGGCGAGAGTGTGGAGCGCGATGGTCGCAGCGTGCCGCGCTTCCTATACCTGGGGCCTTGATTCAGGACGGGCTCTCTTTAAATCTCGCATTTCTGTGCGAACTCGACAGTTATCGATGCAACCATGTCGTGGCATGCGCTCTATGTTTAGGGCATGCCCTCGCCGCTGCACGAATCACTCCTGCTGCTATTTCGCAATCGACCCGCGCTGGCGCCTGAACTGCTGCGCGATGCATTACAACTGAAACTGCCTCAGTACTCCGACGTGCGGATTGAATCGGCGGAACTCACCGACGTGCAGCCAGCGGAATATCGTGCTGACATGGTCGTCCTGCTGCTCCGGCGCCGGCCTGTGCTCGGCATCATTGTGGAAGTCCAGCTGTCGCGCAACGAACGGAAACGTTTCGTCTGGCCCGCGTATGTAGCGAACCTCCGTGCTCGATTCGAATGTCCAGTCTGCTTGCTCGTCGTCACCAGCAAGGAGTCTGTTGCACGATGGGCGGCGAAGCCTATCGACATGGGTAGTGGTTACCTATTCGTGCCTTGGGTGCTCAGGCCCGCCGGCGTACCCGTGATTCGCGATCCCGCTCAAGCGCGAGCCGATCCGGAACTTGCATTGCTGTCTGCAATCGCACACGGAAGGAGCGCCGATTCAGACTGGGCCGCATCGATTGCATCCATCGCCAACACCGCCATCGAGGGGCTGGACGACGAACGGTGGAAACTATATTTTGATCTCCTCATGACTTCACTCAGTGAAGCCGCCAGACGGAAGCTGCAAGCCATGGATCCAGCCAAGTACCAGTTTCAGAGCAAGTTTGCCAGGCGTTATGTGGCGAGAGGACGACTCGAAGGGCGCGCGGAACTGGTTATCAGGCTACTTACGGTGCGATTCGGCTCCGTTCCTGGAGAAGCCCGTACCCGCGTGGAGCGGGCATCCATTATGGAACTCGATGAGATCGGCGAACGCCTGCTTACCGCTCTCACCATCGACGAGGCACTTGGCTCTCACTGAAAGTTCAGCTTCCGCGCATACATCAATCCATCGCGCGAGTAGAAACCGCCTCCCCCGCTCTCGGCTCCGGCTGCCTGACGAATTGCAACTTCGCCGGCGCCTCCGCTGCATCGAGACGCACCACGGGCAATTGCACGCCGAACACCTCGAGTGACAATTCCGTGGTGGCCCCTGACGGCAGAACCAGGGCGCCCACCAACTCATCTTCACGCATCGCACGATTCTCGACTGTCAGTCGCTGCACAACCCAGTCGAGGTCTGCGTGCGCCATCTCGCCTGCGCCGTGTTCCGTCTGCAGCAAAACCGATCCCTCTTCATCGAGGTAAGCGGCAACGACGCGCTTCACGCTCAATCCCGTGTGCGTAACGAGTTCACCGCCGGAGTTCACCGTACGCAGCAGCAACGGCAGGTATTCGAGTTCGACATAGCCGCGCTGCGGGCCGTTCTGAAAATACCAGCGACCGTGCGCGTCTGCCGCATAGTTCTGATTGATGGCGTTGACGATGCGCGCATGCGTGATGACTTCGCCTTTGACCAGCCAACGACCGCGACGATCCAGCCCCAGCCAGCCGAATAGGGCCGGCACATTCGGCCAGCGTTGCATCGCTCTTACCACCCAGTCCTGCATCGTTGCCCTTGCTGCACTCGCGTTCGATGCAGGAGTGTGCCACAAGCGCCGATCCGTATTTGCCACTGCAGTTTGTTTCCAATCTCGGCGGCGTATAGTTCACGAACCAACAGGCGAGATGTCGTCGCTTAAATCCTGACGGGAGAATCCATGATCAAGCTGACCATCAACGGTAAAGCAACTGAAGTGGACGTGGCCGATGACACGCCCTTGCTGTGGGTACTGCGTGACACACTCGGCCTGACGGGTACGAAGTATGGATGCGGGATGGCGTTGTGCGGCGCATGCACCGTGCATCTCGACGGCGCCGCCACGCGCTCCTGTGTCACACCAATCAATGCTGTCGCAGGCAAATCGATTACCACCATCGAAGGCTTGTCGACCGATCGCAGTCATCCGGTGCAGCGCGCCTGGATGGAAATCGACGTGCCCCAATGCGGTTATTGCCAATCGGGCCAGATCATGTCTGCCGCGGCCTTGCTTGCGGGCAATAAATCGCCCAGCGATGCCGACATTGACAACGCAATGGCCGGCAACATTTGCCGTTGCGGCACTTATCCCCGCATCCGCAAAGCCATCCACAATGCCGCCGCGCTTACCAAGGAGGGTTGATCATGTTGCCCGTATACGATATCTCGCGGCGCGGCTTTCTCACCTCCGCGGCGGCTGTCACCGGCGGCCTGGTCATCGCCATTTATCTGCCGGGATGCAGCGGTCCCGAGAACGCCAAATCCAGCGGACCGGCGAAGATGGTGGAAGCCAACGCCTGGTTGCGCATCGGTACTGACGGTTCCATCACGATCCTGTGCGATCGATCCGAGATGGGCCAGGGTGTGTACACGGCCTTGCCTACGCTAATTGCAGAGGAACTCGGCACGGCGCCCGACACAGTGAAGATCGAATTCGCGCCGCCGGGCGCCGCTTACGTCAATAGTCTGCTCGGTACACAAGCGACCGGTGGCAGCACCAGCGTGCGCGACGCATGGGTGAAGTTGCGAATGGCCGCAGCCGAAGCACGCGAGCGACTCATCACCGTTGCGGCAAAACAATGGGGCGCGCCTCGCTCGGCTTGCATACTGCAAGACGGTTACGTGATCTTCACCAGTCGTCGCACGCCCATCGGTGAACTCGTCGAGGCTGCAGCAGCACTGCCGGCGCCCGAGAACGTACAGCCGAAGGCCCGCGACAAGTACCGCTTCATCGGCAAGGCGCTGAAGCGGCTGGACACGCCGGCAAAGGTCGATGGCAGCATTCAGTACGGCATAGATGTGCGGCTGCCCGGCATGTTGTACGCCGCATTGCTGCAGTCACCGGAACTCGGCGGCAGCATCAAGGAGTTCGATGCTGAGCAGGCGAAGACCATGCCCGGAGTAAAACAGGTGCTGCAGACTTCATCGGGCGTCGCAGTGATTGCGGACTCGTGGTGGCAGGCACGCAAAGCGCGGGACACCATCACGGTGAAATGGAACGGCGGCCCCAACGCCAAGCTCAACAACGCGGCCATCTTCGCCGGGCTCAAGTCGGCATCCGCTGGAAAAGGCAAAGTCGTACGCAGCGACGGCGATGCGGACGCAGCGTTGAAGTCGGCGAGCAAGAAGGTCGAAGCAGTATACGAGTTGCCCCTGCTCGCTCACTCGACACTCGAGCCGCAGAACTGCACGGTCGAGTTCAAGGACGGCGCTTGCCACATTCACGCGCCCACCCAGGCACAACAAATGGCGCAGGCCATCGGCGGACAAGCGGCGGGATTGCCCCTCGAACAGGTGTTCGTCCATACGACATTTCTCGGCGGTGGTTTCGGCCGACGGCTGGATGTGGATTTCATTCCCGCCGCGGTCGAGTGCGCCAAAGCGGCCGGCAAGCCTGTGAAGCTGTTGTGGACCCGCGAAGACGACACCAGCCACGACAAGTATCGACCGCCCGCCCGCAATATCTGCGCGGCAGCGCTGGACGATCAAGGCAAGCTGACTGCATTCAAGCTGCACCTCGTAGCGCCATCGATCACTGCGCGATGGGCGCCAGCGGCGGTGAAGGACATCGTCGATCCGTTCGCCATCGAAGCGGCCCACAACTATCCGTATGCTGCGTCCAACGTTTACATCGACTACCTTCAGCACGAGATCGGAATCGACGTGGGCTACTGGCGATCGGTGAGTCACGCGCTCAACTGCTTCACGGTGGAAAGTTTCATGGACGAAGTCGCCATCGCGGCAGGCAAGGATCCCTATCAATTCCGCCGCGAGTCGTTGACTGGGCAACCGCGTTGGCAGAACGTGTTGGATGCCGCCGCACAGAAAGCCCGCTGGGGCAGCGTCGCTGAGGGGCGCTATCAGGGCATCGCATTGATGTCGGGCTACGATACCTATCTCGCGCAGGTTGCGGAAATTTCCGTGACTGACAACAAGCTGAAGATCCATCGCATCATCACGGTGGTCGACTGCGGCCAGATGGTGAATCCCGACATCGTCCAGGCCCAGGCGCAGGGCAGCGTGGTGTTCGGGCTCACCGCCGCACTGTTCGGCGAGATCAACATCGTCGCCGGCAGGGTCCAGGAACAGAATTTCGATTCGTACCGGATGCTGCGAATCAATGAAGCGCCGGCGATCGAAACGTACGTAATGGAAAGCAACGAGAAGCCGGGAGGCATGGGGGAACCCGTCGTCGCCCTGGTGGCGCCGTCGGTCTGCAACGCAATTTACGCAGCGACGAAGAAGCGGCTGCGGGCGTTGCCGATAGTGAAGCAGGGATTCACCATCTAGCGCCTCTCACCTCTTTTACCTCTCCCGGTTTCGGGAGAGGTAAAGAGATTCCAGCTGGTACGCTCACCACGGATCGACCAGCAGAATCTTGAGTGGATCGCCGGTCTTCGCATCGACGATCACGGCTGCATCCTGCTTGGAAGCGCGCAGCGGCAGGTACCGCACGGAATCCTCGGATCGGCGGGACGTCGCAAGATAGTCATCGAGAATTGCCGGCGCACGCGGGCGAATCGACGCAATCGGTCGCGCCCGTTTGAGTGCATCCGCGGCTAGCGCGGAGTATGGCTCGTAGTATTGAGGGAACATCTGCAGATCCTTCCCCGCCATCGAGGACATCATCACCTTTTCACGCTGCGCCGGATCGCTCGGGGATTTCACGCCGATGTATCGCGGGCGCCCCCAGGGCTGGCTCTGGAATTCCGGACGCCGGACTTCCGCGAGGTCCGCTGGATCCAGGTCTTTCGCGGTGACGATGTCGAAACGATCGACGGTGAACACGATGTACACGGGCCGCGCAAGCGAGATGCTGTAGATCCCGTACGCCAGTGCCGAAAGCTGCAACAGCGCGATGACCGCAAGATCGAACTTCAGGCTTTTCTTGCCCTCACGATAGACGATCAGCACCAGCAGCGGCCCCAACACCATGTCGACACTGACCAGGATCAGCGCAAGCTGGCTGCCACCCGTGATCTTGAACAGCGGCCACGGGAACCACACGAGCAGCATGCATGCGAGCACCGTGCAGGCCACGATCACACACATCAACAGGTACAGGCTCGAAGCTTTCCAGCGGGACATGCGAATATTCCAGGATGTATTTCCAGAAACGTCAACGGAAACATGATCGCCAAAGATCAGCGGCGCGCGCAAGAATCCGACGCGGCGGCAGCCCATTGTGCGAACGACTTCTCAGATCCGGCAGCAGAGCATCGCTGTGGGCCGGCCTGCGCTCCGCAGGTCACACTCACGTCGCGGGTGGCACGCACTCCCTCCCATATGCAACGAACTGCATAGCCAGTCGCGTCGTGGGCGAGCTTCCGCTCTTCGCGCAGGTACCATGTCTCACCAGTGAACTTTGCGACCTTGAGCACGCGCGTACGGCATTGAGGACCGGCGCCGTCAGCGCAGTAACGCTCTTCGCAGGCAGCCAGGGAACCGGCGTCACAGGCAACTTGCGCCTGGCGTTCTTTCTCCCGCAACCGATTCGGTCCGCCGCTGCGGGTCCATTCATTGCAGGCAGCGACCTTGCCTGTGTCGCACTCTTCGAGCAAGGCATCCAGCTCAGCGGCTGACTTGCGGCTGGCGGGCTGCGCAGGCGTCGGGGATTTCGCCGAGGGACGCTTCTTGCTGGTCACGCCAGGAACAACCTTGGCATCGGAGCCACAGCGTTCGTCGGAATACACGCGCGAGCCATCCGCCGCCGTACAGATATAGATAGCCGCCGTCGCGTCGGCGCCCAGGCCCAACGCCGCGAGCGCAAGGAATGCGAAAAACCATCGATACCCGGATTGCATCACGGTGGAGTTTATCAGGCCTTTTCAGGGCGGCAGGGCTGTAGACTACCGGTTTAGCGACCCTTTCCCCCGGCATGCCATCACACCAGAACGAAGACTCCGCGCTCGAAACGCTGTTCCTGCCCTTCATCCACGGCAACCTGCGCTGGCCCGCCGACGGAACCTTGTTTCTGCGTGCACGCGATGGCGAGCCGTTGCGCCGCCAGCCGCGGCCGGGACTGGAATGCGAACAGACGTTCAAGCCGGATGCGGATGCGCTACGTAATGGCGGTTTCACGTTGGTCGCCTCCCACCTGCATGACGAAGCCCAGGCAGGCAAGCGCTACGCTCTCGTCCTGTTGCTGCCGCCACGACAACGCGACGAGGCACGCGCTCTCATGGCACGAGCCATCGGCGCACTCGCCCCGGGCGGACGAATCGTTGCCAGTGTCAGCAACAACGAAGGCGCCCGTTCCAGCGAGGCCGATCTCGCCCTGCTGGCAGGACCCGTGGAAACGCTGGTCAAGAACAAGTGCCGCGTGTTCTGGACTGCCCCATTACAAGGTGCTGTCGATCCGCAACTGCAATCGCTGTGGCTCGAGTTCGACGCCATCCGGCCGATCGCGGATGGCCGCTTCGTGAGTCGGCCCGGCGTGTTTGCATGGGATCGCATCGATCCGGCATCGGCATTGCTCGCGAACCACTTTCCGTCGGACCTGCAGGGTCGCGCTGCCGATCTCGGCGTTGGCTTCGGCTACCTGTCGGCGGAGCTGCTCTCACGCTGCGCTGGCATCACAGCGCTCGATGTCTATGAAGCCGAGCAGCGGGCGCTCGATCTCGCACGCACCAATCTCGGCAAGACGCCACGCGTACCGACGAATTATCTATGGCTCGACGTGACCGCGGGGCTGCCTCAGTCTTACGACGTGATCGTGACCAATCCACCCTTTCATACCAGCAATCGCGCCGATCGCCCTGACATCGGCCGTCGCTTCATCACCGTGGCGGCCGAGGCACTCACGCCCGGCGGGCGCTTGCTGCTGGTCGCAAATCGCCACCTGCCCTACGAAGCCGTACTCAACCAGGCTTTCGGCAGCGTGCGAACTCTCGCTCAGGCACATGGATTCAAGATCATCGAAGCGACCAAGGCACGCGTCGCCGTCCAACCCGCGAGGAATGCGCGATGAAACTGGTCAAGCTGATTGCCAATCTAGGTTATGGCAGCCGCCGCGAAGTGGCTTTGATGTTTCGCGAAGGCCGCATCACCGACCCGCAGGGCGAAGTGCTCTATGCCGACGACAAGGTCGAGCGCGACCAGGTCCGTATCGACAACCAAGCACTCGATCCGCCCGCCGGCATGCTCCTGATGTTGAACAAGCCCACCGACTACACGTGTTCGACCAAGGACGCCGGCGCGGTGGTGTACGACCTGTTCCCGCCCCGCTATCGCCAGCGTTCGCCGATCCTGTCGACGGTCGGCAGGCTCGACCGCGATACCACAGGTCTGCTGCTGCTGACAGATGACGGCGCCCTGCTGCACCGGATCGTGCATCCCAAATCGCAGATCGCAAAAGTATATGAAGCGACCCTGGCGCGCGACCTGCGGGGCGATGAAGTCACCATATTCGCGAGCGGGAAATTGATGCTGGAAACGGAGAAAACGCCGCTGGCGCCGGCACTATTGGAAGTGACGGGCCCGAGAACCGCGCTACTGACGCTGACTGAAGGCCGCTATCACCAGGCGAGAAGAATGTTCGCGGCCGTGGGCAACCACGTCGAATCCCTGCATCGCAGCCGCGTGGGCGGACTCGAACTGGATGGCCTGGAGTTGGGAAAATGGCGAATGCTGGACGAGAAGGATATTCAGCGGTTGTGGGCTAAGCAGGAGCACACCTCGCCAGCTTGAATCCGCATCGAACCGAGACACGCCCGCCGCTGCCAGTCATGACGAACGACGAGAGTGTCACAGTGCTGCCGATCTAGGTCCGCGAATCCGCAGGCCGCAATCGTCGTTCCTGGCGCTGCTCGTTGCGGACCGAGCCTGATTGCGTCATGACCGGAACGCGCCGCACGCCCGCTATCCGCACGCCTTGAACGACCTCGTTGAGATCGTCGGTCTCGGTTGCGATCACCGGCTTCGCATTCATGATGTCGGCGGCGGTCACTCGATGCGGATCGATGTCGCGCGCAGTTACTTCGACGACGATATCCCGATCGGCGATGGCCGAAATGTCACGCAGCAGAGTCCATGACCAGCGCGACCCTGCCGCGCACTTTGCCGGCTTTCAGCTCCGCCAGCACTTCATTCACCTCTTCGAGCCGGCGATGTTGGACGCTGGCGCTCACTTTTCCATCCAGTGCGAACTCCAGCGCCTCGGCCAGGTCGCGTCGGGTGCCGACGATCGAGCCGCGCACGGTCAAGCGCTTGAGCACGACATCGAAGATAGGCAACGGAAATTCACCGGGAGGCAACCCGACGAGAGACATGGTGCCTTTCCGGCGCAGCAACCGCAGGGTCTGCGCAAATGCCTGCGTCGAAACCGCCGTAACGAGTGCGCCATGCACGCCGCCGCCGGTCTCTCTCAGCAATTGCCGCACGCCGAGTTCGGACGCTCCATCGATCACCAGGTCCGCACCGGCCTGCCTCGCTATGTCGAGCTTATCCTGGGCGACATCGATGGCCACAACGTGCATGCCCATCGCTTTGCCGTATTGAACCGCTAGATGCCCGAGGCCGCCCACGCCGCACACGGCGAGCCATTCTCCGGCACGCACTTCAGTCTCCTTGATCCCTTTATAGGACGTCACGCCCGCGCAAAGAATCGGGGCTAATTCGGGCGCGCTCGCATCGAGCGGCAAAGGGGTCGCGTAGCCTGCGGACGCGATCATGTAGTCCGCATATCCGCCGTCGACGCTGTAGCCGGAGTTGTGTTGTGACGCGCACAGCGTTTCCCAGCCGCTGGTGCAGTACTCGCACGTATCGCAGGCATCGTGCAGCCATGGCACGCCGATGCCGTCGCCTTCGCGAAAGTTCTTGACTCCCTGGCCTAACGCGGCAACGACACCGACCACTTCGTGTCCGGGGATGAACGGATAGCGCGGCTTCACCGGCCAGTCGCCGTCGATCGCGTGCAGGTCGGTGTGGCAGACCCCGCACGCAAGGATCTTGACCAGGATCTCGCCTGGCTGCGGCTTGGGCATGCTCATCTCGGAAATGACCAACGGCAGCCCCGGAGAGGTCGCTATGGCCGCGCGCATGGAAGTTCTCATGTCGTATCTCTCCTGCTCATCGAGTGCTCATCAATGCATCTCGGGAGGCATGCTGGACTGAAACGCGTTCGCCAGCACTGAGGGGTATTGCGGAACTGCTAGGGGAAGACCGGTTTGCGGCACTTGACGCTCACGCCGGGAGATGGCGATATCTGCCCGGGAGTCATGCCGCGCAGCGGAAGATCACCGAGCCGCTAGCGGGTATCGCTTAGTCGCGCGCCATACCAATGGAAGACAATGAAAACAATGGACACGCCTGACGCCCGACCTGCCGGACTGAGTTCGCAAGAAGCCGCGCTGCGCCTGGGACGCGACGGCCCGAACGAACTTCCGGACGCACGCCCCCGGCGCCTGGCGCAGATAGCTTTCGACGTGCTCGCCGAGCCGATGTTGCTGCTGCTGATCGCCGCGTCGCTGCTGTATATATTTCTGGGCGAAGCGCGGGAAGCCATCGCGCTATCGGCGTCGATGGTCATCGTCGTCATCATTTCCATCGTCCAGGAACGACGCACCGAACGTGCGCTCCTGAAACTGCGCGAACTGACGAGCCCCAGGGCCCTGGTCATTCGCGATGCCACCGAACAGCTCGTCCCCGGTCGCGACCTCGTGGCTGGCGATCTGGTGCTGCTTCGTGAAGGCGGTCGCGTTCCCGCAGACGCACGCGTCCTGAGCGCTACATCGCTCTCCATCGACGAGTCGATACTGACGGGCGAATCGCTTCCGGTGGACAAGACCCCTGCGGATGGCGCGAACCAAGTCTATTCCGGGTGCCTGGTGGCGAGCGGTTATGCGACGGCCGTCGTCACCGCCACGGGGTCGCGATCGAAACTCGGACAGATAGGCAGCGCGTTGCAATCGATAGCGCCTCCAGCCACACCGTTGCAATTGGAGATTCGTGAGGCAGTGAAGTGGGTCGCCACGGCTGCCATCGCGCTGTGCCTGCTCGTAGCAATTTTCTACGGCGCCTCACGGCATGACTGGCTAGGCGGCGCACTCGCCGGCATTACGCTCGCCATGGGCGCCGTCCCCGAAGAGATCCCGGTAGTGCTCGCCGTGTTCCTGGCGTTGGGTGCCTGGAGAATGTCGCGCCAGGGTGTGTTGATCCGTCGCATGCCCGCGGTGGAAACCATCGGTGCAGTTACCGTGCTCGCCGTAGACAAGACCGGCACGCTGACGGAGAACAGGATGCGCGTCGCTGCCGTAGCCACCGATACTGAATTCTGCGATCTGCGCAGCGACCAGCAACTCGACGCGTCGGGCAACGCAGTTCTCAGTACTGCATTGGCAGCATGCGAATTGCAGGCATTCGACCCGATGGAGAAGGCGATACACGAGGCCGCGTCGACACTGCTGCCCGACAGCGGCGGGTTAGCCGGCAAGCGTCTCGTGCACGAATACGATCTCACTCCCGAACTGTTGGCCGTCACGCACGTCTGGTGTGGCGCCGAACCCGGCATGCTGCAGGTCGCCGTCAAAGGCGCGCCCGAAACGGTTTTCAAATTGTGCCGCTTGCCGCAGGCCGAACTCGCCGATCGCCTGGATCGCGCCGCAGCCCTGGCAAACGAGGGCCTCAGAGTCCTCGCAGTCGCCTCCGGCCATCACCCGGAAACGACGCTGCCGGATTCGCCGCAAGGATTCGAATTGCAACTGCTGGGATTGCTATGCCTTGCCGATCCCATCCGCAAAACCGTGCCTGCAGCGCTTGCCCAGTGCGCCGCTGCCGGTATCCGCGTCGTGATGATCACCGGCGATCATCCGGGAACCGCAAGAGCCATCGCACGCCAGGCGGGCTTCGCCGAATACGAGAACGTGTTGACGGGAACCGAACTCGCTTCGCTCGATGATGCGACGTTGTGCGAGCGAGTCAAAGCGACCGGCATTTATGCACGCACGTCGCCGCAGCAGAAGCTGCGGCTGGTCCAGGCATTCAAAGCAAACGGCGAAGTCATCGCCATGACCGGCGACGGCGTCAACGACGCGCCTGCGCTGAAAGCCGCCCACATCGGCGTCGCGATGGGTAAACGCGGTACGGATGTCGCACGCGAAGCTGCTTCCATCGTACTGGTCGAAGACGACTTTGCGGCGTTGGTCGCAACCGTCCGGTCGGGACGCCGCATCTATGAAAACATCGGGCATGCGATGGCGTTCATCATCGCCGTGCACATTCCCATTGCCGGCATGGGCTTGTTGCCGGTGCTGTTCGGCTGGCCGCTGCTGCTGATGCCGCTGCACGTGCTGTTCCTGGAATTCATCATCGATCCGGCATGCTCGTTCGTCTTCGAGGCGGAGCGTGCATCCCCAGGCATCATGCAGCGACGGCCGCGCTCCCTCGATAACCGTTTGTTCTCGCCGATCATGCTGCGTTCGAGCATCCTGCTCGGAACGGCGACACTGGCCTATATCGTTCTCGTCTACTTCCTCGGCCTTTCCTTTGGCTCCATGGAAGAAGCGCGTGCGCTGGGCTTCGCCGCGATGGTGATCTCGGATATTGCTTTGATTCTGGTGAACCGCTCCTCCGATCGGTCCATGAGCGCACTGCTGTCCCGCTCCAATCCCATCTTCTGGTGGCTCGCCGGTTTTGCGACTGCGCTTCTCGGTGCCACGCTCTATGTCCCCGTCATTGCGGGTGCGTTTCGCTTCTCCTCGCCACCCGTATGTATGCTGGCCGCGGTAGCAGCGGGTGCCGGGATATGCGTCTTCCTTGCCGCTCGGATGCTTTCCAACAGTGCTCGTTCCGTGTGGCAACCCGCGTGAGCTGACACCGCCGGTCACTCTTCCCCCAAAAGGGGGAGGTCGGCGCCACGGAATTCGCTTCCATTCGTGACGGCGATTTAGCAGGATATGAAGGGCGCGAGAGGTTCGGCCCATGCAATACTGGAACGACACCTATACGTCACGTCACGACGTTATCATCAAGGGTATTGGCCTCGCAGCGCTTGCGTGGCTACCGACGCCGACGCGGGCCGCAACTCTCGACTCCACTACAACCTTTCCCGACCAGCTCCAGGAGCCCACACCATGAACACAGTCAAGATGAAGGACGGCACGGAAATCTTCTACAAGGATTGGGGTACCGGTCAGCCGCTGGTGTTCCATCATGGCTGGCCGCTGACCGCCGACGATTGGGATAACCAGATGATGTTCTTCCTCTCGAAGGGCTTCCGCGTCATCGCTCACGACCGCCGCGGCCACGGCCGCTCGACGCAGACCTTCAGCGGCAACGAGATGAACACTTACGCTGCCGATGTCGCGGCGCTCGCAAAACATCTGGATTTGAAGGACGCGGTGCACATCGGTCACTCGACCGGCGGCGGCGAAGTCGCACGCTACGTAGCGCAGTATGGCGGCGGTGGCCGCGTCGCAAAGGCCGTGCTCATCGGTGCGGTTCCTCCAGTCATGGTCAAGTCGGAAAAAAATCCCGGCGGCCTGCCTCTCGAAGTGTTCGATGGCTTTCGCAGCGCACTCGTCGCCAACCGCGCGCAGTTCTACAAGGATGTGCCGAGCGGTCCGTTCTACGGCTTCAATCGTCCGGGCGCGAAGGTGTCGCAAGGCGTGATCGATAACTGGTGGCGACAGGGCATGGAAGGCGGCATCAAGGCGCACTACGACTGTATCAAGGCCTTCTCCGAAACCGACTTCACCGAAGACCTGCAGAGTATCGCGGTGCCTACGTTCGTCATGCATGGCGACGACGACCAGATCGTACCCATCGGCGCATCCGCCCTGCTGTCATCCAAGCTGCTGAAGAAGGGCACGCTGAAAGTCTATCCCGGCCTGCCGCACGGCATGTGCACCACGCATCCGGATACGATCAATGCGGACCTGCTGGCGTTCATCAAGTCCTGAAGAGGAGCGGAGCAGTAAAACCTCCGCGCCTCCTGACTTCCTCCCCCGGTCGCCGGGGGAGGATTGAGGTAGGGCGCGCTCAACGGCAGAATCGCCAGAGATAAGAGGTGACGCCTCACCGGACCGTGTTCGGACACGCAGCTCCTGTTTCGATCCACGCCGCCAGCAACTCACCGAAAGCCTGCTGCGTGCCCGGCGCGGACCTGCGACCCTCGCCGGGATGCCAAGCCCAGCCGACCAATGTGTCCTCAGCCATGTGTTCGTGAATTTTTTCGAGAGAGCGACCACCGTTGCGCGCGGGATCCTTGATCTGCTCGCAGATCTCGCCGGTACTCTTGCCCTGCCAACTCATCGACGGTGGCGCGAGCATCCAATGCGCGTGTCCCGGAATGGACTCGATCGGCCTGACGTTCGTCGGCGTGTTCTGCGCCTGGTGACAAGTGTTGCAAGGAAGTCCCGGCGGCCCATGACCGGCATCGTCGGCACGAATCAGCGGACTGTGAGTATGCAAGTCGTCCCCCTGCGTTGGCGTGCGATCTACGGGATGACAATTCAGGCAGCGCGGATGTTCGATGACGCGGGATGCTTCCTTGAACAACGCCGCCGATCGGGCTGAACGATCCGAGATCCGGTTGAAGGCAGACACAGGCTGTAATGCGTCGCCAAGCGGTGCAGGCTGCGCAGAGGATTGCTCCGGCGGCGGCGACATGCAAGACACCAGGGATATAAGCAATGGCGCAAGCAGACTGAAGCGGATCATGGCTTGCATCACGCGCTCCTCAAGTGGCTGCTATCGATCGGCAGCGTTCTCACTCGTTTTCCCGTCGCTGCAAACACTGCGTTGGCTACAGCGGCAATGACACCCGAGGTTCCAGGTTCGCCGACCCCGCCCGGATCCTCGCTGCTCTTTACGATATGCACGTCGATACGCGGCGCTTCGGACATTCGCAGTACCGGGTAGGTGTCGAAGTTGCCCTGTTGCACGCGACCGTTGGCAATGGTGATCCTGCCGTACAGCACCGCCGAGATTCCGAAAATCACACCACCCTCGATCTGCGCGCGCACGATGTCGGGATTCACGACGATGCCCGTGTCGACCGCGCACACGACACGCTCGACGCGAACCTGCCCCGATGGCTCGACGCGGACTTGCGCAACCATGGCGAGATAGCTACCAAACGCGGAGAACACGGCGACGCCACGACCGCTGCGCTCGGGCAACGGTTCGCGCCATCCGGACTCGCGCTCGACCATTTCGAGTGCCACGCGAGCACGAGTGGCCTTGGTCATCAGTGCTTTTCGATACGAGATAGGATCGCGCCCGGCTTGGTGCGCCAGTTCATCGATCACACCTTCCACGACAAAGACGTTGCGCGTCGGGCCGACACCGCGCCAATTTCCGGTACAAAGGCCGGCGGGCGCTTCATTGCGAGAAAAATCCACGAAGACATTGGCGATGTCATAGGGACCGCTCGCTGCATCCACGGCATCCAGGTCGACGTTGTCCTTCTGATAGATCGGCAGGAAACGCGCCATGATGTTCGGCGCGACGACGCGATGGCGCCAACTGACGGGCTGTCCCGCTGCGTCGAGACCGACGACCACGCGGCTGTGATTGAGAAAGCGATAGTAGTCGTGCTGCATATCCTCCTCGCGACTCCAGGTCACCTTCACAGGCGCATTCACCTGCTTCGCGAGCAGCACCGCCTGCCTGACGTAATCGGTTTCGAGACGACGACCGAAGCCTCCACCAAGCAGTTGGTTGTGAAAAAAGACTTTCTCCGGCGCAATTCCGGTGGCTTCGACAGCGACCTTGTGCGCCCTGCCGACGATCTGGCTGCCCGCCCAGATATCGCAGCGCTCCGGTGTGACGTGCACCGTGCAACTCAGCGGCTCCATCGCTGCGTGGGCCAGAATCGGCATGCGATAGTCGACCTCGAAACGTCGAGCGGCAGATGCCTCGGCCTTCGTTGTGTCTCCGATGTTCTCGGCGATAAGCCCGTCACGATCGAGAGCCGCATCGGCGGCGGCAATCAGATCCGCTGTCGTCAGCTGACTGTTCGGCCCTTCGATCCATTGAACCTTCAGTGCGCGCAGTCCCTTTAACGCCGCCCACGTGTGATCGGCCACAACGGCTACGGCGTCATCGATCTGCACGATCTGGCGCACGCCTTTGATCTGCAGCGCCGCCGATGCGTCTATATTTGCGAGCTTGCCGCCAAACACCGGGCACGCATTGACCATTGCGTGGAGAACGCCGACGGGTCGCATGTCGATACCGAACTTCGCCGTACCGTTGAGCTTCGTTGGCCCCTCGACGCGCTTTTGCGGCTGGCCGATGACACGAAACGACGCGGGATTCTTCAGCACCGGTGCGGCGGGCACAGGTAGCTTCGCTGCCTCGGCGGCAAGCTCTCCGTAGTAGAAACTTTTTCCGGAAGGATGCAGGACGCGCCCTTGCTCGGCGCGGCACATTGAACTTCGCACTTTCCAGCGCCGCGCGGCGGCTGAGACCAGCATCATGCGACTCGCTGCGCCAGCCGCTCGCATCGACAGCCATGCTCCACGCAGCGATGCCGATCCGCCGGTGATCTGCTCGCCCAATAAAGGGCTGGCGTAGAGCGCTTCATTGGCAGGCGCGGCTTCTAATGTCACGACTGCCGGATCCACTTCGAGTTCCTCGGCGAGGATCTGGATCTGCGAGGTATATGCACCCTGCCCCATCTCGACATAGGGAAGGATCAGCGTCACGCGTCCGCTCTCATCGATACGGATGAACGCATTCGGCTTCGGCGCGGGCGGGGCGGACTGCGAGACAGCCCGCAATGAAAATCCGATCAACATACCGCCACCTGCGGCGAGCGAGACGGCTAGAAAACTTCGACGCGTCAATGAGCTGTTCATGTCGCCGATGCTCCTGCGCCACCGGCGGACTGCGACAGGTAGTTCGCGGCCAGGTGAATGCCGGCGCGAATTCGTCCATAAGTGCCGCAACGGCAGATGTTGCCCGACATGACCATGTCGATGTCGGCGTCAGTGGGCCTGGCGTTTGCGGCGAGCAATGCCGCTGCCGACATCAGCTGGCCTGACTGGCAATATCCACACTGCACCACTTCGAGCTCACGCCATGCGCGTTGCAGAGCTTGGCCGACTGCGGTCTCATGCAGGGTTTCAATTGTCCGCACATGCGCGGCACCGACGTTGGCCACCGGTGTGAAGCAGGCACGACGGGCTGCGCCATCCACATGCACGGTACATGCGCCGCACATTGCGATTCCGCATCCGTACTTCGTGCCGGTCAGCCCGCACACGTCGCGCAGTACCCATAGCATCGGCGTGTCGCCGTCCACGTCGACTTCCCGCGTGGTTCCATTGATACGAATCGAGTACGACATGCCAGTTCCGCCGCTTGCCAGATCAAGAGAACTGGTTTCGACGATAGGCAATGCGCCGCAGACGCGCTGTTCGAAGCTTGCGGTCGCTATCGCGGAATTGCGGCGTTATGCGGGCATCAGGAACAACGCACTTCGCGGCCATTGCAGCCGTGAATGGACTCGCCCCAAGACGGAGTTGGCACCCACGGTCCATGATGGGTGCCAACTGCCTTATTTACATCCGGCCCGTATCAGTCCGCGCCGCTCGCTTTTTCGCCGGCTTTTCCTCTTCCTCTTCTTCGTCTTCTTCTAGTTCTTCATCATCTTCCGCGTCATCATCCTCTTCGAGGTCGTCTTCATCGTCTTCCTCGTCTTCGTCCTCATCTTCATCTTCCGCATCCGGATCTGCTTCCGCCATCTCGGCGAGGAGTTCTTCGCGGCGCGCAGCCAGTTCGCCGCCCATTTCCTCGAGGTCGAGGTCTGATTCCTCGAGCATGGGGAACAGTTCCTCTTCCTCTTCTTTTACATGGTGCTTGATGTACTCGCTGAGCACCTTCACAGTCGCGTTGAACATTTCGTCATCGGTGGTCATGCTCTCGATCTGCGCGATGAGGTCTTTGGCCGAGGCGTGTTCGATCTGCGCTTCGTTGACGAGGTCCTCGTCATCTTCCTCCAGCACGACCTTCGCCTCCGGGTAGAGAATTTCCTCCTCGATCTGGGCGTGGATGGTCAGTTCCTGGCAGATCGACTGCGCGATGGCATCCCTCGAATCGACCTCAGCGGCCTCGAAATCCGCAAACAGGTTCTCGACTCGTCGGTGGTCTGCCTTCAGCAATTCGATGGCATCGACGGCGGACTTCGTGTCCGGTTTCTTCGTGGCTTTTGGCTTGCTCATGGCTGGCTCCGATGTCGTGAATGGTGGCGTACAGAAAGCCGATTGGCCGCCAGTAGTTCCGTCATCCGTCATCTATAAAGACGCAGGAACAGCCTAGCCGCGGAGGCTCTGCACGGCGCAGGCCGGCCTGATCTGCTAGGGATGCCCCAGCGCCCGCTGAAAGGATAGTACGGCGACCTTCTATGGTCAGTGGACCGTCCCCAATGCGCAGCTGCGGTGCGACGCCTGTGGAGATTTTACGGGACCTGACATGGGCAGCAGAATGCGCTGGTATGACTTGCACCTTCGTTGAAAGCGCGTCCGTTAGGCTCCCATCGTGGTCGCCGCTGCGGTAGTCGGCTACACAGAACGATGAATTCTTTCGTACGTCGCCTTTTCAAAGGCATCGAAGTAGCGCGGCTGGACTGCGATCCTCAACATCGGATGAGCGATCGGACTCGCGTACTTCACCGTCCTGGTGATGTTTCGAACGCTCGTGCGTCGGAGTGAGGTCAGTGCTAGTTCCTTTGCAATCGAGGTCAGTACCTTATCCGCTTTCTCGCACATATAAGTCCGTGGAATCCGCCAGCACCACCGTAGAAAGGCGATCCCGACCGGCAACTCAACGAGTCACTCGACGACCTGCGATCGAAGTTCCACGTGCATTACTGAATTGCATGCATCAAACAATTCAATGCAGGTCGATTTATCTCGACCAGCCCGCAGCGCACTCTCCTTGTCACGCTCGCAACGATGCGATCGTGAATATTATTCAGGAGTAGAACGATGTTGACGAAGAAGAGACTAATTGGATTGGCTGCGCTCAGTGCATTCGCCATTCACACCGCGCCAGCGCTGGCGCAGGCAACTGCGGGTAGCCAGGAAATCCAGATCTATGGCGGCGAGCTATTCGGGGATGACCTGACCGATCGGAGAATCACCGGGCGCACGCCTAAGCTCGATGACGACTTGACGTATGGTCTACGCTACGGCTTCAACTACACCGATGCGTGGGGCCTGGAGCTGTCGCTAGGCCGGACTAACAGTTCCGTAACGGGCCTGCAGGGCCGCGATATCGACCTCGATCTCACGACGCTCGATGTCGATGCCGTTCGCCAGTTCAACACAGGTAGTCGTTTGGTGCCCTACGTACTGGCAGGCGTCGGCTATGCCAGCGCGGATCTCGACCAACCGATCGTCGGAACGGTCAACGGCATTCAGCCGGTGCGCATCAATGACGACAATGGCTTCACTGTGAACGCCGGCGTCGGTGCGAAGTACTACGTGAGCGACAGGTTCCTGTTGCGCCTGGATGCGCGCTATCGCTATCTCGATAAGGTCGTCGATCGATTCGACGATTCATTGGGTACCATCGAGACGACATTCGGCGTAGGCATCAAGTTCTGATTTAAGCGCACGAGCGCCGATCGATCGCCTGCACGAGGCAGACGATGCGGTCGGCGCGTCACGCCCGACTGGCAGTGCCACAACACACGGTGTCCAACACATAACGCGCTGGACACCCATCGCGCTGGACACCCATCGAATTTTACGTCGATAGACCAGAGATGAATGCATTGGACACCCATCGAATTCTCTAACAATAGCCTAGAAATTCACCGACCGGTGTCACGGCCGATTGCCTATGCTTCGCACCCATGGGCTACGCTCGCAAGTCACTCGTCTCGCTCCAGGACACACCGTATTACCATTTGATCGGCCGATGCGTTCGTCGCGCCTGGTTGTGGGGATTCGATGAATACGCAGGCAAAGACTATTCACATCGCAAGCAATGGGTGCTGGATCGATTGTCGTGCTTGTCTCAGGCTTTCGCGGTGGACCTCTGCTCGTACGCCATCATGTCCAATCACTACCATTTAGTGGTTCGTATCGATCAGCACCGGGCGGCGGCTTGGAGTACCGAGGAAGTCATCGCACGCTGGGGTCTGATATTCAGTAACGCGCTGGACACCCATCGAATTATCTAACAATAGCCTAGAAATTCACCGACCGGTGTCACGGCCGATTGCCTATGCTTCGCACCCATGGGCTACGCTCGCAAGTCACTCGTCTCGCTCCAGGACACACC
>JBEVKB010000005.1:0-12593 GCA_040509875.1 Steroidobacteraceae bacterium | reverse complement strand
GGCCTGTCCTCCATGACCTACCTGAAGCAACTGGCGGTCTCCGACCTGAAAATCGACGGCGGGCTGGTGCGCGAACTCGCCACCAATCCGCGATCGGAGGCCATGGTCACCGCCATCGTGCAGATGGCGCGGGATTCGAAGCTGCGGACCACGGCCGAGTCCGTCGAGACCGAAGCCATTCTCGCTGCCGTGTCGCGACTGGGCGTCGATTTCGGCCAGGGCTTCGCCATCGGTCGTCCGCAGCCGCTGGAAGGCGTCATGCAGGAGCTGTTGCGCACTGTCGGCGGCGTCACCAAGCCTTCGGCCAATCGAATGGTGTCCCGATTCTAGATCCCGCGTGCGAGAGTGACGCGACCCGGGTTTCGCCTGTAGCTCAGTGCCGCAATGGCCGCGCGGTGATCCCTGTACTATGCTCACCTAACGTCCCTGGAGCCCGAGTCAAACCCGCAGTGAAGCCCATCGTGAAACCGCCGATTCGCTACGCGCTGATATTGGCTACCGGAGCACTGCTGGGGATGGGGCTATCCGTCGGCCGCAGCGTGCAGGCCGAACGTGAGATCGAGCCGCAACCCAGCCATGAACCGGATGCGCCGGTGCGGTGGCAGGATGCGCGATTGCTGGCCGAAGTCCTCGAACGCGTGCGCAAAGATTACGTCGAGAGCATTTCCGACCAGGAACTCATCGAGGCGGCGATCCGCGGCCTGGTGGCCGACCTGGATCCCCACTCCGCCTATCTCGATCCGGAAGAGTTCAACGAGATCCGCATCAGCACCAGCGGCGAGTACTCGGGCGTAGGCATCGAGGTCGCGCTCGAGAAAGGCTCCGTGCGGGTCGTGAATCCCATCGAGGAAGGTCCCGCTGCGCGCGCCGGTGTGAAGGCAGGCGATACCATCGTCGCCGTCGATGGCGTAGCGGTGGACCTGAACAATCTCAACGATTCGATCGATCGCATGCGCGGCGCGCCGGGATCGACGGTGAAGATCACCATTGCTCGCGCCGATGCGCCGAAGCCGCTTGAATTCACTCTGGCCCGTGCCAGTGTGCAGGTACATAGCGTCAAGAAGGAACTGTTCGAACACGATGTCGGCTATGTGCGCATCACACATTTCAGCGAGACCACCGCGTCGGACATGGAACGCGCCATCGCTGCGTTGAAGAAGCAGAGCGGCGGCAAGCTGCGCGGGCTGGTGCTGGACCTGCGTAACAATCCCGGCGGTGTGCTCGAAGCCGCGGTCGGCGTGTCGGATGCTTTCCTGGACCAGGGCATCATCGTCACCGCCAACGGCCGTGCGCCAGACGCGAAATTCGAAATGGATGCGAAGAGCGGCGACCTGATGCAGGGCGCTCCCATCATCGTGCTGGTGAATGGCGGTTCCGCATCGGCGTCGGAGATCGTCGCCGGTGCGTTACAGGACAATCATCGCGCCACGTTGCTCGGTCAACAGACCTACGGCAAGGGCTCGGTGCAGACCGTGGTGCCGTTGTCGGACGGCCATGCGATCAAGCTGACCACCTCGCGTTACTTCACGCCATCGGGCGCTTCGATCCACGAAAAAGGGATCAAGCCGGACATGGTCGTCACGGTGCAGGACATCGAGGCGCACGGCAACGTCGACAAACCCGAAGTCCAGGGCAACCTCGCGGCCGACTATCAATTGCGTCTCGCCCTGGAAACGCTCGCTGCCGGCAGCAAACCCATCAGGCAAAGCCAGGCGCCGTAAGTACCACATGACCGGATTTCTCATACGAACCGCCATCGTGGCGCTGGGCCTGTGGCTGGCGACGCAGATCTTCAGCGGCTTCTATTTTGCGAGCACCGGCACGCTGATCGCGGCGGCGTTGCTGCTGGGAATCGTCAATGCGGTGGTTCGACCCATCGCGATCATTCTGACGTTGCCGCTCACGCTGCTGACCCTCGGTTTCTTTCTGATCGTCATCAACGGGCTGATGCTCGGATTGGTCGCGCTGTTCCTCAGCGGCTTTCACATCAGCGGGCTGTGGACCGCCGTGGGTGCATCGCTGGTCGTCAGCCTCACCTCGTGGCTGGCGTCGGGCTTGGTCGCCAACGATGGCAAGATTGAAGTGATCAGGAACAGATGATAGCGACCCGCGATTGACGAATTCCTAAAGGCCCGCCGCTTCCTGGCGCGCACCGTTGATGGCGATGCGATACAGCACGTAACCAATCGCCGCAAAAATGACGAGCCCCAGCAGTTTGCCGAACTGCAGATTGTCGGGCAATGCGAGTACATCGGCGCGTCCGGCTGCAACGATGGGTATTGCGATGATGATGCCCATCAAAGCCTCGCCCGTGATCAGCCCGGCTGAAAACAGTACGCCCTTGCGATGAATGCGTTCCGCCGCTTCGCCATTCAATACCGAGCCGGTGCGATGCTCCACTATCCAGGTCAGCAGGCCGCCGAGAAAAATCGGCGTGGTCAGGTCCAGTGGCAGATAGATACCCACCGCTGCTGCCAGCACCGGCACGCGAAATTTCGCGCCGCGACGTTTCAGAGTTTCATCGAGCACGATGATGAGGGCGCCCACCGCCGCGCCGATCCAGATCATGTTCCAAGGCAGTTCACCGCCGAACAGGCCCTTCGACACCGAAGCCATCAACGTTGCCTGCGGCGCGAGTAGCGGATTCGGATGCTCAGCCGTAGGCACACCGATGCCGTATGCTCGCGCGAGTAGATTGAGCACCGGCGCCATCACCAGTGCGCAGGAGATTGCGCCGATGGCGAGCATGACCTGCTGACGCCACGGCGTGGCACCGATCATGTAGCCGCACTTCAGGTCCTGCAGATTGTCACCGGCAATGCAGGCTGCGCAGCACACGACAGCGCCGATCATGATGGCGGCGACCGGGCCGAGTGCAGCGTCGCGGCCCATGAGTAGCATCAACACCAGCGATGCAAACAGGATGGTGCCGATGGTGATGCCCGACACCGGATTGTTCGAGGAACCCACCAGTCCGGCCATGTAGGCCGACACCGAGCTGAACAGAAAACCGGCGACGATCATGATCAACGTCATCGGGATCGTGACCGCGTAATCGTGCACGATCGCGTGATACAGCACAGCCAGCGGAATCGTGAAGACCACCAGTCCGATCAGCACCGCCTTCATCGGCAGGTCCCTTTCCGTCTCGGCAACGATTTTCGCCGAGCCTGCGCGGGTTGCCGCGAGCCCGCTGCGAACGCCGGAAAGCAGCGAGTGACGCAGCGAGATCAGTGTCCAGATGCCTCCGATCAGCATGGCGCCCACGCCGAGATAGCGAATCTGCCTCGACCAGATGGCGCCCGCGGCGTTCTCCGCATCCAGGCTCGCGATGCTGGCCAGCAGTGTGGGATCGGTGTCGGCAAACAAAGAACTGTAGATTGGAATAGCAATGTTCCAGGACAGGATGCCGCCGCCAACCACGACGATGCCTATGTTCAAGCCAACGATGTAACCCACGCCCAGCAGTGCGGGCGAAAGATTGGTGCCCATGTAAGCAATGGCCTTGCCCGCATAACCCGCGATAGCCGCCGTGTCTGGAATCAGGCGTAGTCCGCTCGCCGAGAGCAGCTTGACGAAGCCGCCCAGCGCAGCGGCGCTGGCCAGTACCTTGACGCCCGCACCCTGGTTCTCACCGGCCTTCAATACTTCGGCGGCCGCTTTGCCTTCGGGAAAAGCGAGTTGCTGGTCGACGATGAGCGAGCGTCGCAATGGCACGGAGAAAAACACGCCCAGCACGCCACCGAGCCCGGCGATCGCGAGCACCCACGAGTACCTGAAGTCGTCCCAGTAACCCAGGATCACCAGCGCCGGCACCGTGAAGATCACACCGGCGGCGATCGATGAGCCGGCGGATGCGCCGGTCTGCACGATATTGTTTTCGAGAATGTGGCTGCCGCCCAGCACCCGCAGGACGGCCATCGATACCACCGCAGCAGGAATCGCCGAAGCGATGGTCAGCCCGGCGAACAGGCCGAGATAGGTATTCGCGGCCGCGAGCACCATCGCGAGAACGATCGAGAGCACGATGGCGCGAAACGTGAGCTGGGGGGGCGATGCGTTAGTCATTAACCATTTCTCGAGTGACGAAAGGAGCGTTCGAGTACTTCGCGGCTTGCGTCAGTTCCAGCCGCAGGTCTTGCCCTGGTTCTGTGTCTCCAGCCAACCCATGAGCGGTGCGAAATACTCGGTGATGGCGGAGGCATCTATCTGGCGCGTGCCCGTCAGCTTCTCCAGCGCGACTGGCCATGGCTGGCTCTGGCCCATGGCGAGCATCTCGCGGAAGCGCTTGCCGGCCTCGGCATTGCCGTATATCGAACATTCGTTCAGCGGACCCTTGAAGCCTGCGGCCTCACACAACGCCCTGTGAAACTGGAACTGCAGGATGTACGAGAGGAAGTAGCGCGTGTAAGGGGTGTTGGCGGGAATGTGGTATTTCGCACCCGGATCGAAATCCTCTTCGCTGCGAGGCACGGGCGCCGCGATACCCTGGTATTGCTCGCGCAGCTGCCACCATGCCGCGTTGTAGTTTTCGGGCTTCACTTCACCGGCGAACACTTTCCAACGCCATTCGTCGATGAGCTTGCCGAAGGGCAGGAACGCAATCTTGTCGAGCGCCAGTTTCATCTGCTGGTTGATGGTCGCCTCAGGACTGCGCTTGACCGCGCCGATCAAGCCGATGTCATGCAGGTAGGCGGGCGTCATCGACAGGTTCACCGTGTCGCCAATGGCCTCGTGAAAACCATCGTTGGCGCCGCTCTGGAACAGGAAGGGCTGGTCCTTGTAACTGAGGAAGTAGAAGACGTGGCCGAGTTCGTGATACGCCGTCACCAGCGACTCCTGCTGCGGCTCGATGCATTGCTTGATGCGCACATCCTCTCGCGAGTCCATGTGCCACGCGCTGGCATGACATTGCACGTCGCGATCCGCCGGCTTCTTCAGCAATGAACGCTGCCAGAACGTATCGGGCAATTTGGGAAAGCCCAGCGAGACGTAGAAATTCTCGGCGGATTGCGCGATCTTCACCGCGTCGTATTTCTGTTTGACCAACGCGGCGGTGATATCCAGATCGTTCACGCCGGGATAAGGCTCGACCAGCGGATAGATCTCGCCCCAATGCTGGGCCCACATGTTACCGAGCAGTTGCGCGGGAATCGGTTTGCCGTCGGCCACCCGGCTCGCGCCATAAGTCTTTTGCAGCGAGCCGCGTACGTAGCAATGCAACTGACTGTAGAGGGGTTTCACCTGTCCCCACAGGCGCTCCGCTTCGCGAGTGAATTCTTCCGGCGTCATGTCGTAACCCGAACGCCACATGGCGCCGAGGTCGGCGAACCCCAGTTCACGTGCACCTTCGTTCGCCAGTTCGACGAAACGCACATAGTCTTTGCGCAGGGGCCGCGCGGTGGAATGCCAACCGGTCCAGGCGTTGGTCAACTCGTCATAGTTGCGACTGTGGGCCATGACATCGGTGAGCTGCGTCTGGTCTTTGCACGAGTCGGGGCCGGACGGGCAATACTTCGCCGAGCCGTACATGCCTTCCATTTTGGAAGTGGTCGCTGCGAGTTCGGCCCGCTTCGCCGGATCGTTTGGCGCGGGCGCCGACACACCCAGTTTGAGCAATTGAATCGAGCGTGCAGTCGCCGGACTCAGCGTCTGCTTCTCATAGGCCGCGGACTCGGCGACCGCCTTGCTGAAATAACTCAGGAAGCGTTCGCTCGCTCGCGCGTTGAGAAATTCCGTATCCGGAATGATGTAAGTGGCGTAGGCCCAGCCGGCGGCGCTGGATTCGCGGCCGAGATCCGTCATCTCGGTGTTGATGCGGGCGACGAAAGCGTCCGCTGTTTCGGTGCTGGTCGCTGTGGCGACCGGCGAGGGCGCCTTCTGGCATCCCATGCACGCCAGCGAAATAGCGGCAGCCAGGGCCGTGCCTAAGTAACGACCTGCAGTCATGAAATGCTCCATCGGCAACTTGGCTGTTGCCAGTCGCGGGATTTACTTGGAATCGCGGATCAGGCGTTTGATCCAGGGAGTGATGGCGAGCATGACGCCGCCGCCGATCGCGCCCCACCAGAACAGTCGCGTGTAGAGGGCGGGCATGGTCGCGAGATTGTTCGGATCGATCTCCCCGGAGAACTGTCCTGCCAGGTTGTTGCCGATGGCGGTGGCGAGGAACCATACACCCATCACTTGTCCCACGAATCGCGCCGGCGCGAGTTTGGTCATCGAACTCAAGCCCACCGGACTCAGGCACAGCTCCGCGAACGTGTGCAGCAGGTAAGTGAGCACCAGCCATGTCGGCAGGACAGTCTGGCCCGCCAAAACATACTGCGATGCTGCCACCATCACCGCGAAGCCCACGCCCATGAGGATCAGGCCTAGTCCGAACTTCGCAGGGGCGGAAGGATCGAGATTGCGCTTGCCCAGCCATACCCACAGCGCGGCAAAGGCCGGTGCGAACAGGATGATGAAAATGGAGTTGGCGCTCTGCACTGCGCCGCCGGGCAGCTCCCAACCGAGGATGTTGCGATCGGTGTAACGCTCCGCGAACAGCGTGAATGACGCGCCCGCCTGCTCGTAGCCGGCCCAGAACATGGCGCAGGCGACGAACAGCGCGATCATGACCACTACCTTGCCCCGCTCGATCGCATCGAGCCCGGCGAAGAACAGCATGTAGATGAAGTAGAGAGTGGCCAGGGTGATCATCGCCCAGTTCGCGCTGTGTGAAATCGCCACTGGGTCGAATGCAACGGAGCCTTGAAAAGCCAGCACGATGATCGCGCCGACGATTGCCACCAATCCATAAACCGGCCACCAGGAACCGCGTGCGCCGGGAATTTCCGCGCCCGCCTGGCCCAGGTATTTGCGCCCGAAGTAGAACTGCACCAAGCCGAGCAGCATGCCGGCGGCGGGCACTGCAAACCCCAATTTCCAACCACTGTGAGCCGCGATGATGGGCACCAGCATCTGGCCGAAGAAGGCGCCCGTATTGATGCCCATGTAGAAAATAGAGAAGCCGGCGTCGCGTCGCGCACCGCCCTCGGGATAGAGCTGCGCGACGATGGCGCTGATGTTCGGCTTCAACAACCCGGTGCCGAACACGATGATGGTGAGGCCGACGAAAAAGAAGCGCGTGTCACTCACTACCAGCAGCGCATTTCCCAGCATGATCAGCCCGCCGCCGGCCATGACGGCGCGCTGCTGTCCGATAAGGCGATCCGCGATCCAGCCGCCCCACAGCGATAGCAGGTAGGTTGCCGAGATGTAGAGTCCATAGATCGCACCGGCAGTGCGATCGTCGATGCCAAGACCGCCTTCGACCACCATCGCCGTCATGAACAGCATCAGGATGGCGCGCATGCCGTAGTACGTCGCGCGTTCCCACATTTCCGTGAGGAAGAGCGTCGCCAGTCCGCGGGGATGGCCGAATAGCTGCTGGTCGGTGGGAGAGGGTGAAGCGTCGGGTCGAAAATCGATCGGTTGACTCATGCGGGCAATGGCTCCACCGGCAATGCGTTATGACGTCAGTGCGTCAGGCGATTTTGTGAACGATGGATCGGGGCGACCATCGATGTCCCGTCAATGTATTTGGGCGAGGGCATGGCGGCGCAGTCTCTCCGAACTGAGAACAGCGGGCAAGGAGTGAACGCTCCGGCGGCGCCGTGTATACCGATGCATTGTCAAATGGTTGGGCGCGAACTGCCCGTCAGGCAGCCCCAGGCTCGACGACGAACACTAGCTGCTGGCGCTCGGCTCGGCCTGCTGGTCCGTGAGGCGACGTTTAAGCAGCACGCGTGACATCACGATGCCTGCCTCGTACAGGATGTACATGGGCACCGCCATGAAACACTGCGACAGCGCGTCGGGTGGCGTGAGAAATGCCGCGACGATGAAAATGCCCAGGATCACGTAGCCGCGGTTCTTGCGCATGGTCTCGATCTTCACCATGCCGGTCGCTGCGAGCAGTACCGTGGCCACGGGAATTTCGAACGCCACGCCGAACGCGAAGAATAGCAACAGCACGAAATCCAGGTAGTTCGAGATATCGGTCATCACCTTGACGCCGATCGGCGCGGTCGAGGTGAGGAAGGCGAACATCAACGGAAACACCACGAAGTACGCGAAGGCCACGCCCGCGTAGAACAGCACGATGCTGGAAATCACCAGCGGAATCGCAAACCGCTTCTCGTGGCGGTACAGCCCGGGCGCGACAAAAGCCCACGCCTGGTAGAGAACGACTGGCATGGCGAGAAACACAGCGGTGAGCAGGGCCAGCTTGAGTGGCGCCATGAACGGCGACACCAGGCTGGTGGCGATCATGGAAGTGCCTTCCGGCATCTTGCTGATCAGCGGCTGGGCGACCAGCGTGAACAGCCGGTCGGAGTAGATGGCACAGGGAACGAACAGTACGGCGACCGCGATCACCGCCCGTAACAGGCGGTCGCGCAGCTCGATGAGGTGTGAGATCAGCGAGCCTTCCGCCAATGCCTCACGTGAATCCGTGGGGTCGCTCATTGCGTGATCTTAGTCTGAACCGGATCGCTGGCCGGTGCGATTACCGGCTCCACAGGCGGTGGTGCGGGCGTCGAACTTTGGTGGCCTGAAAAAGCCTCGACATCGAATTCCGGATGCACCGGTTCCGCGTGAACGGTGGGTTCGGGTGAGGCGGGTGTCGGCGAGGGAGTCGCGGGGTCCGGCTCGCTCTTCGGTGCGTGCATGGGCCGCGCCTTGGCCATCTCTTCGATGGTGACTTCCTGTTCGAGCTGGGCACGCAGCTGTCGCGCCATGGCGCGGGCACGACCGGTCCAGCGTCCCACCTTTTCGGCGAGGCCGGGTAACTTCTCCGGTCCCAGCACGAGCAGCGCCAGGCCAAGGATCAGGACGATCTCGCTAAAGCCGACTTCGAACATCGTGGGTGAGCTGTTTCGTTAGCCGTCAGACGTGCGGGGTCTTGTCGCGGGCCTTGGCGGGCGTCGAATCGAAATCCGCATCCTTCTCGCCGGGCGCCGACAATTGCTTGCTCTCCTCGTCCTCACCGTCGTTCATGGCTTTCTTGAAGCCTTTGACGGCACCGCCGAGATCCGAACCGATGGTCTTCAGGCGTTTGGCGCCGAAGATCACCAGGGCGATGACCAGAATGACCAACAGCTCTCGAAAACCAATACCCATAATCGCTCTCCCGCTGAAAAAGCCGCTGGATCATACGCCAATCGAGTTCTCGCACGCAGCGATGCGTCGTCAGGGGGCCGCGGACGCCGGACCGGGGTCGACACGCAACCAGAACGTCACCGGTCCATCGTTCACCAGGCTGACCTGCATGTTGGCCCCGAACTCACCGGTTTGGACCGCAGAATGACGGCTGCGTGCCGCCGCCACCATGAAATCGAATAAATGTCGGCCGGTCGCCGGATCCGCTGCCGGACTGAAGCCGGGCCGCGAGCCTGAACGCGTATCCGCGGCCAGCGTGAACTGCGAGACCAGCAGCAGCCCGCCGCCCGTGTCGCCGAGGCTGAGGTTCATGCGCCCGGCCTCGTCGGCAAACACCCGATAACTCAACAGTCTCTGCAGCAAACGCTCGGCCTGCGCCTCGGTGTCCCCGCGTTCGACCGCGACCAGGACCAGCAGGCCGGGGCCGATCCTGCCGATCTCGCGGCCCTCCACACTTACGGCGGCCGAGGTCACCCGCTGCAATAGCCCGATCATGAGAGCTGCCCCGCGGACCTGCAACAGGCGGGCTGTAGGAAGGTACCCACCGGCAGCGGCGGGCAGTGGCGGACTGCATTCATTACGGATCCTCTCGCTGCCGCGCATCTTGTCAGAAAACCTTAGGCCCGCTGTCACGAACCAGTCACGGCCGACTGCAAATGTGTCGGGATCAAGGGCCACGCAGAGGTGAGCGCATGAGTGGACCGTCAACGTCCCCGATTCGCTACCGCAGTGTCTTCATTTCCGATGTGCACCTGGGTTCGCGCGGCTGCCGGGCCGATTTCCTGCTCGAATTCCTGCATTCCATCGACACCGAGAATCTCTACCTGGTGGGCGACATCATCGACCTGTGGAGCCTGAAGAAATCCTTCTTCTGGCCCCAGGCGCACAGCAATGTGATTCGCACCATCCTCGGCAAGGCGAAACACGGCACGCGCGTGATCTACGTGCCGGGCAATCATGACTGCGCGTTTCGCGAGTACCAGGGCATGGTGTTCGGCAACGTCGAGGTACATCGCGAGATCGTTCACACCACCGCGGACGGTCGGCGCTTCCTGGTATTGCATGGCGATGAATTCGATGCGGTGATCAAGGCCAGCCCGCTGATCGCGGCGTTGGGCGACCGCGCCTACTCGCTGATCATGCTGCTCAACCGCGCTGTCAATTGCCTGCGAGGCCGGCTCGGCTTTCCTTACTGGTCGATTGCCAGCTATCTCAAGCACAAGGTGAAACGGGCGACGACTTACATCGCGAACTTCGAACGTGCACTCGCGGCGGAAGCGCGACGACGCGGTCTCGATGGCACCATCTGCGGACACATCCACCGCGCGCAGATGTCTTCATTGGATGGCGTTCTATATTGCAACGATGGCGACTGGGTGGAGAGCTGCACGACATTGACCGAAGACTTCGACGGGCGGCTGTCGTTGTGGAGCTGGTCCGAACAACAGGCCGCCACGCGCACCGCTGCCGTAGCCCGCCCGCTCGACCAAGCCGCTTGAAAATAGCTATCGTCAGCGATGCATGGCAACCGCAGACGAACGGTGTCGTGCGGACGTTGAGCAAGACGGTCGATGCCTTGCGCGGCCTGCATCACGATGTCTGCGTGATCGAGCCGGGATTGTTTCGCACCTTTCCCTGTCCGACTTATCCGGAGATCCGGCTGGCCTGGCGTCCCTATCCGTTGCTCGCCCGCACGCTGACGGAGTTCGCGGCGGATGCAATTCACATTGCGACCGAAGGTCCGCTCGGCAGCGCGGCGAGACGTTGGTGCAAGGCGCGAGGCGTGTGCTTCACCACTTCCTATCACACGCAATTCCCCGAGTACCTGCGCGCGCGGCTGCCGATTCCCTTGGCGCTTTCCTATGCGCACTTGCGACGCTTTCACGCCGATGCAATTCGAACGATGGTCGCGACACCGGCGATGCAGGCGCAACTCGAGCGGCGTGGATTTCAGAACATCGTGCGCTGGACTCGCGGAGTGGATGTAGAGCTGTTCCGGCCGCGCGCGGCTGCGTTTCTCGACTTGCCGCGTCCCATCGCGATGTATGTGGGCAGGGTCGCGGTGGAGAAGAATGTCGAAGCATTTCTCTCGCTCGATCTGCCGGGCACCAAGGTTGTCGTCGGCGATGGGCCGGCGCGTGCGGAGCTGCAGGGAAAATATCCGTCGGCCCGATTCGTTGGCTTGCAACACGGTGAAGCGCTCGCACAGCACGTGGCGGCAGCCGATGTGTTCGTGTTTCCCAGTCGCACCGACACGTTCGGACTGGTGCTGCTCGAAGCGATGGCGAGCGGCGTGCCGGTCGCCGCATTTCCCGTGACCGGTCCTATCGACGTCGTGCAGCAGGGTGTGACCGGAGTGCTCGACGAAGATCTCGGCGCGGCCGTGCGTGGCGCCTTGCAACTGGACCGTGCCGATTGCAGGAACTATGCCCTGCAACACACGTGGCACACCGCCACGATGCAGTTTCTCGGCAACCTGTGCACGGCAAGTGTGGTCGCGCCGGTGAGTCCCGCCTCGGCCCGCGCTATTCAATATTGATGATCGATACGGTTGATAGATCAACCGCAGTCAACGGCTCAACGTATCGGCCCGCGTCTGCGCTTCCCGCGCCTCGACATTCTTACCGCGCGCGCGATAAGAGTCCGAGATCAAGCGCCAGGCAGTCGACTGAGCGCGAGGCGCATTGATGGACATCGACAACGCTTTGCGCGCCATGTTCTCCGCCTGCACATAGTTACCCTCGGCCTGGCGCACCTTGGCCAGTTCGATCCACAGCAGCGGATTATCGGGCTCGATGCGCAACGCCCGCTCGATCGACGCAGCGGCTAGCGGAAAGTTCTTGGCGGCAGCCTGGCTCTGGGCCTGCGCAACCAGAGCGCGAGACGCCGACGTCAATGTCGGTTCGCGTATGACCGGCGCAGGCGGTGGCAGCGGCGTCTCTTCGGGAGGTATTTCCGACGGCGCGGGCTGGGTGACCACCGGTCCGCTGCCGGGCGCTGGTGCCGGAGGAGACTGCGGCGGCATCTGATAAGGCTGCGGCAGCGCGCATGCGCCCAGCGTCAATGCGATGGTCAAAATCGAAAAACGTCGTCCCAGCATGTTCTAGTCCTGAAAAGCTTGCTGCCCCGTTCTCGTCGCGGCAGCTCGAGTCAATGAATGAGGCGATCCCACCAGCCGCCACGCGCAGCTTCGCCCGCCTCGCAGCCTGCTTTCGTAGGGATCACGGTGCCCTGGGGCACTGAGATCGTCAGTACATCCTCGCCGCCGCAATCGGGCCGCGCCGCCAGGCCGGTCGCAAACTCGAAGCTGGCGGGTTGCAACGTCTCGGGCTGCGTTGCGTTCCAGGAAGTGGTGCCGATTCCGGCCATCAGCCGCGCCCACACCTGCA
>JBEVKB010000004.1:0-59964 GCA_040509875.1 Steroidobacteraceae bacterium | reverse complement strand
GCGCAATGGGCGTGGCACAGTTTTCCCAATCCGCAAGGATTCAAGTACGAGGACAGCCTCGTGCCGGTCAACGTTTGGGGTACCGATCGCAAATATCCGTGGCTGCGCGACTGGTCGGAAGCCAAGCGACCGGCGATCGCGTGGCTGCGAGAGAATCCGCATCGCTTTTCGCTGGGTCGTTTGTCGCTGCGTCTGATGAATGCGCAGGGCAAGCCAGTGCAGTTCTCCGACCTCTCGGCGACGCGCCAGACGCTCGATATGTGGAGCGGCGCGCTGCTCAGTGAGTTCGTCGTCGATGGCAGCACGGTGCGAGTCGAGACTCGCATGCATCCCTCGCTCGACATGCTGCTGGTGACACTCACGTCGCCCGCGCTGGCTGCGGGAAGATTGGGCATCGACCTGAAATTTCCCGGTGTCGCCGCGAGCCTTAATCCCGATCCCGCGGATTGGCAGAATCCGCAACGGCATCGCACGCAGGTGATTTCCCACAACGCGCGACAGGCGTCGATCGAGCGTCAACTGGATGACACTCGCTACTACGTCAAAGCCCGCACCGATCGCGACGCCAGTTTCGACACGAGTTCGCCGCACACGTTGCGCATCATGCCGCAAGGAAAAACGCAGTCGATGACTGTGATGGTTTCGTTCACCGAAAAACCGGATGTAAGCGCGTTGCCCGAGGCAACAGCCGCCATCGCGGCAGTGAAGAATCACTGGGCGCATTACTGGAACGATGGCGGCGTGGTGGACTTCTCCGGCAGCACCGACCCCCGCGCGGCGGAACTGGAACGGCGCGTCGTGCTGTCTCAATATTTGATGGCAGTGAACGCGGCCGGCACGCTGCCGCCGCAGGAGGAAGGCCTGTTTTCCAATAGCTGGAATGGCAAGTTCCACTTGGAGATGCACACATGGCATGCAGCTCACTTTGCCTTGTGGGGTCGCACCGATCTGCTCGAACGCAGCATGCCCTGGTACCTGCAGCATCTTCCGCAAGCGAGGGAACGTGCGCGTACGTTCGGTGTTCGAGGTGCGTACTGGCCGAAGATGGTGGGACCGGAAGGTCGCGAAAGTCCGAGCACGATCACGCCGTTCATCCTGTGGCAGCAGCCGCATCCCATCTACCTCGCCGAACTCATCTATCGCGATCGGCCGCAGCGCGCCACGCTCGATCGCTACAGCGCGCTGGTATTCGACACTGCTGATCTGCTCGCGTCCGTTTTGCATCTGGATGAGAAGCGCAATGCTTATGTTTTGGGGCCGCCCATCGTGCCTGCGCAGGAAGTGTTTCCGCCGTTGAGTACGTTCAATCCAACGTTCGAACTGGAGTACTTCCGTTTCGGACTGCGCACGGCGCAAGCATGGCGCGAGCGTCTTGGCCTGTCGCGCAATCCGCAATGGGACCAGGTGCTGGCGAAGATCGCACCGTTGCCGCAGAAGGACGGCGTCTATCTCGCAACCGAATCGTTTCCGCAGATGTGGGAGCAGGCGCGAAGTGCGGAGTGTTCCGGCGGCAAGACCAGCGAGCATTGCTGGAATCGCGATCATCCGTCATTCGTTGGCGCGTTCGGGTTGTTGCCTGGAACAGGTGTCGACAAGGAGACTATGCGGCGCACGTTGCGCGCAGTGGAGTCGAGTTGGGACCTGCGACAGATGTGGGGTTGGGATTACCCGCTGCTCGCGATGACGGCGGCGCGCCTCAACGAGCCCGATAAAGCGGTCGGCATGTTGTTCTCCGCGGAGAAGAACAATCAGTTTGGGCTGGCGGGGATGACGCCGCGAGTGCATTTGGAAGAGCGGCCGGCTGCTGCAAGCGGCGCAGATTCGTATAAGCGCGCGGCAGAAACTTATTTTCCTTCCAATGGTGGATTGTTGCTCGCGGTGGGGATGATGGCGGCGGGATGGGATGGAGATGGCGGAACCTCGTCGGCGCCGGGGTTTCCGAAAGATGGGAGTTGGCGGGTGCGCAGTGAGGGGTTGCGGCGGGTGCCTTGATTTGCCTCTCTCCCTCTCCCGGTTGCGGGAGAGGTGGAGCGCTTCGCGCCGGTGAGGGCGCGACGGTGCATTGGCGGTAACTAACAATTTTCCCTCGCTGCTTCATTCGAAGTCCGGAAGCGTTTGCGCTTCGCGGACGCCTGCGAGGAACAGAGGGGCTTTTGGACTTCGATGCGCTGTAGTGGGTCAATTGACCGTTATCGCAAATTCACTGGCCTACCCTCACCGGCGCAACTTCGTCGCGCCAACTCTCCCGAAGGGGAGAGGTAGAGAGAGGCTACCCTCGGCCTCCCGCTACCGGCGCAGAGCGCATCGTCCTGTTCAGTAACGACAAGATCGCCAGAAGCTCCGCTCGATCCTCGTGTGCCCGGCGCGCGGGACCCTCAAAATCATTCTGCTCTACATCTTCCAAGTGACGAGCGCGGATACGCTCGATGACGGCGAAGTCGGTACGCATGAATCTCGCTCCTCGTTGCTGCGACAACCGTTAGTGCCTATGAGCACTACCGAAAGCTGGCGTCTTTGGATTCGCATGTAGCGTGGCGGCAGAAACCGCACGCCGATGTTTCACCCATGTTCAGCTCGTTCTGAAGACAATCGAATGCGCACCGATTGACACTTATCTGCATCGTTCTCATCAGCTCAATTTTACCGCGCGCCCCGTTTTTGCCGACTCGTAAATGGCGGTCATTATTCGCAGATCGCGCAGCCCTTCTTCACCCGGCACGCGCGTCGGTTTGCTCTCGAGAATGCAACGCGCGAAATCGTCCATCTCGGCAGCAAACATATCTACTGCCGGGAACGTAAGACTTTTACCGTCGCTGCGACGAGCAGCAATGCCGTCGTAATTGAACGCTGGCGAAATTTCGAACCAACCGCGTTGCGCGTGAGCGCGCACGCGTCCGAGACCGGCAGCGTTGTAACTCGTGCTGCAATTCGCGAGTGCGCCGCTCGGAAATTTCAATTGCCAGGTGATGCTCTCGTCCACTTCACTGAACTTGACCGGATCGGTGCGCGTCTCGAACGCAGACACCAGCACGGGCTCCTCCCCGGTGATGTAGCGCGCCGCCTGCAATGCATAGATGCCCACATCCATCAGCGCACCGCCTCCCGCCAATGCGCGTCGCAAACGCCATTGCTTGGGATCGCCGATGGGAAACCCGAAATCAGCTTCGACCAGTTTCAAATCGCCGAATTCGCGCGCGCGCGCAATCCTGATGCACTCCTGGTGATGAGGCTCGAACTGGCAGCGATAGGCGATCCCTAACATTTTGCCGGCCGACTTGCAGGCGTCGATCATCTGCTGGCAGCGTTCCACCGAGATTTCCATGGGCTTCTCGCAGAACACGTGCTTGCCGGCCTTCGCGGCCTTGATGGTGTGTTCCGCATGCAGCGAATTCGGCGTGACCACGTACACGACGTCGATGTCGGGATTGTCGGCGAGCCGGTGCATGGTGTCGTAGCTGTAGACGCTGCGGTCCGGAATGTCGTACTTGGCCTGCCACTGCTTTGCCTTTGCGGGAGTGCCGGTGACGATGCCGGCGAGGCGACAGTTACTCGACTTCAGCAACGCCGGCGCGATCTGGTTGGTGCTCAGGCTGCCCAGCCCGCACAAGGCAAAGCCGATCTTCTTTCCGGCCGGCTGCGCGAACAGCGGATCCATGTTGGTGAAGAGCGGCGCTGCAGTCAGCGCGGCCGCCTGCAGAATGAAGTTGCGACGCGAGCCCGTGTTCATTGTCATGTCACTCCGTGCCTGGATATGCCTGGTTGATTTATCGGGAATCTATTTCGCCGCCCGTGATCGTGCGTAGGGGCCGACCACGGCGCCCACGAATCCACCGGCAACATCGGTGCTGAGAATCGATCCATCATCATCGCGCAGCAGCGGCGTCCAGTTCCCACTGCTTGCATAAGAGAACGAATACAGGCGCGCGTCGCCGCTGATCCGCAGTTGTAGAGGACCGCCAGGAACATCGACAGTACGCGTGGCGACGGTCGATACTTCCTTGCCGCTTTTCTTTTCGACGAACAATTCGAGCCGCTTGCCGACGCGACGCGCGCCTAAGAAGTACCAGTAGCTTTCGCTCTGGAACGCGGCAATGCCGGCGGCCACTGCGTCCGTCGCCGGCACGTCGAGCGCCGTGGTCGCATCGAACGCCTGGTGCTGCTGGCGACGTGCGAGGAACGAAGGATTGCTCATGGCATCGAGCGGCGTAGACAGCGCATGAACGGTGAGGCGGCCGGGCTTGCTGCGCAGATCGAACCAAGTCTGCTTAGGCACACGAACCTGCAGCCAGGTGCGATCGAGCGAAGCCGCTGCGAATTCATCGCGCCAGGTGAAGTTGCCTGTGAGCGGCGACTGGTCGTTGCCGCGCATGAACGCAGGGCCCTTCGCTACGTATGGAATGGTCTTGCCCTTGTCGAGAATGACCGGCCAGCCATCGTGCCATGTCACTGGCAACAGGAACGTCTCTCTGCCGGTGTTGTAGTGAACACCCTCGTAAGTGCGTGTCGCCAGGAACGTGGCCCACCAGGTGCCGTCCGGAGCTTCGACCAGGTTTGCATGCCCCGCGTTGGTGATCGGCCGATCGCGGTCGGCCGCGAGGTCACGTTGCGTGAGAATGGGATTGCCTGCATACGGCTCGAACGGCCCCCATGGGGAACGGCTGCGCAGCACCACCTGCGAATGGTTCGGGCCCGTGCCGCCTTCTGCACAGGTCAGGTAGTACCAGTCCGCGCGTTTGAGCAGATGCGGGCCTTCGATCCAGACCGGTTTCGTGGACAAGTCCACGCCGCCATTCAGCAGCACCCTGCGTGGACCGATGAGCTTGCGTTGTCCGAGATCGAATTCCTGCATCCAGATGGCGCGATGGCCGTCGTACAGCGGCGTGCCTTCGGGCGGACCGTTATTTAGAATGTAGGTCTTGTCGCCATCGAAAAAGAACGAGGGATCGATGCCGTCGATGGTCGGCAGCCAGTGCAGGTCCGACCACGGGCCCGCGGGATCGGTGGCGGTCGCAAAGAAATTACCGCCGCTGTCGACAGCGGTGTTCAGGACATAGAACGTCCCGTTGTGGAATTCGATCGCCGGCGCGAATACGCCGCGCGACATGCGCAGCCCGTCGAAACTCAGTTGCGACGGTCGCTCGATTACATTGCCGACCTGGCGCCAGTGGACCAGGTCGAGGCTCTCGAACACGGGAATTCCGGGGAAATAACCGAATGTCGAATTGACCAGGTAGAACTTGTCGCCTGCGCGAGTGACGCCGGGATCGGGATAGAACCCGGCGAGAATCGGATTGCGGTAATGGCCCGCCGGCAGCTCTCCGGCAAACACGGCATCGCGCCCTGTGTATTCGAACCAGTCGAACGAGACGTCCTGCGCCTGCAGGCTTCTGCAAAACCCCAACAGCAGGCATAGCAAAACCATGAGTCGCGGCGATCTATGACACATGAAACTCATCCCCCTGGAGACTCGCGCGAAAGCCTGCGGCAATCACATGCTTTTATCGTTGTGATAACGGTAACATCTGCAGCTGCGGTCATCCACTGCTACCGCGCGAATGGTACGATTCGTAGGCACATTCCGTAGGCATCTGCGGACCTCACACGCCGGTGGCGGCCTCTCGCGCGCGAGAGGAATTCAAGATGTTCTGTTACGGAGCGATGATTGGTCAAGAAAGTAGTCCGGCGTAAAGGTGATGCGACCACCATTCACGATGTCGCTCGGCGCGCGGGCAAGTCACCGATGACCGTCTCACGCGTCGTCAGCGGCAATGGTTACGTCAGCGAGGACACGCGTGCGGTCGTAATGCAGGCCGTGCGTGAATTGAACTATCAACCCAACCACGCCGCCCGTTCGCTTGCGGGTGCGCAGAGCATGCGGATCGCGCTGGTTTATTCCAATCCGAGTTCGTCGTATTTGAGTGAATTACTGGTCGGCGCGCTGGAAGGCGCCAGCCGCATGGCCACGCAGCTGGTGCTGGAGAGTTGGCACAGCGTAACGCCGAACGCCGAGCGCGCCGCTGCACGGAAACTCGCCAAGAACGCATCGGGCGTGATCCTGCCTCCGCCGCTGTGCGAGTCGCGGGTCATCACGGCCGAGTTGCTGGCGGCTGGCATCCCTGTCGTCGCACTGGCTTCCGGCAAGTTCCATGAACATCTGTCCTGCGTACGAGTCGACGACTTCCGGGCCAGTCACGAGATGACGGCATACCTGCTGTCCCAGGGACACACGCGCATCGGCTTCATCAAGGGAGATCCGAACCAGACGGCGAGTGCGCGCCGCTTCGAAGGCTACGTTGCCGCTTTGAATGAAGCGGGCCAGGCGCCGGATCCGGCGTACATACAGCAAGGTCACTTCACTTATCGCTCGGGGCTGGAGGCGAGCGAGGCGCTGCTGAATCGCAAACGTCGCCCCACCGCCATTTTTGCGTCCAACGACGACATGGCGTCTGCAACCATCTCCGTGGCGCACCGCCGCGGTATGGATGTTCCACGCGACCTGTCGGTGGTGGGCTTCGACGATACGCATGCAGCCACGGCCGTCTGGCCCGAACTTACGACGGTCCGTCAACCCATTGCGGCCATGGCGCAATCGGCGATCGAGCTGTTGATGCGCAGCCTGCGAAATAAGGACAAGTCAACGCGCGTGGTGATCGATCACGTGGTGGCGCATCAGCTGGTGAAGCGCGATTCGGTGGCGGCGCCGAGTACGAAGTAGATTCCCAACTTACCTCTGCCGCAGCCAAGAAATTAAACAGGCTCGAAGAAACTATTGATCGACAGCCTCCCCGTCAGCGGATTCAGGTCCGGCACGAACTGCTTGCCGATGCACCCCGAATGCAGTGAATTACGACGGTAGATGAGCATGCGGTTGAACACGCCCTCCTGCTTCGCGATCTGCTCGAACAGCGCCGTGTCGCCGTTGATGTACTCAGCGGCCGGCATGTCCGGCCCGTCGTTTTCGCTTTCCAGCGAGCGGAAATAAACATCCTTGCGCGATTCGTCGACGGATTCGAAGCCGGTACGGCGGTGTCTATAGAACGCCGTGCCGCCCAGGTCCGTCTTGAACAAGTAGTGGATCGACGCCAAGCCTTCCCGCCCCAGGGAATCGATGTGGGGTATGCGCTGGATTGCGGCGAGCTTCTCCGGCGGCATGGTCACCAGCGAGTAGTGACACATGGTGAACCGGAACGACGTGCCCGCCAGCCCAAAAAAATCCAGCAGCGTGGTTTTCAATCCATCGACGATGAGCTGCCGGTACGACAGCGGCGCCTCCACTCTCGTGCCGGGAAAAAAGCGGGTAGAGGCCGTGAACTGCTTCGACGCGGCCTTGCGCACCAGCTTGTCGGCATCGGCGACGAACCGGTCGATCACCAGTAGCGGCGCCTGCTCCAGCCCGATTGTCAGTTTTCGTATGCTGATATCGGGATGCAGTTGCAGGATCATGGCGTCGCCGCGTCAACTCAGGCCGGGATGTTCCAGACAGTGCTGGGCGCCTGGCAATACTGGTTGATGAATGCTTCGTGATTCGGCAGCTTCGCCACCGCCTGCGCGATCGACGCACGAAATTCCTTCAGGAACCGGGCGAGGTCCTCTTCCTTCATGGTCCGTGCGACGTGATGATAATGCTCGGGCATGACGCCCTGGCCGAGCAGCACGTGCGCCCAGGAATCCACGCGGAACAGTTCGCCTTCCACCTGGAAGGCATGCGCGCCTTCCCTGAACATCTTGATACGCCGGCTCAACGATTCGGGTATCTCCATGCTCCTGCAATAACGCCAGAACGGACTGTCGTCGCGCTGCGTGGTGTTGTAATGGAGCACGATGAAGTCGCGGATCCTTTCGATTTCCACCCGCGATTCGTCGTTGTACTGATCGACGAAAGCCTGCCTGATCCCATTGAACGGAAACAGGTGCAGCAGCCGCAGCGCCGCCGTCATGATCATGTGAATGCTGGTCGACTCCAGCGGTTCGACGAAGCCGCTCGACAATCCCATCGCCACCACGTTCTTGTTCCATGCCTTGCGCCGGCGGCCGGGTCGTATCCGCAAAGTCCAAGGCTCGCGGACGACCTTGCCCGAGACGTCACGCAACAACTTCGCCTTGGCCTCCTCGTCCGACATATAGCGGCTGCAATACACCAGCCCGTTGCCGCTGCGATGCTGCAGGGGGATGTGCCAACGCCATCCCGCTTCGTGCGCGATGGCGCTCGTCCAAGGCATCTCCGGACCGACTCTTTCCGTCTGCACGGCGACGGCGCTGTCGCACGGCAGCCAGTGCGACCAGTCTTCAAATCCAGTGTGCAGGGTCTGCTCGATCAGCAGTCCGCGGAAGCCCGTGCAGTCGATGAACAGATCGCCTTCGATGGCCTGGCCCGACTCCATGGTCACGGATTCGACGAAGCCCGACTGCGCGTTCTGGTTGACGGCCTTGATCTTGCCCTCGACGCGCTTGACCCCGTATCCCTCGGAAAGCTTGCGCAGGAACCTCGCGTACAAAGCGGCATCGATGTGATACGCGAAATTGATGTCGGATTGCGGCGAAGTGGCGAATCGCCCTTCCCTTGCCGCCAGCCATTCCAGGCAATACTCGCCCAGCTCTTCCTTGGAACCGCGTTCGCGGTTACGCAGCCAGAAATGGTGGAACTCGCACAGCCAGGCGGGTTTACCGTTGCGACCGAACGGGTGGATGTAACGGTCGCCAACTTTCTCCCAGTTCTCGAACAGGATGCCGAGCTTGAAGGTGGCGGCGGCGGCGCGCATGAATGTTGGTTCGTCGATGCCGAGCAGTCCGTGGAATACGCGCATCGGCGGCACGGTCGACTCGCCCACGCCGACGGTGCCGATGGCTTCCGACTCGATCAGGGTGATGTCGAGAATGCTGCCGAGCTGCTGCGATATCGCGATCGCCGCCACCCAGCCGGCGGTGCCACCACCGACGATGACGACTTTTTTGATTTCCTTGTTCAAGATGATTCCCCCTGTCGACAAGACACCGCGCCGTTGCGGCGTCAACGATTCAGCAAATTGATCAGCATGGCCCGCATCTGCCGCGCCCGTGCATCGTCGATGGGACCGAGCACGCCACGCGCCCGTTCCGGAATGTGTTCGCCCGCCAGCTCCGCCGGCCCGAACACGTAATAATCGAACACCTGCTTCCATGCCTGCTTCTCGCGTTCCGGCCGATCGCGAATGGACCAGAGCGCGTGATACAGCGCATTCATCGGCGTGGGAATGAAGGCGGGCGAACTGCTCCACCAGTAATTCACCAGCGTATTGAACGCACTCAGTCCTTCGACGTGATGCCACCACAGGCTCGGTATGAAAATCGCGTCGCCCGGTTCGAGATCCGCACCCTGCCCCGCTGCCAGCGCCTCGCGAAAACGCGGGTGCCTGCCGATATCGGGATCGGCGAAATCGACCATGCTGATGGCTTGTCCGCCCGGCGTCGGATCGAGCGGCCCCGGATATAGATTGAAGATCTGCTCGGGCGGGAACACGGTGAACCGGCGCTTGCCGACCGCGCAGCAGGCAAGATTGTTGGGCGCATCGTAATGCGCGGAAGCGATGGTGCGATTGCCGATCCAGATGGTCGGCGGCGGATCGACACCGTGCACCTCGAACGCCAGTGCGTTGTCCTTGCGGAAGCCCGGAAAACTGGCGTCGACGACCGTGGAGCCGATGTAGAACGTCGGTGGCTGCTCGTCGTGAAGATGCTGCTCGATCGCACCCAGGACTTCATCGAGCAGCACGCGGCGACTGGTGAAATTCAACCTGGTGAAATCTTCATCGTAGAACAGCCGTCCCGCGATCCGCGGATCGCCGAACGAAGCCCCGAGCGGCTTGCCGTTGTAGAGCCCACGCAGATAATTCATCGCGTCGCCGACGGAAGCATGCCCCGCCTTCACCAACGCCCAATCCTTCACCAGGCCCCTGAGCACCACGGGCTCGCCGCCGGACAGCAATTCCTGCAGCGGCAGGTTGTCCGGCTGGCAACCCTCCAGCACGCGGACCCTTTTGAGAATGTCGACCATGACGATGCTTACGCGGCCGCGCGGCGGCGCTGCTTCATGTCGATGAGCCTGCCGACATTGTTTAGCGAAGCCAGCACCAGGAACGCACCCTGCAGGAAGCCGGCGCGGTTCAACTTGTACAGCGAGTCGCCGTCCAACGCTGCCAGCCTGGTTTCGCTGATGGTGTAGAGCGAGCGCAGGTCGACCTGCTCTTCGTTGCTCAACTTCACTGCGACGTTGACCGGTTCGATCAGGTCCATGGCGGTGAAGGCGGCAAACATGGCTTCGCTCACGGCGAGGCCATCGCGAATGCCTTGCAGTATCGCGGCCACGCGATCGAGATAGGGACTGTTGCCTCCGTGCGGCAGGAACACCGGTTCGCCTTCGGTGGTGCTGACCCGTGGATTGTCCAGGTCGATGTGAATCACCGGTTCCTTGCGGACCTCACCGCCTACCTGCTGCTCCTGGAAACCGATGAGGAAGGGACCGCGAGCCACGATGCCGGGAATGTAACTGGCGTTCCAGCCGCGCTCGGTGAGAAACAGGTTTTCATCTTTCCGCAGTCCGAGCAGCGCAATCGACTGGAATTGCGAAGTCGCCGGATCCTTGCGAAAGAAGATCGGATATTCGCGCTGCACATCGCCGTACTCGGTGGGGAACGTGAGCACGCTGCCGACGTTATCGCCCAGCTGCGCCGCATGCCGCGTGATCACACGCAGGTTGCCATGGGCAACGTTGTTGAGCATTGCATGTCTGGTCATGTTGAATCCTGCGGCGCACGCGGCCTCTGGAGGGCCTTTGAATTTCACTGCCCACATTACAGAAAAAGGCCGCTGATCGACAGCGGCCTTTCCCGTTACGAGCCCAAAACCTTATCCAACCGAGGTTTTAGAACTTGTAGCGTGCTCCCAGAGCGTAGCGTGCTCCCTGGTCTTCGGTGAACCACATCTGCTTGTCCGAGCGACCGTGCCAGCGCACGTCCTCTTCGGTCAGGTTGAGGCCTTCGAGGGACACCGAGACATGCTCGTTGACCTCGTAACCGATGCTCAGGTCGATCTGGTCGTATGCTTCGACATAGATCGGGTTGCGCCACTGGCCGACGTTGACGTCCGACAGGAACTCGTCGCGCCAGTTGTAGGCGAGGCGGACCGTGAAGTCGTAGTTCTCGTACATCAGCACCAGGTTGGCCGAGTCGCTCAGGCCGAGCAAGGCAAACTGGTTCTCGTCGGGATCGCTGTTGTTGTCGTAACCGACGTCGCCGCGAACGATGGTGTAGTTCGCCAGGACACCGAAGCCGGTGTCGCCGAAGAAGTACTGGCCGCCGAACTCGAAGCCGTGGATACGCGCGTCCTTGTTGTTGACCGGACGGGACACGCCGAAGCTGTACGTCGGATCGTCGGCGTTCGGCAGGATGTCGTACCGGCTCGCGAAAGCAATGTGCTGCTCGCTGGTGCCATCGTAGTTAGCCGCTCCACCTTGCCAGGTCTTGCCGGCGGCGTCGGTGAAGGTGCCTGGATTGTCGATCATGGCCATGAGCGTGAACAACGCGGAATCGTCTACCGCCCTGTTGTTCGCCTGCAAGAAAGCCAGGGCTGCCTGGGCACGCGGACCGCCTGTCTGATTCTTGATGCCGAACAACTCTTCGTTGCTGACCGAGTTGCCGATGAAGTTGCTCACGCGCTTGTCGAAGAAGCCGGCCGACACGTAGCCCTTATCCGAGAAATACCATTCGACCGCGAGGTCGAGGTTGTCGGACTCCAGCGGAATGAGCGCCGGATTGTTGGCGGTGGCGGGAGGCTGGAAGCCATTGATCGTCGAACCGCCCGGCGTACCCGGATTCGCGCCGGCTGCCAGTTGTCCGTAGCCCGCGCGAGCTATGGTCTTGCTGTACGAGAAGCGCAGCTTGACGTCGTCGGTGAGGCCGAGGTCGAAGTCCAGGCTCGGCAGCAGGTTGTTGTACTCGGCCTTCTCGGCGAACGGCGTCAGGTTGGTTGGCCGCACCACGGAGAAGTCGTTGTCGTCCTGCCAGAGCAGCGCCGATGGAATCAGCAGGTTCGCCACCGAGTCCACCTTGGTCTCCTCGTAACGGGCACCCAGCACGATGTTCGCAGGCATTTCGCCAAGCTTCGTCTCCAACGACACCTGGATGTACACGGCGTCCGTGTCTTCCTGGATGTTGTTGTTGGTGTTGAAGCCCGGGTTGTAGCGCAACTGGCCGTCCGGAGCGGTGGCTTCGTTCCAGTTGGTGTAGCCATGGGCCATCGCCCACAGGCCGAGCTGGTCCGCATTGCCTTTCAAGCCGCCGGTCGGTGCGCTACCGGTGTTGAAATCGTCGAATGCGCCGGTGAGGCTGAAACGCTTCAGCATGGAAACCATGTCCGGCACCAGGCCGGCATCGCCCACGCCCCAGTCACCCATGTTCAGCTGCGAGCTGGAAGCTCTCTGGTTCATCTCCATGGAGCGCGTTTCCACGCCGAACTGGAACTTGCCGTTATCGAACTTGAGGTCGCCATCCAGGCGAGCCTGCTTGATCTCGGTATCCTGCTCCTGGTAGTTGATGCGCAGAACCTGCGAGCCGATGCTGCTGGCGTCGAACGTATAGTCCGGATTGCCGCCGGTGCCTGCGAGCGCCGCAGCTTCGTTCGGGTACAGGGTGCGCGACGCAATCGGCAGTGAGTTGTTGAACTGGAACTGCTGGGTCCAGAAATTCGAACCGTTGACGCTCGGCACTTTGCCGGCGACGCTGAACGCGGTTTCGCTGCCACCGGTGATCGAATCGTTGGGCGAGCTCTTCGCCTTGGAATCGTGCAGGTCCAGCGCCAGGCCCAGCATGTCGTTCACTTGCCAGGCGGCATTGAAGCCCACCGACTTGAGGTCGTTCTTCTGCTCGCGATGCTGTTGCTCGTAGCCGAAGTCCTTGTTCACGCCGGTGTTTTCCGCCAGCAGGATCGGGGTTGCGACCTGGTTGTTGTCGAATACCAGGCGGGTGAAGCCGTTACGCTGCAGCCAGATGGTCTGGTCGCCGCGGTCTTCGGTCAGTTCGTTCAACGCGTAGGTGTAATCGGCCGTCATCACCAGCGAATCGATGGGCGCGAACTGGAAGGTCAGCTGCGCATTGGTGCGTTCGCGCTCGCGATCGACGAAGTGATAGCGGATGTCGTTCGGAATGCCGTAGAGCTGGCCGACCTGCGGCGCATTGGTGACGTTCGCATCGACGACACCGTTGGTCGTGTGCAGGGGTGCCAGCGTGGCATTGGTCGCCATGTCCGCACTCCATTCCTGGATGTGCCAATCGTTCACGGTGGACTGCGTCGCGCCGCTGTCGCGCTTCTGGTAGCTCGCGCTCAAGCCCACGCCCCACACCTTGTCGTCATCGGCAAAGCTGAAAATGCCCGAGACTTCCGGAGTGAACTCGTCGCCCACGCGGGTGGTGGTGTCGTCCACTGCCTTGACGCCGAAGTTGGCGACCATGCCAGGATTGTCGAATGGCCGTGCCGTCTTGACGTTGATGGTGGCGCCAATGCCGCCCGTTGCGATGTCAGCGCGGCCCGTCTTGTAAACTTCCACCGCGCTGATGCTTTCAGCGGCGAGGTTGGCGAAATTGAAGGAGCGCGAATTGCCGCTCACGCCGCCCTGGATCGCGGTGCCGTTGCCGAAGGCATCGGCGGCGGGCATCTGCCGGCCGTTCAACGTGACCATGTTGTACTGCGCGCCGAAGCCGCGGGCCGTGACCAACGCGCCTTCGCCGTTGCGGCGATCGATAGAGATACCGGAGATACGCTGCAGCGATTCGCTCAGGTTGGCGTCCGGAAATTTGCCGATGTCTTCAGCGGTGATGGCGTCGACCACGCCGATGGCGTCGCGCTTGACGTCCATCGAGGCTTTGAGACTGCCGCGCAGTCCGGTGACGACCACTTCTTCCACTTCAGGTTCGGCGGCCTGAACCATCAGGGGAGTCAACAATGCGGACCCACCGACGATGGTGGTGAACAACGCACGCTGCATTCCCGATACCGAAGCCAGAATCGACGCAATGTCGCTGGCAAGTTTCTTGCTACCTTTCATATTGCTCCCCCTAAAAGCCTTCAATTGCAGCTGGAGCGGATACGCTCCAGCTTTATCGATCCGGCGCTGAATGCCTGCGTGGCCTTCATGTCGTCCAAATCGCCCCCATCCACCGCGCCGGTGACGGTTCGACTTGCTGCCAGCGACGATCGACGGACGATCTTCGGGCGCAGGCGATATGTCAACCGATGGTAGCGATACCATAGGATATCGTTATCACGGAGTCAACGCCCGAAGTACGCGGCGCACCCGTTGACGGATTCGCCGGCGCGCTCCGGCGCTGCTTTATGTATTTACCGGTGATTAGTCAACTGGTTGACTTGATTGCGCAAAACGGGCATTGGCCGGCATCGAGCCCTAGCGGGCCAGCGCCGGATGAGGAATGAGCGCATCGGCCCATCGCAATTCGCATCCGGCGTCGGTATGTGCTCTGGCGCGGCCCGGCGACAACCACGATGGCATTGCTTGCTCGACCTGAGCGTGGCCCACCGGAAAATTAACGACACGGCGGGAAAGGCTGGATTACTGCAGGTGTTATCGGTAACACTTGCGCAAAATGAATGCCGCCGACGGCCTGAACCGGGGATAGGAACGATGCAGATTCTTTCACGCAGCGCCGTGCTGCTCGCCGCGATGCATGCCACGATCGTCGTTGGCTTCATCGGTTCGACGGCAAACGCGGCCGGCAACGAACGCGGTATCGCACAACCGCAACGCTGGCCGCAGGCGCACAGTCAAGGTCTCGTCGAGCCGCAGCGCGAAGCACGCGTGACCGAAATGATGGCCCGGATGTCGCTCGAAGAAAAAATCGCGCAGACGATCCAAGGCGATATCGGCAGCATCACACCGGAAGATCTGCGCAGTTACCCGCTCGGCTCCATCCTCGCCGGCGGCAGTTCTCCGCCATTGAACAGCGACGAGCGCGCGCCTGCGCAAGCATGGATCGATACAGCCCGCGCATTCCGCGCCGTGTCGCTCGAAGCGCGTCCTGGCCATGTGCCCATTCCCATCATGTTCGGCATCGATTCCGTTCACGGCAACAACAACGTCGTCGGTGCAACTTTGTTTCCACACAATGTCGGTCTCGGTGCGACACGCGATCCGCAGCTCATCTTCCGCATCGGACGCGCCACTGCGGCTGAAACGGCAGCAACCGGAGCGGACTGGGCCTTCGGCCCGACATTGACGACACCGCAGGACGATCGCTGGGGTCGCGCCTTCGAAGGTTATTCGGAGTCGCCGGACGTGGTGCGTTCGTTCGCCCCGCAGATGGTGCGTGGACTACAAGGCGAAGCAGCGAGCAGCGGCTCGCTGCAGAACGGTCTCGTGGCTGCATCGGCCAAGCACTTCGTCGCCGACGGCGGCACGACGCAAGGCATCGACCAGGGCGACGCCGATATCGCCGAGGACGCGCTGATACGCATTCACTCCGCCGGTTATCCGCCGGCAATCGAAGCGGGCGTGATGACGGTGATGGTGTCGTACTCGAGTTGGCAGGGCGTGAAGAATCACGGCAACCGCAGCCTGATCACCGGCGTGCTCAAGGGCCGGATGGGCTTCGAGGGTTTCGTGGTCGGCGATTGGAACGGCCATGCCCAGGTGCCGGGTTGCACCGAGGAGAGTTGCGCCGCTGCGTATAACGCGGGCGTCGACATGCTGATGGCGCCCGCCAGTTGGAAAGGTCTTTACAAGAACACGCTGGCGCAAGTGAAGTCAGGTGAAATCCCACAGGCGCGCATCGACGATGCGGTCCGCCGCATCCTGCGCGTGAAGTTCAAGCTGGGACTGTTCGAGGCCGCGCGTCCATGGGAAGGAAAAAAGAATGTTCTCGGCGCGCCCGAGCATCGCGCTATTGCGCGTGAGGCCGTACGCAAATCGCTCGTGCTGCTGAAGAACAACGGCAACGTGCTCCCGATCAAAGGCAATGCACGCGTGCTGGTTGCCGGTAGCGGCGCCGACGACATCGGCCAGGCGAGCGGCGGTTGGTCGCTGTCATGGCAGGGCACGGGCAACAAGAACAGCGACTTCCCCAATGGCGAATCCATTTATGCAGGACTCGCGGCGGCAGTCGAACGCGCCGGCGGCAAAACCGAATTGCAGGTGGACGGACACTTCAAGACCAAACCGGATGTGGCCGTGGTGGTATTCGGAGAAACGCCTTACGCGGAAATGCAGGGCGACCTGCGCACGCTCGAATACCAGGCGGGCGACAAACGCGATCTGGCGCTGTTGCAACGATTGAAGTCCGCAGGCGTGCCGGTGGTCTCCGTGTTCCTGTCGGGCCGGCCGCTATGGGTGAATCCTGAACTCAATGCTTCCGACGCGTTCGTTGCGGCGTGGCTGCCGGGAAGCGAAGGCGGCGGCGTTGCCGATGTGCTGATCGCGGATGCCAGTGGCAAAGCGAAGTATGACTTCACCGGCAAGCTGGCTTATTCGTGGCCGCGCAGCGCTGCGCAGACCGTGTTGAACGTGGGTCAAAGCGATTACCAGCCGCTGTTCGCTTTCGGTTACGGACTTAACTATGGCGATCGCAATACCGTTGCCAAATTGCCCGAAGCATCGGGCGTGGCGGCCGGCGACTGGAACATCGACAAATACTTCGTGCGTGGGCGGACGCTGCCGCCCTGGCAGTTCTCGCTGCGGCCGCAGAGCGGTGTACTCGCCATGCAGATCGTCGACGCCGCCGGCGTGCAGGAAGCCGGCAGGCAATTGGTGTGGAATGGATCGGGCACGGCATCGCTCGTGGTAGTCGGTGGCGCATCGACTATCGACCTGCGACGACAGACGAACGCCGACCTGTCGTTACTGATGAATTACCGCGTGGACGAGAAACCCACCGCGCCGGTTCATCTCGCGTTGAAGAGCGCCGGTCACGTGACGACGCTCGACCTGACTTCGCAACTGCAAAGCGCGCCGGTCGGCGAGTGGCGCACGTTGAAGGTGAAGCTGGCGAGCTTCGTCGATGCGGGCGCTGACATGGCCAAGATCGAAGAGCCGGTGGCGATCGGCACGGGCGGTAAATTGCGATTGACGATCAATGTGCTGCGGCTGGAGAGCGATCCGCAAGGCGCGATCAAGTTGCCTGCGGTGAAGTGATTTGCTTCGTGTGGGCGGTTTTGCCGCCCACACGAAGTTACGGCACGGCGATGACGATGGTCGCTTCCTTACTGCTGAGCTTTCCATCGATCGCCGTCACCACCAACGTGTAACGTTTCGCGCGCGCACGATCGACGCCGCCCGCATCGACGAGACTGATCGCTCCGGACGCCGCATCGATGGCGAATTTATAAACACCCGTGCCGCCGTTGATCTGCCATTGCAAAGCCTCGCCTTCCGGATCGCTCGCCATTGCCGTGCCCACGATCGCCCCAGCGACGGCATTGCTCAGCTTGAACGTCTGCCCTGCCCTGACGACGGGACGTCCATCCTTGAGATAGCGAGCCGCGAACGTCACGAAGGTGGGCCAGTTCGGCACCGGCGTGTGGCCTTCGACCTGCCGACGCCAGCCCACGGCGCCATCGATGAACGCAATGTTGAACGGTGGCGTGCCGCCGATCGACTCATCCGGTCCCGATGTGAGGACGGTGCCGGCCGGAATCACCTGGCCCTTCCATCCCAGCAGCTCCCACACGCTCGAAGCAATTTTTCCGGACAGGAACGTGCCGCGAGGATCGCTCCACGCATCGCCGGAACCGGGCGGCGTATCCGATCCGTTTGTCACGAAAATGGCGCGTGGCGCGACCAGCGCCGTCGTCGAGTGCGCGTCCACATCGAGCAGTTCGACTTTGCGCGGCAGGTAGCCGCCTTCCTTGAGAGGTCCGGCATATTTGAGAATGTTGCCGGCGACCCAGTGGTACTCGCCGCTCGAACTCGCCACGAATTCCAGCGACTCTCCGTAGTGCCGACGCGCAGGCGCAGTGCCCAGGGCACCTGCATCGCTCGGCCACACGACGGCAACGCGGTCATCGTAGACCGCCGTGACCAGTGTGGCCTTGCCGTATCGTGAATGCCCTTCCACCGCCACCTTGTCGGCGTCGAAGTCCGGATCGTGCGCGAATCGATCGATGAGGCGACTTACGCCCCATCCCCATGCGACGAGCGCGCCGGCATCTTCCGGCTTGCGCCACTGGCCTTTGTTGACGAGGCCGATGAGATAGCTCGACATGGCGCCGCCGGCGCCAGTGTCCGGCTGCACGGCCTTAGGGTCGTAACTGCAGATGGCGATGTCGAATGGCGCCGTATATTGGAAGCGGCCCACGCCTTCGCCGAAAGTGACGACGACCGGATACTTGCGGCCTGCCGCAGCCGGCAAGCGGCATTGCGCGGTGACGACCGGCCTGTTACGCAGTTGCGGGTACGTTGATATGTCCACCGTGCCGATCAACGTCTTCTGCCGATAGGGATAGTCGATCCCACCGATCGCCTCGACGCCGGTGCTTTCCGCACTGACCTGCCACGACACTGCAATGCCTGGATCGATGGGCTTGCCGTAGAGCTCCTGCTGCGTCAGAGCGAGCAACTCGGGCCGTCGCCTCGTCCACCAGTCCTCGGCGCGTTTTACCGGCGCGCCGTTGCGCATTTTCAGCAGGTCGATGTCGGAGTATCGCGGCGTCGATTCGGGACCGTAGTCGCCGTAGCCACTCATCGCGCCGCCGGCCTCGCCCGCATCGCTATCGTAGGTGTGCCACAGGCCAAAATTCGTGCGCACGACAGTGTGGCCGCGCGAGTCGGTCCAACTGCCTTCGGGATTCGTCGCCAGCCGCGGCCACGCATTCTTCGGCCGGTTGGGATCTTGCGATAATGGGGGCAGGTTGGGAAAGGCCAGGCCCACCTGGCAAAGCATGTGGTCGCGATCCTGCTCCGCGGTGACGTTGGCATCGGGAACGGCGGGCACGGAACATGACTTCTGCGCATGGGCCGCGAACGATGCAATCGCAGCCGCTACCAGCAGGACCGATCGAGTCTTCATGGAATTCCCCACGTCGCTGTTGAGGCCGGCGCGATAGACGCACCCGGATGGTCTTGTACCGTATCGTCGGGCGTGACGCGCGACAGTCTCAGCGATTTTTCTTAAAAAGAAACATGCGACGCGGGGGGAAGCCGCGTCGCATGCCGCGGAAGGAGAGCTACACCCCTCCTTCCGCGGTGCCGGTCCTTCGACTAGAACTTGCCCCGCAAGCCGACCACGATCGAATAGCCCGGATCGTAGAACGTATAGGTTGCGTTATCGAACTGCTGGGTCGCGCGCTGCGTCTCGCCCGTGAGGTTGATGACGTTGAGAGTGAGCTGCGGCGAAGTAGGCAACGAAGTGAATTCGTAGCTCGCCGACAAATCCCACTGGCCGTACTCATCCGCGTACAACTGCGCCAGCGGGATGCCCTGCTGGTTGGGCACACTGGTGACCTGCTCGGCGTTGTACACGTACGAGAGACGGACAGTTGCTCCGAAGTTTTCGTAGTACAGCGTCGTGTTGTATGTGTACGGGGAAATGCCCAGCGCCTGGGTCGGCGCGCCCGCACCGTCGGACTTCTGCTGCACGTGAGTGTAATTCGCCGTGAAGCCAAGACCGTCCAGCGCGAAGGTCAGAGGCTGAACCAACTGCGCTTCATAGCCGCGGATGTTCAGCGTGCCGCCCGCATTTTCCTGGCGCGTCACGTTCACCGTCGCATTGTTCGGACCGCCGCGGCTGTTGATGGCCGTCTGCTGCGGCTGAGTCAGCGAGTCGAACGGAATGCCCAGATTGAGGAACGGCGTCACCGTGATGCCCTGAACCGTGAAGCCGGTGAGCTTCTTGTCGAACAGGGTCAGTGCCGCATAACCTTCGCGACCGGTGTACCACTCGATACCCAGGTCCATGTTGGTGGACAGGTACGGCGAGATGTTGGGATTACCCTGGCTCGCGTTGGTGGCACCGACGTCCGTGAAGTTCGTGCCCGGCAACATCGCGCTCGGATTCGCGCGGGTCAACGTACGTGACGCCGAGAAGCGCGTGACGACGCTGTCCAGCACGTTCAGTGCCGCGTTGAACGAAGGCAGGAATTCACGATAGTCGCTGTCGAAGCTCTGGTTAAAGAACTGGCCCGGCAGCACCAGGCCGGTACCGGCCTGGCGGACCGGAATCGGTCCGACGATGAGTTGGTCCGTCGCCACGTAGCGCGCGCCTGCATTGATGCGCAGTTCGTGACCGACCAGGTCGCTCGTGTTGTTGAGTTCGAAGTACGCAGCGCGCGTCTTCTCTTCGATGTCGCCGCTCTGTGCATTCGTCGGCGATGCGCCGGACTTCGGCGCGGTGGCGTTGAGCTGCGCGTAGTTGGTGTCGGCCTTGAACCGATCGAAGTCAACGGTGATGAAGCCGAGCGGTCCGCGGCGGATGTAGGACGACAGCGCCGAATTCGGGATGAGCGAACCGGGGCCACCGTTACAAGCAGCGGCCGTAATCGGATTGCTGCCGTCCGCAGGCAATGCCGAAGGGCCGCCGCCGCAGACCAGCGTCTGCCAGCGATTGCTGTTGTCGAGCGCAACGATGGAACGCGAAATCTCGTCGTACGCCACACCCAGCTTGATGTTCTGCTCGACGTTGCCGAAGCGGCTGTCCAGGTGGAAGCCGTTGGTCTCGGTCACGCGGCGCTCGTTGGTGAGGCTCACGCGAGTGCCCGAGCCCCACGTCCAGCCGGCGTTCGGATCGTTGAGGTCGAAGTTGGTGGTGATCTTGGGAAAGTCGCCGCCGTTGTTGTCGATCGTCGCGGTCACACCCTGGTTGAGCGGCGAGTTGAACAGGATGGTGGGCGATTCGCGGAAGAACACGCTGCGGCTGGTGTTGGCCTGCGCGTCGAGAATCCAGTTCTCACCGAACTCGAAATGCGCGCCGGGGTTGACGTTGTAGAAATCCACTTCCTCGTCGTACGGCCGCGCTTCCAGGAAGAACTGCGCATTCGCAAAGCTGCCGCTGGTGACCACGTTGTTCTGGTCGATCTTCAGGTTCTGCGGAATGCCGGCGCCGTTGCGGCCGATGTAGTTCATGTCGATACGATCGAACTCGCGGTCCGCATCCGAGTACAGCGTATCCAGGTAGAAGCTCATGGTCTCGCTGGGACGATATTCGAACGAGATCACGCCCGATACGCGATCGCGCGTGCCTTCGTTGAAGGATTGGCGACCCAGCCGCGGAATCAGCGCATTGCCGATCTGCTCGGCAGACAGGCCGGGATTCTGCGCCTCGAGGAAGGCGCGATCGATCGTCGTGCCGGCAACCAGGCCGCCGCCCGCATTGACCGGCACCACGCCCAGGCCCGTGGTTGCATTCACGCCGGGTAATCCCCAGGCATTACCGCCAGTGCTATTGCACTGTGCGGACACGGAAGAGAGTGTCTGGCCAGCCGCAGGCGCAGTGCCGCACTGTCCGTTGGTGATGGTCGGGTTGCTCCAGCCGATGGTTTCGAAACCGGTGGTGGTCGACTTGTTGTGCACGCCGGCGATACCGACGAGCACGCCGAACGTGTCGTTGGTCCAGCTGCCCATGGCAGCCAAGCGCGGGCTGACGTCTTCGCTCTCTTCGCCGTAGCTGGCCTGCGCCTGGTAGGTGAAGCGTGTGCCCGGATTGTCGAACGGACGCGCAGTGCGCATGTTCACGACACCCGAGACGCCGCCTTCCACCATTCCGGCGGTGGGCGTTTTGCTCACGTCGAGACGCGAGAACAATTCAGTGGGGAACAGGTCCAGGTCGATTTCGCGATTCTGGTTGGTGGCGTCGGTGCGGCCGCTGGAGGCCACGCCGATCTGCGAACCGTTGAGCAGCACCTTGGTGAAGTTGTTGCCCAGGCCGCGGATCTGGATGTTCAAGCCTTCGCCGGTGATTTCACGGGTGAGCTGGATGCCGGGAATGCGGTTGAGCGCTTCGGCGATGTTGAGATCGGGAAATTTACCGATGTCTTCCGCGAACACCGAATCGGTGAAGTTGGTCGATTCGCGCTTGGCATCGGCTGCGTTGGCAAGACTCTGGCGGAAACCGGTGACCACGATTTCCTCGAGCCGGGCTTCACCCGCCGTAGTGGGCGCCGCGACCTGCGCATATGCCGGGCCCATCTGTGCTTGGGCGATGATGGAAGCTACGCACACGGCGAGCATCCGACTGCGGCCCGCACTGTGCCGCGGGGCGCCCTGTTCCAAAGCCCCATGTCTCGAAATAGTCATGAAATCCCCCTGTTTTAAGACCATCAGCTGAAGGTGAATCGACCCCATATGCCAGCGCTCGCACCCTTCATTGGAGTACTACACACCGACGCCCCAATACCCATCCGCTGACGACGCTGCCTACGGATTGAAAAAACCGCTGCCCCTGCGATGTCCTGCGACGTGATGGGCTACGAGTCTTTTCGCGATTGGGTGGGACAGGAATACCCTGTCTCACCCGGGTATCCATACCTCGCGTCAGGTTCACTCTTCACGTGAAATACGTAATGTGGCCTGTCCAATTTATTCTGGATTGGTCTGGTTGAACTTGTCAACGCCGTGGATTCACTATCGGCGGGCGCGGTTCACAGTCTAAACGTAGAGCTGTCAATGCAGGCAAAAACTGTGAAACAGCGCAAAAACCGCTATTGCGAGAGCTCGTTCACACATTGCACTCGCCCGGGAGAGCCGCCCATAATTGGCCCAGCCACTTTCAAACGCCTCGAGCTGCTGACGAATCTCATGGAACTAGGTCGCCACCACTCACCCAAGCTGTATCAAAAGGTCGCCGATGCCATCGTTGCATCGATCCGCGACGGCACCTACCTGCGCGGCACGAGATTGCCGCCGGAACGCGAGCTGGCGGAGGAGTTCCAGGTGAGCCGAGCCACCATCCGCGAAGCGATGATCGCCTTGGAAATCCGCGGCATCGCTGAAGCGCGTCGCGGTTCCGGCGTTTATGTGGTGGATGCGCCAGTGCCCGATGGCAGCGGCAACGACGAAGACATCGGTCCTTTCGAAGTGACCGAAGCGCGGCGGCTGTTCGAAGGGGAATCCGCTGCGCTCGCCGCCGCGCTCATTTCCGACGACGAGTTGAGCAAGCTGGAAGACCTGCTGCGCAAGATGGCCGCGAACATCGACAACGCGGCCGGCGAACAGGCGGACCGCAGCTTTCACATCGCCATTGCCGAAGCCACCGGCAACTCCGCCATCGCCAGCGTCATCGAGACATTGTGGGATATGCGGTTCAAGTCGCCCATGTGCATGACCATGTTCGACCGCGCCCGCGAGGCGGGTGTCCAGCCGCGGCACGACGATCACATGGCAATCTTCGAGGCATTGAAGGCGCGCGATCCAAAGGCCGCGAGGCGAGCAATGCATCAGCATCTGGATCGAGTCATCAATGCAGTGCTCGCTGCGACCGAGACCGATGCCCTCGAACGCGCCCGTTCGGAAGCGGCGTTGCGCCGTAAGGAGATGCAGCGTCGCTCAGCCATCTGAAGTCGGTCCCGTCACGGTGGAATCGTCCCCCGTTAGATGTTAGCGTTATCAGACAGCAATTAGATTCGTATCGGCGCCTCGCGCCGACGGTTGGTTCGATCAGGGGGGTTCATGGCAGCACGGGATTTCGGGCTCAAGCGCTCGGCGCATTGGTTGATTCCAGTCGTTCTATCGGTTGCGGCAGTACCCTCGCTGTGCCTGGCGGCCGACGCCAAGCCGCTCTACAAAGATCCCAAGGCTCCGGTGGAAGCGCGTGTCGAGGACCTGCTGGCACGCATGACCCTGGAAGAAAAAATCGCGCAGATCACCACGGTCTGGAACAAGAAAAAACTGATCTTCACTGCCAAGGATGCGTTCGATCCGGCCAAGGCACGCAGCAATTTCCCTGGTGGCATCGGCCATGTAGCGCGCCCCAGCGATCTGCGCGGCGCATCCAGTCCGGCGGACGAGCCGTTTCGCGATGAAGCGCAGACGGTGGAACTGGTCAACGCCATGCAGCGCTACGCGGCCTCCACCCGCCTTGGCATTCCCATCCTGTTTCATGAAGAAGGACTGCATGGTTACGCAGCTCCCGGCACCACGCATTTTCCGCAATCCATCGGGCTCGCCAGTTCCTGGGATCCGGAACTGCTGACTCGCATATTCACCGTCGTAGCGCGGGAAATTCGTGCGCGCGGAGCGCATCTAGTACTTGCACCTGTGGTGGATGTCGCTCGCGACCCGCGCTGGGGCCGCATCGAAGAGACCTACGGCGAAGATCCGTACCTCGTCAGTGAACTCGGTGTTGCCGCGGTTCGTGGATTTCAGGGCGACAGTCTGCCGCTGGCGCCGGGCCGCGTATTTGCAACGCTCAAGCATATGACGGGTCATGGACAACCTGAGAGCGGCACCAATGTCGGTCCCGCCAGCATTTCCGAACGCATCCTGCGCGAAGTGTTCTTCCCGCCGTTCCAGGCCGCGATCCAGCGCGCCAACGCCTTCAACGTGATGGCGTCGTACAACGAAATCGACGGCCTCCCCTCGCATGCGAATCGCTGGCTGCTCACCGATATCCTGCGCGGCGAAATGGGCTTCAAGGGTTCTGTCTCTAGCGACTATCGCGCCATCGAAGAACTCAACGAGATACACAAGATCGCGCCCGACTTCACCGCTGCAGCCGTTCGTGCGATTCACGCTGGCGTCGACTTCGATCTGCCGGACGGCGACGGCTTCATGAATCTGCCCAAGGCGCTCGCCGATGGACGCGTCACGCAAGGCGAAATCGACACTGCGGTACGACGCATGTTGCGTTTGAAGATCCTGGCCGGCCTGTTCGAGAACCCATACGCGGACGCGCGCTATGCCAAGTCGATCACCGGCAATGCGGAAGCTCGCGCACTCGCGACGGAAGCCGCGAGAAAAACCATCGTCCTGCTGAAGAACGATGGCACGTTGCCGTTGCGGGCGGACGCATTGCGCACGCTCGCTGTCATCGGCCCGAACGCGGCTGTGGCGCAACTGGGCGGCTATTCCGTTTTCCCCAAGCAGTCGGTCACGCTGCTCGATGGCATCGACGCCAAAGTAGGCAAACGCCTGAAGATCGTCACTGCAGAAGGCGTGCGCCTCACCGATAAAGGCGACTGGTGGTCGGACGACGTCGTGCTGGCCAATCCGGACGAGAACCGCAAGCGCATCGCCGAAGCCGTACAGGTGGCGAAGGATGCCGATGCCATCGTGCTCGCCATCGGCGCCAGCGCCGCCCTGCATCGCGAGGCATGGGCCAAGAATCACTTGGGCGACAGCACCGACATCGGACTGGTGGCGCAGCAGAATGAACTTGCCGCTGCCTTGTTCGCCTTGGGCAAGCCTGTCGTGGTGGTGCTGATCAACGGCCAGCCGCTGTCGGTGCCGGAAATCGTCGAGAAATCCAATGCGCTGGTCGAAGCGTGGTATCCGGGCCAGGAAGGCGGCACCGCCATGGCTGACGTACTGTTCGGCGATATCAATCCCGGCGGCAAGCTGCCTGTGACCATCGCGCGCTCTGTCGGCCAGCTGCCCATGTATTACAACCAGAAGCCGAGCGCGCATCGCGGCTATATTTTCGATACCAAGGCGCCGTTGTTCCCGTTCGGTTTCGGCCTGTCGTACACCACCTTCGAGATCGCCGCGCCGAAACTGTCAGCTCCGCGCATTCGTGCGGACGGTTCGGTGACCGTGTCGGTCGATGTGCGCAACACCGGCAAGGTGGCGGGCGACGAGGTGGTTCAGCTCTATGTGCGCGACGTGCTCAGTTCGGTTACGCGTCCGGTGCAGGAACTCAAAGGCTTCAAGCGCATCACTCTCGCGCCCGGCGCGAGTCAGACGGTGGACTTCGTACTGGACTCCAAATCGTTCGCCTACTGGAATGAGAGCATGAAATACCTGGTCGAGCCCGGCGAGTTCCTGATTTCATCGGGCGGCAACTCGGCCGATCTCAAATCCACCACGCTGGTGATCGAGTAATGGCCGGCGTCCCGGGTGTGGAAACAGGCGGCAAGGTCGGTACGTACCGCTGGCGCATCTGTGCGCTGCTGCTGCTCGCAACGACCATCAACTACGTCGACCGCCAGGTGCTCGGCGTGCTCGCGCCCGATCTGCAGCGGCAGATCGGCTGGAACGAAATCGACTACGGCTACATCGTCACGTCGTTCCAGGCGGCCTACGCCATCGGACTGCTGTGCGCCGGCGTGGTCATCGACAAGCTCGGTACGAAGATCGGCTATGCGGTGGCGATAACGCTGTGGAGCCTTGCCGCCATGAGTCATTCGCTGGCCACCACGGTCGTTGGTTTCGCCATCGCGCGCTTCGCATTGGGACTGGGCGAAGCGGGAAATTTCCCGGCCGCGATCAAGACGGTGGCTGAGTGGTTTCCGCGTCGTGAGCGGGCCTTCGCCACCGGCATCTTCAATTCCGGATCGAACGTGGGAGCCATCGTCGCACCGCTCACCGTGCCTATCGTTGCCGTCACCTGGGGCTGGCAGGCTGCGTTCATCTTCACAGGACTGCTCAGCGGCGCATGGCTGATCACCTGGCTGCTCGTGTATCGCACTCCGGAACAGCAACCGAAACTGTCGGCGGCGGAGCTTGCCTACATTCGCAGCGATCCTGAAGAGCCGGTGACCCGTATTGCATGGACGCAGCTGCTGCGCCATCGACAGACGTGGGCCTTCGTCGCCGCGAAGTTCATGACCGATCCGTTCTGGTGGTTCTTCCTGTTCTGGCTGCCTAAGTTCCTCAACTCGGAGTACGGCCTGACGCTGACAGGCATCGGCCTGCCGTTGGTCGTGATCTACGTGATGGCCGATGTGGGCAGTATCGCGGGTGGGTGGCTTGCTGGTCGCTTCATACGACTTGGATGGAGTGCGAATCGTGCGCGGAAGACTGCGATGTTGATTTGCGCGTCCTGCGTGTTGCCGATCGTCTTTGCTTCTCAAGCGGGGAACCTGTGGTTGGCTGTTGGCCTGATCGGCCTCGCCACTGCCGGCCATCAAGGCTGGTCGGCGAATGTGTTCACTCTGAGTTCGGATATGTTCCCGCGACGCGCGGTGGGGTCGGTGGTCGGCATCGGCGGTTTCGCTGGCGCGGTCGGCGGGATGATGATTTCGACGTTCGTTGGATTTCTGCTGGAGACTACTGGGAGCTACCTGCCGGTGTTTCTGATCGCGGGGTCGGCGTATTTGTTGGCGCTGCTGGTGGTGCAGTTGTTGGCGCCGAGGTTGGAGCAGGCGGCGTTGTAGCGTCGGGCGGGAAGCGCGGCACGCGCCAGAGCCCTCACCGGCGCGAGGACGCGCTACCTCTCCCGAAACCGGGAGAGGTAGCGAGAAGAAACACTCCTTACCGAAGAGACAGCGTGTTCTTCAGCCGGATATCCGCACTCGATGCGCCGATCTGGACTTCGTATTTACCTGGATCGACCGCATACGCCTTCTTCTTCTCATCGTAGATCGTCAGATCGCGACTTCCCTTCACGGTGAAAGAAACCTTGCGAGTCTCACCCGGCTGCAGCGTCACACGCTCGATGCCGCGAAGCTCTTTCAGTGCACGGGTTCTCGCGGGCGCCAGCGGATGCGCATAAAGCTGAACGACTTCGTCACCGGCGCGTGTGCCAGTGTTCTTCACCTTCAGCGTAACGGTAACCGTGTCATCGGCAGATGCTGTGGTCTTGTCCATCTGCAGGTCGGAGTATTCGAACTTCGTGTATGACAGCCCATGCCCGAACGGATACAGCGGCGTGCCGCCGAAGTATCGATACGTGCGGCCCTGCATGGAATAGTCATCGAACGCGGGAAGCTTCGACGACTCGCTGTAGAACGTCACCGGCAAGCGGCCCGCCGGATTCGTGGCGCCGAACAGTACGTCGGCAACGGCATTGCCGCCCTGCTGTCCCGGATACCACGCAACCAAGATGGCGGGCAGCTTCTGTTGAGCCCAATCCACTGCGATCGCCGAGCCCGTCGTCAGCACCAACACCACCGGCTTGCCGGTGGCCTGCAAGGCTTCGAGCAACTTCTGCTGCGTCGATGGCAGCCGCAGGTCGGTGCGATCGCCGCCGGCAAAACCCGGATAGCTCACTTTCATTTCCTCGCCTTCGACGTCACCGGTGAGGCCGCCGACGAACACGATCACGTTGGCCGCGCGTGCGGCTTCCAGTGCTTCTTCGAACGGCGGCTTCGCACCGGGACGCAGCCATGACAGGCGCACTTCGGCATCGCGAACGTCTTCGAAATATTCCAGGCGCAGGTCATAGGCCTTGCCGCCTTCCAGGTCGATGAACGCGCTCGTGCTCTGCAGGCGTTCCTGCTTCTTCCAACCATTGAGCACTTCTTTGCCGTCGAGGAACAACCGGAAACCATCGTTGGCGCCGACGATGAGTTCGTAGCGGCCCGAAGTCGGCGGCAGCAGTTGTCCGGTCCAGCGAACGCTGAAATCGTCGCCGGCCAGAGCGGTTGCTTCGGTGAGTTCGCCGCGTGCGACGAGATCGTCCGTCGGTGCGCCACGGTCCCAGCGAAATGCGATTCGCGAATCGACCCGCGTCATCACCGGCTTGCCGGCAAGTTCATGGCCTTTGAAGTATTCGCCTTTCAAGCCCTGCGCGAGACCGTTGCCTTGCCGCAGGTAAACAGCATCGATCACCGGCGCGGCGCGGGGTTCTTCACGACCTTCCACCAGATCCGTTCCGCGCGAATAGACGACCGTCGATTTGCTGCCCACAGCAGCTCGAATTCCTTCGAGAACGGTGACCGGCGCAGCCGGCGTTCCGTAGTAATTCCCCAGCAGCGACATGACCTCATCCGCCGTCGGGCCGATGACTGCAATCTTGCCCACATCGCGGGACAGCGGCAGCACGCCGGTGTTCTTCAGCAGCACGATCGACGATTGCGCCGCCTTACGCGCGAGCCGATCGTGCTCGGGCGACTGGTTGACCGAATAAGGAATCTGCGCCCACTTCACCTTCTCCGGCGGATCGAACATACCCAGTTCGAAGCGTGCCTGCATGAGCCGCACCACCGCCGTATCGATGTCGCTCTCGCGAATCAGCCCCTGCTTCACCGCCGGAACGAGCGCATCGTAAGTCTTGCCGCAATCCAGATCGCAGCCGTTTTTCACGCCGAGCGCTGCGGCTTTCGGGGCGGTGTCGACGATCTTGTGATGCAGGAAAATGTCTTCGATGGAATCGCAGTCGGATACCACGTAGCCGTCGAATCCCCAATCCGAGCGAAGAATCTGCTGCAGTAGTCTCGGACTCGCGGATGCCGACTCGCCATTGACGCGATTGTAGGCACCCATCACCGCAGCGACGTTCGCATCCTGGACCAGCGCGCGAAACGCAGGCAGGTAGGTTTCGTACAGATCGCGCTCGCTGGGGTGCACGTCGAAGCGATGACGATCCGCTTCCGGCCCGCTATGCACGGCGAAGTGCTTGGCCGTCGCATCGAGCTTGCGATATTTGGGATCGTCGCCCTGCAGGCCTTTGACGAATTGCACGCCCATCATCGCGGTCAGGAACGGATCCTCGCCGTAGGTCTCCTGCCCTCGCCCCCAACGCGGATCGCGAAAAATATTGATATTGGGCGACCAGAACGTCAGGCCCTGGTAGCGGCCACGCTGGCCGCGCCGTTCGAATTCATGGTGCTTGGCGCGCGCTTCGTCGCTGATTGCCGTAGCCACCGAACTCATGAGCGATTTGTCGAACGTCGCCGCAAGGCCGATAGCCTGCGGAAATACCGTGGCCGCGCCGGCTCTCGCCACACCATGCAGCGCTTCGTTCCACCATTCATACGCAGGCACATCCAGCCGCGGGATGGCCGCCGCATTGTTGCCCAGCTGCGAGACCTTCTCCTCCAGGGTCATGCGCGATACGAGATCCTTCGCACGGGCCGGAAAGCTCTGCTGCAGATCCTTATATACAGGCTCTGCGCCTGTAGCCGCGTACGACACGCCCAGCGCGGCGACCATCGACCATAGGATTCCGTGCGTCTTGCTCATAGTCGATACGCCTTCTTTGCCAGTGTGTACGCGAGATCCTTCGCTACTTCGAATGCTTCTTCCTCACGCAGCCGGTGTTCAGCCACCAGGCGCGCGAGAAACGAACAGTCGACCCGCCGCGCCACGTCGTGTCGCGCCGGGATCGAGAGGAACGCGCGGGTATCATCGTTGAAGCCCACGGTGTTATAGAAGCCCGCAGTCTCCGTAGTGTGCTCACGGAAGCGCATCATTCCTTCGGGACTGTCATGGAACCACCAGGACGGGCCGAGCTTCATCGCCGGATAATGACCAGCCAGCGGCGCGAGTTCGCGGCTGTAGCTGCTTTCATCCAGCGTAAACACGATGATGGACAGCGAACTTTCGTTGCCGAAGCGATTGAGCAGCGGACGCAGGGCGCGAACGTAATCGGTGGCCATCGGAATGTCCGCGCCGACGTTGGCGCCGAAGCGCTCGAACAGCGAAGCATTGTGATTGCGCCACGAACCGGGATGGATCTGCATGACCAGGCCGTCATCGAGACTCATGCGCGCCATCTCGGTGAGCATCTGACCGCGAAATCTTTCAGCTTCCAGAGCCGTGTGCGTGCCGCGAATGACGCGGTTGAACAGCGTCGCCGCTTCCTGCGAATCGAGATCCTCGGTGTAGGCGCTGGGATGGCCGTGATCGGTCGAAGTCGCGCCCATGCGTTTGAAGAACTCGCGTCGCTTGCGATGCGCTGCCAGGTAGCCGCGCCACGTGAAGGCATCTTCACCGGCAATCTCGCCGAAGCGCCCGAGATTCTCGCGAAACTCTCGCACATCGGGATCGACGACCGGATCGGGCCGATAGGCTGTGATCACGCGTCCTTTCCAACCGCTGCGGCGGATGGTTTCGTGATGCTGCAGGTCGTCGAGCGGCGATTCGGTGGTGGCCAGCGCTTCGATGTTGAACCGGTCGAACAGTGCGCGCGGCCGGAATGCATCCTGCTGCAGTTTGCCTTGAATGATGTCGTACACGGCATCGGCATTCTGCGGCGTCAACGGCGCATCGATTTCGAATACGTGCAGCAGCACCCAGTCGAACCACAGTCGCGTCGGCGTGCCGCGAAACAGATGATAGTGATCGGCGAAGATCGTCCAGATGCGACGTGGATTGCGCTCGATGTTGCCGCCGTCACGACGCGCGACGCCGAAATCCTCGAGCCGCACACCCTGGCTGTAAAGCATGCGAAAGATGTAATGATCGGGCGTCAGCAACAGCGTCGCCGGATCGGCGAACGCCGCGTTGCCTGCGAACCATGCCGGATCGGTATGGCCGTGCGGACTGATGATGGGCAGATCGCGAACCGACTGATACAGCCGGCGCGCGATGTCACGCGTTCCAGGATCTGCCGGGAACAGCCGGTCCTCGGGCAGGTAATCGATCTTCTTGGTCGGGGTCATGTTCATGCGCATGTCGTCTCACCCATTCTCCGGGCCCACACCGGGCCCTCCTCTTCCTTTGCCGCGATCAGCGTTCCGCGTCGATCGTCACTTCGAACGGCCCGGCGGGCAGCGTCGATTTATCGTAGAGCGTGCAGACAGGACTGTCGGCCCAGCAGTAGCGCACGCGCGTGGCGGGCGTTTGCCCCGCGGCCGACAACACTACTCGCTTGCCTTCGATGACCGCATCGACGAAACGGCAAGAGCCCGGCGCCGCACCGCAGAGTTCGAATCCGATGGGCCGCTGCGATGAATACGCGACCAATTCGCCTTCGACATCGTCGAACGCGACTTCGACCGTTCCCTGTACGGCGCGCGCCGATGCGACGACGGGGCCGGACACCGCAATGGCTTCGTGTTCGATCAGGTTTCGCGCAGCGCGCGACAAGCGACGGCCGAGTTCCTGCTTGTTCGCCGGATGAATATCGTAGCGGTCGCCGATATCGATGGTGACAGCGAGCGCGGCGTGAGCATCCTGTTTCACCGCAAGCCGCTGCGCTTCACGCAGGCTGGCCCATCCGCTCTCGACAGGCTTGGTCGGAGGCATGCCGTAATTCGCGAGCTGCACGATGAGGAACGGCAGGTCCGCTCCGAACTTGCCGCGCCAGTCGCTCATCAATCCCGCCAGCAATGCCTGGTAATTGCCTGCATCGCCGGTGTTCGATTCCCCCTGGTACCAGACTGCACCCTTGAATCCGAACCGGCCCAGCGGCGCGATCATCGCGTTGTGAATCGTCGTCACGCCGGCGGTGGATTCCCACGGAGCGCGCGGTGGCGAACCGATATCCGCGGGCACCCGGTGAAACTGCCAGTCCTGGTCGAGCGCGACAGTCGCGCCATCGCCGAAGGTAAGTTTGCGCTCGGAAGGCGAGCCCACCATTCCGCCATCGCCATAGGTGTCGAGCGCATTGACGACGATCACGTTCTCGCCCGCATGCAGTAACTTCGCATCGAGCTTATATACACGCGACACGTCCGCACCCGAGTTGGTATCGGCGAAGCGGCCGTTCACCCACACCTCGTCGACCTCATCGATGCGACCCAGTGACAACGTCGCCGGTTGCCGGGCCTGGGCTGCAGTCAATGTCACGCGCGTGCGATACCAAAGCATGCCGTTGTAGTTGGCGAGTTCGCTGACTCCCCATCTTTCCCATGCGCCGAGACCACGCGGCGCAGGTCGCCACTCGCTGTCTTGCTTCAGTTCCCACGGCTGCGGCGACTGCGACACCTTGCCGCGCCACCATTTCTCCCACTGCTGTCCCCAGGCTCGCTTGGCTGCGGCGGGATCTTTCGCATACAGCGCCAGCAGGTCGAGCGGAACGCCATAGTTTTCGATGCCGCGCAGGCTGCCTTCGCTCATCCATGCTTCGAGCCGCGAACCTCCCCAGGAGGAATTAACGAGCCCCATGGGAACGTGGGTGGTCTTCTGCAGCTCACGCGCGAAGTAGTAGCAGGCCGCCGAAAAATCCGGTGTGTTGCGCGGCTCCGCCTTGAGCCAGGCTGCCGCTTTGCCGAAGCGTTCGAGCGGAGTCGTGGCGATGCTCAACGGCACGGTGAGCATGCGGATCGAATCGTTGGTGGAACCGGCAATCTGCGAGTGCGCGTCGAGAGCGTACTTGACCTGCAATCCCATGTTCGACTGTCCGGAGCAAAGCCACACATCCCCGATCAGTACGTCGTCGATTTTCTGTTGCCGGCCGCCCGATTCGGCCACGAGCACATGCGGCCCGCCTGCTTTCATTGCCGGCAAGGTCGCGGTCCACTTCCCCGCTGCATCAGCTACCGCACTCGCCGTGGAGCCGGCAAGCGTCAAAGTAAGTTGTGCGGCCGGCTGCGTCGTTCCCCATACGACGATGGGCTGCTCACGTTGCAACACGACGTGGTCGCCGAAGAGTTCATGCAGCAACGGCGAGTCGTCCGCATGAGCGCACGGCTGAAACGCCAGCGATGCCAACACCGCGCCCGCGCGCACCAGAGACTTGGACAGCAACATCTCAGCCGCTTCCTGGCGCGTAGGGGAACGACAACGCTTTGTAATATTCGAGCGTGTGTTCCGGTGGCGCGTAGCCCGCTGGCAAGGGGCGTTTCGAGAATGTCTGGAAGTACGCGATGCTCGCGTCGCGCCACCAGCGAGCTTCTTTCTCCTGGATCGCGAGGAACGCAGCGACCTGCGCATGCCGCTCGGCATCGACGTACGGCGCCATGTCCGTCCAGGTGTTGCGCATCGCCGTGACATTCGCGACGCCACGGCTGTAGCGATCGACGAGTTCATCCCAGAGGATCCGGCCCGACGGCATGCGGTGATCCCAAGGTACATGATGGAACCAGAGCAGGAATTTCTCCGGCACGCGATCGAGTTTGCCGAACTCCGCGGCGACCTGCGGCGCGTATTGGCCGACGGCATTGCTGCCGCTGGCACTGCGATCGAAGCCTATGCCGCGTGCATCGGCGCGGTGGTAATAGACCGAAGTCCAGTCGGCACGCGGGCCTCCTTCCACCCACGGCCCCGGACCGTAGTGATGACTGCGACCCATGAGGTGATGCAATCCCAGCGGCGTCATGTAGTCGACGACGGCTTCGCGCGACGACATCATCATGTCGACCACTTTGCCGACCAGCTGCGGCTCGTTGGAGAACGTCATGCGGGCCCATTCTTCGGCAATCGCGCGTGACGACAGAGAAGGATCCCACGCAAGCCTGCCAAATGCGTACCAGTTGGCCTGGTCGAAGTGCGAACCGCTCCAGTTGCGATCGGCGCCGATGTTCGCGACGCCTGCCATGCCGGTGCGCTTATAGCCATGCAACGAGCCATCGACGACCTTCGCGACCTGCGAGCCTTTGCCTTTCGCAAAGGTGTCGGACTGCAGCGCCTCTTCGTACATGGGCGCGAGATAGGCAAGGTGCGTGGCGAAGCCGAGATATTCCTTGGTGATCTGGAATTCCATCATCAGCGGCGTGCGCGGCATGGCGCCGAACAGCGGATGGAAGGGTTCGCGCGGCTGGAAATCGATGGCGCCGTTCTTCACCTGAACCAGCACGTTGTCGCGGAACTTGCCGTCGAGGGGCACGAACTCGGTGTAAGCCTGCTTGGCGCGATCGTCCGGTTCCTCATGCGAGTAGACGAAGGCGCGCCACATGACTAAGCCGCGCTTGCCGATCGCATCGGCCAGCATGTTCGCTCCGTCCGCATGCGAGCGTTTGTAGTCCTGCGGACCGGGCTGGCCCTCCGAATTGGCTTTCACCAGGAAGCCGCCGAAATCGGGAATCGCGCGATAGATCTCGTCGACCTTCGCCTGCCACCACTGCCGCACCTGCGGATCGAGCGGATCGGCCGTCTTCAGGCCACCGATCTCGATCGGAGCGCTGAAACGCGCCGACAACAACACACGGATGCCATAGGGACGAAGCACGCCGGCCACTGCCGCGGCCTTCGCGATGTACGGCGCCGTCAGGCTGGTGGCATTGGCGTTGACGTTGTTGAGGACCGTGGCATTGAGTCCGAGGGAAGCATTGGCGCGCGCGTAGTCGGTGTAGCGAGGATCGAGGTAGTCGGGCAGCTTGTGCCAGTCCCAGATCGAGGCACCCGCGTAGCCGCGCTCGACGTGAGCATTGAGATCGTCCCAATGATTGAGCGTGCGCCACTGGACGTGCGGCGAGGCCTGGATATCCAAGCGTTCGAGCGGCTGCCGGGTTTGCACCAGTCGCAGGAAGTGGAATGCGCCGTACAGCGCACCGGTGTCGGTGTTCGCGGCGATGACGATCATCGGCATGCCGTCGCGGATCAGGCTGCGGATGACATAACCCTCAGGCCCCACCGCCTTCAGGTTCAACTGCAGCGCGCGGAATTGCGGGGATGCGGGCGTGAGCAGGGCGATGCTTCCCGCGCGTGTTGCCTTGTCCACACGGGAAAGAGGCTGGTCCAATAATCCGCCGAGGCCGCGCATCAGCTCGGCCTGCGCCGCCGCGAGTGTGGGCGACGAGGGGATCGATTCCAATTCGGTGGCCTGCGCACGATAGGTCGCAAGCAATGGCGCTTCTACCGCGCGATAGCGCAGCCACAGGTCGTAGCCGTCTTCGGCTCCTGCCGGCGCTGCGATGACGAGCATCAGCAAACCCAGCGCACTCGTAAATCCGACGCACTTATGACGAATGCCGTGCGCGATAGATGCAGAAACTACAGTCAAGTCGATACAAGCCACGCGCTGGACGGCGTACCGGGCGATGCCCCGGATGATATGTTGAGCCATGTCTGGCAACCCCCTAAACATCGACGAGCTAGCGACGCCATGCGTCGTGGATTCGGTGCGGATTCATTATTGCGCCGGTGGCGAAGGCCGGCATCCATCGTGTGATAACGGTAACACCACCTGGAGCCGGGATCTACTGCGGCAACGCCGCGGCAACCGCCTGGCGGCACTCTGGCGACCGCAATTGTAATCAACCGGCACGGTAGCAAACGCGGGCGGGCGGCGAATGGAACAAGTCAACCTCGCCGCTGTCTCTGCGACTCGCGCGCCGCTGAAACGCCGCTCCCGATCCGTTTTTGCTTGAACTCTGATAGCGCTATCATTACTGTGCGCAGATCGCGGGACGCGGCCACACGAAGCAGCGCCTACCACCCATAGGAGAAGATGCATGACGATTGACAGGGGAAACGACGATCCGGGCGCGCATGCCGGGTTGGTAAGAGGCCTGACCATGATCGCCGCGCTGGGCGGATTATTGTTCGGCTACGACACCGCAGTGATTTCCGGCGCCGTCGGCGCCATCGACGCCAACTTCATCGACCCGCGTGGTTTATCCGAAACGGCTGCAGGCAGCTTGTCGGGATGGACCATCTCCTGCGCGTTGCTCGGATGCGTCATCGGTGCGGCGCTGGCCGGCCCTCTGTCAGCACGCTTGGGCCGTAAAGGCGGCCTGCTCGTTGCCGCGGTGCTGTTCTTCATATCGGCGATCGGTTCGGCGTTTCCCGAATTCGGCCTCGGCAAGGTCGGCGAAATGGGCCCGGCCGCGCTGACTCCCTTCATTCTCTACCGCATTCTCGGCGGCGTCGGCGTCGGTATCGCCTCGATGCTGTCACCTCTTTATATCGCGGAAATTGCGCCGCCCGCACAACGCGGCCGGCTGGTGACTTACCAACAGGTGGCCATCGTCTCGGGCATGACGCTCGTGTACTTCATCAACTGGTTCATCGCGTCGCAGGGTGACGATGCCTGGGTGCTGTCCACCGGCTGGCGCTACATGCTGCTGTCGGGCGCGATTCCCGCCGGCCTGTTCCTGGTTCTACTGTTGCTCGTGCCGGAAACTCCGCGCTGGCTGGTGATGAAAGGCCGCGGCGACGAAGCTCGCCAGGTACTTAGGCGCGTGTCCAACGAAGCGGACGCCATCCGCGTGCTGGCCGAGATCCAGGAATCGCTGAACGAGAGCAACAGCAGCAAGCTGTTCGCGTTCGGCGGCTTGGTGATCTTCGTCGGTATTGCACTGTCGTTGTTCCAGCAGTTCGTGGGTATCAACGCCGTTCTCTATTACGCGCCGCTGATGTTCAAGAACATGGGAGCGTCCACCGACACCGCGCTGCTCCAGACCATCACCGTCGGCGTGGCGAACATCGTGTTCACGCTGATCGCGCTGGTGACTGTCGACCGCTGGGGTCGCAAACCGTTGCTGGTGCTCGGCGCCCTGGTGATGGCCGCATCCATGCTCGCGCTGGGTTTCCTGTTCTCGAGCGGCAACGTCGGCGTCGCGGCGCTGGTCGCTGTCGTCGCCTACATCGCCGGCTTCGCGCTGTCGTGGGGCCCGGTGGTTTGGGTGCTGTTGTCGGAAATCTTCCCGAACGCCATCAAGAGCAAGGCCATGGCCATTGCGGTGGCCGTGCAGTGGATCGCCAACCTGTTCGTGTCGTGGTCCTTCAAGGTGCTGGACAGCAACTCGTACCTCAACGCCATGTTCAATCACGGCTTCGCGTACTGGATTTACGGCGGCATGAGCATTCTCGCCGCGCTGTTCGTATTGCGCTTCGTGCCTGAAACCAAGGGCCGCACCCTGGAAGCCATCCAGCACCTGTGGGCCGAACACCCACAGGCTGCGCGTCCCGCTGTAGCGAAACCCGGCACGGTAGTGGGCTGAAGCCGGGCTTTTCGCATGACCTCTCCTCTTTCAATCTCGTGAGTCGCTCCAAGTGATCAATCATCTGCCCGCCGAGTGGCGCGATGCCGTGCTGGTAGGACGACTGCAGACTGCTGCGGGTCCTACGCCAGTGGTAGTTCACAAAGGCAAGGTGCGCGATGTCTCGCGCTTCGCGCCGACCGTGTCGCAGTTGCTCGATCGCTGGAGCGGCGACATTCCTCCAGGGGAAGACCTCGGCTCGCTCGATGAGCTGCAGTTCCAGCGGCCCACGCAGGGAGTCACCGAGGGCTTGCGCGTACTGTCGCCATTCGACTTGCAGTGTGTGAAGGCCTGCGGCGTCACGTTTGCCGTTTCCGCTGTCGAACGCGTGATCGAAGAAAGAGCGCGTGGCGACGCCGGTCGCGCCAACGAGATTCGCGAGACCTTGCAGCGTCGCGTCGGCGGCGACCTGCGCTCGGTAGTGCCTGGCTCGGTCGCAGCGGAACGCTTGAAGACCGCACTGATCGCCGACGGCATGTGGTCGCAGTATCTCGAAGTTGCCATCGGCCCAGACGCCGAAGTATTCACCAAGTCGCCGGTGCTCTCCTCCGTCGGCTGGGGCGACTACATCGGCATCCGTGGCGACTCGGCCTGGAACAACCCGGAACCTGAAGTCGTGCTGGCCTGTAATTCCCGCGGCGAAGTGCTCGGCGCCACGCTCGGCAACGACGTCAACCTGCGCGACATCGAAGGGCGCAGCGCCCTGTTGCTCGGCAAGGCGAAGGACAACAACGCCTCTTGCTCCATCGGCCCTTTCATCCGCATGTTCGACGGCCGCTTCACGCTCGACCGCATCCGCTCGGCTATCGTTTCGCTCGAAGTGACCGGCGCCGGCAGCTATCGCCTCACCGGCCAGAGTTCGATGTCGCTGATCAGCCGGGACCCTTTGGAACTGGTGCGACAGACCATGGGCGACCACCAGTATCCCGACGGCTTCGCCTTGTTTCTCGGCACCATGTTCGCGCCCACCGAGGATCGCGATACTCCGGGCCGCGGCTTCACGCATGCGCCTGGTGACATCGTGCGAGTCTCATCGCCCGATCTCGGCGTGCTCGAAAATGAAGTGCGGACCTGCGATGCCATCGCACCGTGGTCATTCGGCATCGCCGATCTGATGACCAACCTGGCCGCCCGCGGACTGCTCACCGGCGAGGCTCGAGGTTCGTCTAAATGAGCGCGCCCGGCACTATCGGTCATTACATCGACGGTGCCCGAGTCGAAGGCAAAGCCGCCTTCGATAGCATCAACCCTTCGGACACCAGCGACATCGTCGCCCGCGTTCCGGATGCCGATGCTGCTGTCGTCGATGCAGCTGTCGCTGCGGCCGCGGCCGCTCAGCCCGCGTGGGCGGCGGCGAGTCCCGAACTGCGCTCCGACGTGCTCGAGCGCATCAGCACGCTGATCTTCCAGAAGAAGGACGAACTCAGCCAACTGCTGGCGCGCGAAGAAGGCAAGACGCTTCCCGAAAGCACCGGAGAAGTGTTACGCGCGGCGCGCATTTTCAGGTTCTTCTCCGGTGAAGCCCTCAGGCGCACCGGCGTCACCAACGATTCGACCCGACCCGGCATCGAGACCACCACTTATCGCGAACCCGTAGGCGTGTTCGCATTGATCGCGCCGTGGAATTTTCCCATCGCCATTCCGACATGGAAGAGCGCTCCGGCGCTCGCCTTCGGTAATGCAGTGGTGCTCAAGCCGTCGGAGCTCACTCCCGTCCTCGCATCCGCGCTCGCCGACATCGTCCATGAAGCGGGTATGCCCAAGGGCGTATTCAACATGGTGTTCGGTCGCGGCGAGACCGGTCGCGCCATGGTCGAACATCCAGGCATTTCCGGTATTTCGTTCACCGGCTCGCAGGCCACCGGCGAGAAGATCGCACTCACCGCCGCATCCCGCCAGGTTCGGCTGCAACTCGAAATGGGCGGAAAGAATCCGTTGGTGGTGCTCGACGATGCGGACCTCGAACGCGCGGTGCAGAGCGCATTGGACGGCGGCTTCTTCGCCACCGGCCAGCGTTGCACGGCGTCGAGCCGATTGATCGTGACCGAAGGCATTCACGATAAATTCGTGAAGCTGCTCGGCGAGCGCGCCGCCGCCTTGCGAGTCGGCAATGCGCTCCATGCGACGACGCAGGTCGGCCCCGTCGCGAGCGCCGCGCAACTCGAAAAGGTCCAGTCTTACGTGGATATCGCCGCACGCGAAGGCGCGCGTTGCGTGACGGGCGGCGATCGTCCGGTGACCGAACAGAATGGTTATTACATCCGTCCCACGCTGCTCAGCGAGACGACCGGCGCCATGCGCGTGAACAACGAAGAAATCTTCGGCCCGGTGGTGAGCGTGCTGCGGGTGAAGGATTACGACGCGGCGCTGGCCGCTGCCAATGCAGGCACCTTCGGCCTGTCGGCGGGCATCATGACCAGCTCACTCAAGTACGCCCATCACTTCACGCGCAACGTTCGCGCCGGCATGGTGATGGTGAATCTTCCAACCGCCGGAGTGGACTACCACGTTCCCTTCGGCGGCAGCCGCAAGTCGAGCTTCGGGCCGCGCGAACAGGGCCCGGCAGCAATCGAGTTCTACACGCAGATCAAGACCGCCTACACCTGGGCCTGAGCCATGCGGTCGCCACACAACATCCTGCCGGGCACCGTCCTCGAGGCCCACGGGCGAGAAATCACATCATGACTCATGCAATCTATCCTTCACTGGTCAACAAGACGGTCGTCGTAACCGGCGGCGGCTCCGGCATCGGCGCGGAACTCGTGGCGGGCTTCGTTCGCCAGAAGGCCCGCGTGTTCTTCCTGGATATCGCGGAAGAAAGTTCGCGCGCACTCGCCGCCCAACTGGGGAACGACGTGCAGTTCTTCAAATGCGACATCACCAATATCGAGGCGCTGCGCGGCACGTTCGCGGCCATCGAAGAGAAAGGCGGTCCGATCCACACGCTGGTCAACAATGCCGCGAACGACGATCGTCACAAGACCATGGATGTGACGCCCGCCTACTGGGACAACCGTATCGCCGTGAACCTGCGTCATCAATTCTTTGCGACTCAGGCTGTGGTGCCGAGCATGAAGGCCGCGGGCGGCGGTTCGGTCATCAATCTGGGTTCGGTGTCTTGGCATCTCGGCATGGCGGACCTCGCGATCTATGAAACCGCGAAGGCCGGTATCGAAGGCCTCACGCGTGCGTTGGCGCGCGACTTCGGTCCGGATCGCATTCGTGTCAATTGCGTCATTCCAGGCGCCGTGCGCACACCACGCCAGATCGCGTTGTGGCACACACCGGAAGAGGAAGCGAAGATCCTCGACCAGCAATGCATCAAGCAGCGCGTGGATCCCATCGACATCGCCGCCATGGTGCTGTTCCTCGCATCCGACGATGCGCGCCTGTGCACCGGCCACAATTACTGGGTCGATGCCGGTTACCGTTGACATGGCTACAGCAGCGGCCGCTGTGATCGATGGAGCTGTCCCGGAGTGTGTCTGGGACGTCGGTGCGCAACTCGGCGAAGGCCCGCTCTGGATGGCGCAGGAACAAGCCCTGTGGTTCGTCGACATCAAGGGCCGGCAGATCCATCGCTACCACGAGCCCACCGGCGCAAAGCGTTCATGGCCCTGTCCCGAGGAAGTGGGCTTCATCGTGCCGCTCGCGGGCGGCCAGTTCGTCGTCGGCTTGCAATCGGGGCTGCATCGCTTCGATCCGGCCGACGGCAGCTTCACGCTCATCGCCGCTGTCGATTCCCACCTGCCGCACAACCGCCTCAACGACGGCTTCGTCGATGCCGCCGGCCGGCTGTGGTTCGGCTCGATGGACAATCACGAGCAGAAACCCACCGGCTCGCTGTTCTGCTTCGACCAGCGCGGACTGCGGTGCTGCGACGAAGGCTATGTCATCACCAACGGTCCTGCGGCCTGTCCCGCTGGCGTGACGCTGTATCACATCGACACGCTGCAGCGTCTCATCTATGCATTCGACCTGGACCAAGCCGGAGAATTATCCGGTCGTCGCGTGTTCGCGCAGATCGACAAACCCGGCGCCTATCCTGACGGCCCCACTGTCGATGCGGCCGGCTTCGTCTGGGTCGGACTGTTCGGCGGGTGGGGCGTGCGACGCTATCCCCCGCAGGGTGGCGCGCCCGAAACGATCGACCTGCCGGTCGCCAATTGCACGAAGGTAACCTTCGGCGGCGACGACCTGCGCACGCTCTACATCACGACTGCATGGAAAGGGCTCTCCGCAGAAGAGCGCGCCCGCCAACCGCTTGCCGGTGGCTTGTTCCGCATTCGAACCAACACGCCCGGCCTGCCCCAGAACGCGGTGCGCGTTACACTCTGAGAGATCCTGGCAGTCTCCCAATTCAAGTCTGCAGTCCCGCCGATAAGGATTCTTCCGCATGAAACCCCGACGTTTCCGTTCCAGCGACTGGTTCGACGATCGCGAACACATCGACCTGATGGCGCTGTATCTCGAGCGCTTCATGAACTATGGCCTCACCCCGGAAGAATTACGCAGCGGCAAGCCCATCATCGGCATTGCGCAGTCGGGCAGCGATCTCACACCGTGCAATCGCATTCACGTGGAGCTGGCGAAACGCGTCCGCGACGGCATCCGCGACGCGGGCGGCATTCCCATGGAATTCCCCACGCATCCTATTTTCGAGAACTGCCGCCGGCCCACGGCCGCGCTCGATCGCAACCTCGCGTATCTCGGGCTCGTCGAGATCCTGCACGGTTATCCCATCGATGGCGTAGTGCTGACGACGGGCTGCGACAAGACCACGCCGTCGGCCATCATGGCGGCATCGACGGTAGACATCCCAGCCATCGTGTTGTCCGGCGGCCCCATGCTCGACGGCTGGTTCGAAGATGAACTGGTGGGCTCGGGCACCGTGATCTGGAAGAGCCGTCGCCGCCTCGCTGCGGGCACCATCACCGAAGAGGAATTCATCGATGCCGCCGCGGCATCGGCGCCCTCGCCTGGCCACTGCAACACGATGGGTACCGCGTCGACCATGAACGCAGTGGCCGAAGTGCTCGGCTTGTCCCTCCCCGGATGCTCGGCCATTCCCGCGCCTTATCGCGAGCGAGCGCAGATGGCGTATCTCACCGGCAAGCGCATTGTGGAAATGGCCAACGAAGACCTGAAGCCGTCGCGAGTATTGACGCGCGAATCTTTCCTGAACGCGATCACGGCCATCGCAGCGATCGGCGGATCGACCAATGCGCAGCCGCACCTCACCGCGATGGCGCGACATGCGGGCTTCGACCTGACTGCGAAAGACTGGATCGACTACGGCCGCGACATTCCGCTCATCGTCAACATGCAGCCCGCGGGAAAATATCTCGGCGAGCGCTTCCATCGCGCTGGTGGCGTGCCGGCCGTGGTTTGCGAACTCATCAATGCGGGCAAGCTGCATCCCGATGTGCTCACCGTCACCGGCAAAACTTTGCGCGAGAACGTCGCCGGTCGCGAGACGCGCGATCGCGAAATGATCACGCACTACGCGGAGCCTTTGCGCAAGGATGCAGGCTTCGTGGTACTGCACGGCAATCTGTTCGACTTCGCCATCATGAAGGCGAGCGTGATCACGGAGGAATTCCGCAAGCGTTACCTGTGCGCCGAAGGCCACGACAACGTATTCGACGCGCGCGCCATCGTGTTCGACGGCTCGGACGATTATCGTCATCGCATCAACGATCCGGCGCTGGCCATCGACGAGCGCTGCGTTCTCGTCATCCGCGGTGCCGGTCCCCTCGGCTGGCCGGGATCGGCGGAAGTTGTGAACATGCAGCCGCCCGATGCGCTGCTGCAGCGGGGGATCACCAGCCTGCCTACCATCGGCGATGGACGTCAGTCGGGCACGTCCGATAGCCCTTCGATTCTCAACGCCTCACCTGAGAGCGCTGCAGGCGGCGGCTTGGCCTGGGTACGCACTGGGGACACCATTCGCATCGACTTGGGCCAAGGTCGTTGCGACATGCTGGTCCCGGAAGCCGAGATCGAACGCCGCAAAGGCGACGGCATTCCTGCGGTTCCCGCGAGCGCGACGCCATGGCAGGAGTTGTATCGTGCAACGGTGAGCCAGCTCGATCGCGGCGGCGTGATGGAGATGGCGCTGAAGTATCGACGGGTGGCGGAGAAGACGCCCCGGCACAATCACTGACGCACTTTGGCTTCGCGTGGGCGGGAAACCGCCCCGCGCGAAGCCAGATCACTGCCGCCGGACCCCACTCTTCCCCTCGATCGCATTCGACAGGGCGCTCGCCAGTTCCTGCTGGGTGAACGGCTTCGAGAGCTTCACCAGCCCATCCGCAATCCCCGACGGCAACTCCGCAAAGCCTGTTGCCAATACAATGGGCAGCTTCGGGGTCTGTGCCCGAGCCATCTCGATGAGCTGCGCACCCGTCGTGTCGGGCATCGCGTGATCCGTGACCATCATGTCGATACGCCGTTCGCGCAGGAGCGCGAGCGCCTCACTCGCCGATGTCGCCTGCATCACCTCGTGTCCGAGATCCTCCAGCATGGCGACCGTACTGCCGAGGACCAGGCGGTCGTCGTCCACGGCAAGAACCACCAGCGTTCGCGATGCATCTTCCACCTGCTGCGCGTCGATATTCTTCGCGGGTAGCGGCTGGATCGCGACGGGCAGCCAGATTTCCGCCGTAGTACCTGCGCCCTTGCGACTGATCAGCACCAGGCGACCGCCGGACTGCTCGGCCACGCCGTGCACCATCGCCAGGCCAAGGCCGGTGCCTTTACCTATGTCCTTGGTGGTGAAGAAGGGCTCCGTGGCCTTCGCCAGCGTCTGCTCATCCATCCCTTCGCCGTTGTCCTGGACCGACAGGCACACATAGCGTCCGGCGCTGATGCCGTGCATGGGCTGGGCTCCCACCTCGACTTCCTTCGCGCTCACGATGATGGAACCGCCCTCGGGCATGGCGTCACGCGCATTGACCACGAGATTCAGCAGCGCCAGTTCGAGTTGGTTGGCATCCGTCAGCGCTGGGGCGAGCTTCAATGGAAATCGCAACTCCATGGTGATGCCCGGCCCGAGGGAGCGGTCCAGCAGGTCCGACATGCCGCGCACCAGCGCCGGGATGGCGACTGCTTCCACTTCGAGATCCTGGCGCCGCGCGAAGGCGAGCATGCGCTGCGTAAGAGCCGCGCCGCGCTGAGCCCCTAGCAGTGCATTGTCGAGCAGCGAATGCGCCTTGGGATCGTCGGGCAAGCGTTTGCGCAGCAGCTCCAGGCTGCCCATGATTGCCGTCAGCAGGTTGTTGAAGTCGTGCGCGACGCCGCCCGTCAGTTGCCCGATGGCATCCATTTTCTGCGCATGGAACAGCGACTCCCGCGCCAGCTCCAGCGCCCGGCGTGCTTCGATCTGCGGCGTGATGTCCCGAGTGACTTTGGCGAAACCGATGAGTTGGCCATCGTCGCCTCGCACGGCATCGATGACGATGTTGGCCCAGAACGAGGTGCCATCCTTGCGCACCCGCACGCCTTCCTTCTCGAACCTGCCTTCACGCTCGGCCGTCGCCAACGCCCGCATGGGCTCACCCGCAGCGCGATCCTCGGGCGTGTAAAAACGGGAAAAATGCGTACCGATCACTTCCTCGGCAGCGAAGCCCTTGATGCGTTGTGCTCCCAGGTTCCAGCTGCTGATCTTGCCGGCCGGGCTGAGCATGTAAATGGCGTAATCGGTGACGCCCTGGACCAATAGGCGGAACTGCTCCTGGTCGGCGAGCTGCGATTCCTCGCCGAACGGCGGTTCGGGTAGCGGCTCGCCGGAATGTGTAGTTTCCATGCTGGACATAAGCGGCAGAGTGACAGAAGTCTGAGGATAGAACCCAAATCTGGCTCACACAGCGATCAGGAAGTCCCAACTCCCACCTTCCCGCCGGGAGATAAGACGCTATTGCTCAATACGAACTGCGCACGGATGATTCATCGATCGCAATGGCGGCGTGCATCCGGACAGCTTGCTCTCACGTAGGCACCTATCATCTCTCTCCAGAACAATAATAACGACGCCATGGACCCGTTGGACGAAGCCCGGACGCTGCTGCTGCAACGTTGCGCCAGCGGCGATTCTGCGGCCTTGCGCACACTTTACGATAGCGTCGCCCCGCAACTGTTTGCCGTGCTGCTACGTATTCTTCATAGACGCGATCTCGCCGAGGAGGCTCTCCAGGAAGTTTTCATGAGTGTGTGGCGCAATGCTTCCAGTTATCGACCCGGCCGGGGCAGCCCCATGGCCTGGCTATCGAGTATCGCCCGCTATCGAGCGTTGGACATTCGCCGCAAACTGCAGAGCGACCGGTTTTCGGTCGAGATGACAGCGATGGTCGAGGACACGGTGGCGGCGCCGGACACGGATCTCGTTGACAAGGCCGATGTATCGAGCGGCGCACGGCGTCTCGAGGAGTGCATGCAGGCTCTGTCGCCACAGCAGGGCCAGGCGATTCGCCTGGCGTTCATCGGCGGCCTCACTCACGAAGAGGTCGCAGTCCGCATCGGCTCCCCGGTGGGCACCGTCAAGAGTTGGGTCCGCCGCGGGCTGCAGGCACTCAAGAGCTGTCTCGGCTCATGAACTACGACAATCCCGAACTGCTCGATCGCCTCGCAGCCGAGTATGTCGTCGGCACATTGCGAGCCGGTGCGCGCCGCCGCTTTGAAAGCATGCTGGCGGGGCACATTCCTCTGCGGCGAGCAGTGCAGCGCTGGGAACAGCGATTGTTCGAGTTGTCGATGCAGATCCCGCCCGTACAACCGCCCCGGGAAGTGTGGACCAGCATCGAGGCGCGCATTGCGCCCTCGCAGGCGCCACAGTCATCGAAAGCAAATTCATCCTTGCGAACCTGGCAGGCGATTGCCGCCAGCGTGGCCGCTCTCGCCGTCATCCTGGGAACGCTGCTCGTGACGCGCGAGCCCGAAGTGCGCGTGCAGGTCAAAGTAGAAAAGCAGGCCGTCGAATCCGCGCACACGGCGATCGTGGCCGACGCCACGGCGCCTCTGTGGATTCTCAATGCTTATCCGCAGGCCTCCGAACTGCACGTGCAAAGCCTGCGGCCTGCGGCGCTCGCCGAGAACCAGTCCTTCGAACTCTGGTTGCTGCCTGATTCGGGCGCACCGCCGATATCGATGGGTCTTCTGCCGAGAACCGGAACCGTCGTGCTGCCGATCTCTGCCGGACAACTGCGCGCCCTGAACGAAGCGTCGAAGATCGCGATCAGCATCGAGCCCGCGGGCGGCTCACCCACCGGTGCGCCTACCGGCCCGATTCCTTATACGGCGGCCTTACTGCACCTGCGCGGTCGAGCCTGAGTAGCGCGCCTTGCTCTGCCGGACCGGACCATGGCTCGTGCTCCTGTTGAGCGTTGCGAACGCCGAGCCGTATATTCCCAAGGATGATGCGACCGTACTAGAACGCGCGCCCGCCGCTGAAGCAACGCGCCGACTCGAGCCGTTGCGACGCATGCTCATTGCCGATCCGACGGATTTTGCGAGCGCTCTGCAGCTCGCACAGGGCTACCTGACGATCGGCCGTGAGACGGCCGATCCGCGCTTTACCTCGTATGCGCAAGCGACGATCGCCCCGTGGCTGCAAGCTGTCGATCCGCCGGCGGCAGCACTGGTACTGCAGGCCACCGTACTGCAGAGCTCTCACCAGTTCGATGCATCGCTGTCGATGCTCGACCGCGCGTTGCGAATCGAACCGGGCAATGCGCAAGCCTGGCTGACGCGCGCAACGGTGCTGCAGGTGCAAGGAAAGTTCGCGTTGGCGCGTCAGTCGTGCGGCAACCTGTTACGAACCGCGGGTCAGGCGATCGCCATCTCGTGCATCGCTAACGTCAACAGCCTCAACGGAAAACTCGAACAGAGCTATCGCAGCCTGCGACAGTTGCACGAAGTGTCGCAGTCATCCTCCGCTGACATACGTGGCTGGATGCTCGGCCAGTTGGGCGAAATGGCCGTGCGCATGGGAGATCCGCAGGCCGCCGAGAAATATTTCCTCGCAGCCATGCAGGCAACGCCTGGAGATATCTATCTCAAGGCAGCCTACGCTGATTTGTTGCTTGCGCAGAATCGCCACGAGGCAGTCATCGCACTGCTACAGGAGAATGAGCAGCAGGATGTACTTCTGCTGCGCCTGGCGATTGCGGGCAAGCGCCTGCAATCGCCGGAGGCGAAACGCTGGAGCGATTCCTTCGAAGCGCGCTACCTGGCCGCACAACGCGGCGGCGATAGCAGTCACCTGCGCGAATACGCACGCTTTCTCCTCGATGTACGCGGCGACCCACGGAAAGCGCTGGAAGTCGCACGTCGCAATTGGCGGGTGCAACGCGAGCCCGCGGACGTTCACGTCTATCTCATGGCCGCCACGGCAGCGAATTCATCCGACGGTGCCGCGGAAGTAACCGCATGGATCCGCGAGAACGGCTATGAAGATCGCACGCTGCCTGCTGCTGGCAAGACCACGTCGTGAAGATCTTGATCGCACGCATCGTTCTGTGCCTGGCGCTGGTCGGCTGGAGCCTGCCTGGCAGCGCGCACAAGCAGAGCGACAGCTATCTGTCCATCACTCAAGGGGCCGGCGATGTTGCGCTGGCCGTGCAATGGGACATAGCGCTGCGCGATCTCGAGCACGCCATCGGACTGGACATCGATGCGAATGCCGCCATCACCTGGGGCGAACTGAAGCAGCGACAAGCGGCAGTTGTCGACTACGCGAAGTCGCATTTGCAGATTGCGAACGTCGCCGCAGAAGAGCGGCACGAGTGTCCCCTGCAATTTACGCAGATGCTGGTCGACGATCACGTGGATGGCGGCTACGCCGTGTTGCGGTTCAGTGTCGACTGCAACACTCGTCCCGCGCAGGTCGAGGTGCGCTACTCGCTGTTGTTCGACATCGATCCGAATCATCGCGGCCTCGTGAACATTCGCAGCGGCGAGGATAGCCACGCGGCGGTGTTTTCCCAGTCCTCCAGCGTGCAGCGACTCAGCCTCGCTTCGGCTCAACGCAGTTCACAAGCCGCCTCTTTCATCGTCGAGGGGATCTGGCACATCTGGCAGGGCTACGACCATGTGTTGTTCCTGCTCACGTTGCTGTTACCCGCCGTGGTGCTGTACCGGGAGCGTCGCTGGGAGCCCAGGGAATCGCTGCGGGATTCGCTGCTCGATGTGCTCAAAGTCGTCACGGCGTTCACGCTGGCGCATTCGCTAACCTTGACACTGGGCGCCTTGGGCTGGGTCTACGTGCCCACCCGACTGGTCGAATCCGCGATTGCCCTCACCGTATTCTTCGGAGCGCTGAATATCCTGCGGCCGGTAGTACGCGAGCGTCGCTGGCTGCTGGCATTCGTGTTCGGGTTGATTCACGGGCTGGCGTTCGCATCGGTGCTCGTGGATCTCGGATTGCATGGATGGAACCTGCTGCTCGCATTGATCGGCTTCAACGGCGGCGTGGAGATCGGTCAACTCGCCATCGTGGCTGTAGCCGTACCCCTCATGTACGCGTCGCGTAGCACGACGATTTATAGACGCGTGCTCATGCCCATTGGCGCAGTCGCCGTCGCCTGCGTGGCGCTCTACTGGTTCGTCACCCGGGCATTCACCTAGATCGCCTGCGCCACATTGCAGCGCCCCGCGTAAGCACATCGGTACTAGCCGCGAACCTCATCACGCTCCTCGACTAAGCTGAATTTACAAAATCGGCGCTGCGTTTCTGCTTGCGTGAAATCGCATCCCGCATCTGCATCTGCGGTTGCATCGCTTCCGTATCAGACAGCACACGCCATCCGCCGGATGGCCGGTCGCATCAAAAGGGGATCTCATGAACGTGAAATTTATACACGGCGCGATGCTGGTCGCAGCCGCCATTCCCGCCGCAGCGATGGCGTCCAGTCATCGCGAAGCGCCTTTCATCGCCGGCGCTCCGCGCGTGGATGGCACGGACATGTATATGTTCCGCAGCTACGAATTGGGGCGCGAAGGCTATGTCACGCTGATCGCCAATTACGTACCGCTGCAGGATCCCAGCGGCGGACCCAATTTCTACGCACTGGACTCGAAGGCGCTGTACGAGATCAACGTAGACAACACCGGCGACGGCCGCGAAGACATCACGTTTCAATTCCGCTTCAGCGACACCTTCAAGAAACTGAGCGTGCCGGCGGGTACCGCAAGCGTTGCCGTGCCGCTCATCAACATCGGCCCCATCGACAGCGCTGCCGCGAATCTCAACATGGTGCAGACCTATTCACTGTCGGTGGTGAGAAACGGACGCCGCAGCACCGCGCCCGTCGCCGTTGGCAACTCAACGTCCGGCGGCGATGTGTTCACCAAGCCAGCGGATAACATCGGCAACAAATCGATTGCGGACTATGCAGCCTATGCGGGCAACTTCATCTACCAGGCAGCGATACCCGGCTGTGCGACGGCTGCACGCGTGTTCGTCGGCCAGCGCAAAGAAGGCTTCGTGGTCAACATCGGCGAAGTGTTCGACCTGATCAACACGAATCCGGCCGGTCCGCGCGACGGCGAACCGAACACACTTTCAGGCAAGAACGTCACCAGCCTCGCCCTCGAAGTACCCATCAGCTGCCTGACGGCCGGCTCCGAGCCAGTCATCGGTGCGTGGACTACCGCAAGCGTTCGCCAGGCGCGCATCGTGAATCCCAAGCCCAGCGCGCCTGGACGTGTGACTCTCGAGGGCGGAGCCTGGACCCAGGTGTCGCGTGTCGGCATGCCGCTGGTCAACGAGCTCGTCATCGGCCTGCCGGACAAGGATAAGTTCAACGGCAGCGAACCGCGCGATGACGCTCAGTTCCTCAGCTATGTGACGACTCCGACCTTGCCGGTGCTGCTCAATGCGTTGTTCGGAAATGCGGCCCTGGTGCCGGGTACGCCGCGTAACGACCTCGTCGCGGCCTTCCTCACCGGTGTGACCGGCTTGAACAAGCCGGCGACCGGCGCGCCCGCGGAGATGATCCGGCTCAATACATCGATCGCACCGACACTCGCAGCGGCACAGAACGATCTGGGCGTGCTGGGAGGCGACACCGCGGGATTTCCCAACGGTCGACGGCCCTTCGATGACGTGACCGACATCGAACTTCGCGTGGTCGCGGGAGCACTGTGCAGTGCTGCACTGACATGCGGATCACAGGTAACCGATCCGAACGCAGGCGCGCCCTACACCGATGGTGCGCGAGCAGCGGGCGCAACGGTGGACACTGAAACCGTATCAGGCGAAGTGAATGCTTCGGATACGTATTCCGGAGCCTTCCCCTATCTGTCGACACCGCTGCCCGGTTCACCCAACGTCCTGGCAGTAAGGTAACCGCGATGAAATACATGACTCATCTACTGATGTTGACGGCCGTTGCATGTGCTGGCTGTGACTCGTCCGACGATTACAAGCTGAACTCGGTGTCATCGCCAACGCCCGTCGCGCAGCAGACGGATTTCTCCAGCTTCGTCGTTGCGCAATATTCACCGAGCGCCTCTGCCGAAACGGCGGCGGCGGTGGAAGTGGAGGCGACGGACTTCTCGTACGTGGACAACGACAACCCGACGGTGTTCGGTTCGCTGATCGCGACTGCGCCTTAGCTGCCTTGAACCTCTCCCGGCGCCCGCCGGGAGAGGTCACCCGAGGCGCAGGTGAACGCGAACCGTTGGGCTTGTCGCCCGCTCATTGCGTCACATCGTCGAGAAGTCCGCGGGCTTCACGATCAGGACATCGCATGGCAGGTGTTCGAGCACACGTTCGGCGGTGCTGCCGATGAAGATGCGCTGCAGGCCGCTACGCGAGATAGCGCCCATCACCATGATGTCCGCTTCGATGTCCCGGGCGACTCGCGGCAGGACTTCCGTTGCCGCACCCGTCTGCATATGGATCTCCGGTTCGGTGGGACTGCAGGAGTGGGCGAGCGCACGCATCGCTGTCTGCCTCGCCGATTGCAACTCCTGCAATACGCGCTCATCGAACCCCATGAGGGCGGGACTACCGGCAGCGGCTTCGACGGCCAGCGCCACTGGCATGAACGCATGCACCAGGTGCAATGAACCGCCGAGTCGTTTTGCGAACAGCTGTGCGACATCGAGAATGCGGCGATCGAGAGCACCGCTCGCGTCGTTGGCGTGGCCGGGGTCGAGAGCGGCCGCAATCGCCGGGGCGAACTGGTAAGGACGCGACCGGGTGAGCAGCAACGGCGCCGCACAGCCGCGAATCAGCTCCCAGTCGGTGTTCGTGAGCAAGGTACGCCGTGGCAGCGAGTGATGATGCGTGTCCTTGACTACCAGGTCGGCGTGGGTGCTGTGCAATCGGTCCAGCAAACGCGCGTGCAGAGGACCTCCCGAATCGGTCTCGATGCAGACGTCGACATCTTCGCGGCGCGCCGCTTCCGCCAGCGGCTCCAGCAACGCACGAACGTTGATTATGAATGCGTCGCTGCTGCCTGACGCGACATGAGCTGCGAGGCGATCGTCGCGCGACTTCTGCGTCTCGCAGGCGAACAGCTCAAGCCTGGCATTGCAGCGTTTAGCGATCTGTAACGCCTTGTCGACGGCCGGATGCACCTGCGCAGTGGGGTCGACGATGACGAGAATATTGTCGATTCTGATCATGGGACGAATTCTAAACCGACGCGCCGGTGCGTGTGCTGTAGTTCATTGACTGATGGTGCCGTCGTTCAGCAGGCGCGCACGATCGCGCACCGGTCCGCCTTTGCGCGACAGATAGTCGGCCAGCCCCTGCATTTCCTTGGCGTCGAGACTGGCGAGGAAGCGAATCAGGTCGGGCTCGACATTGCGGCGATGGTCCTCGGCAATACCGCGGATTTCTCCGAGCAGGTAGGAATAGTGTTGATTTCGCAACGACGGCACGAAACCTTCGTCGTCGCCGCGTGCATCCTCTTCGTGGCACGACGAACACCACTGGCGATACGACGCTTCGCCCAGCGAAGTCAGCTCGCCGCTGCCGACCTGTGACACAGGCAAAGGCGGGAGGCCGTTGAGGTAGCTCGCGAGATCGGCCCATGCCTGGGGCTCGCTGACGGCGGGCCGCGCCACCACCGCATGCATTTCGGTCGCGGTACGGTCATGTTGGCTGAAATCGGCGAACTGCTTGACCAGGTAGGAGCGTCTTTGACCGGCCAGCGACGGAATCGATTTGCCCGCGTCGCCCTGCGCATTGTCGCCATGGCAAGGAGCGCATTGCGCGAGATACAGGACGCGCCCCTGATCGACGTGCGCATCGAGGTCCAGCGCCGTACCGACCAGCTCTTCCGCTTTTTCGGGTTCCGCGTAAGCCCAAGGACCCGCAGCAAGCGCCATGACGACGATCGCGTGGCGCATTCCATTGAGCATCGAAGTCTTCACGTTGCCACCCTTTCGTCGCGACCGCATCCTTGGGAAGATGTTGGTCGCGTGGAGGGAGCCGCACTATGGGTAGATCCGCTTAACGACCACGGAGAAGCCGCGTCGCGAGCGACCTTACGTGTACCTGGATCCTGCACTCAATTCCTCGATCGCATCCAGCAAGGCATTCGTATCTACCGGCTTGCCCAGGAAGCGCGCAGCCGGGATCGGCGTCGCCAGGCTGCGCACCACCGAAGGCAGGTCGCCGCTCAGGATGACGCCCGGTACTTCCGCACCGCTGACGAGGCGAGCACGGTGCAATACATCTATACCGGAGTGCACTGAATCGAGGTGATAGTCGGCGACGATGAGATCGCCGGGCCGCAGCGTGGGCAGGAGTGCCTCGGCTTCGGCGAACGAACCGGCGCTGCGCGTTTCATAGCCTTCCAGCCGCAGGAACAATTCGGTGGCGACGCGAACGCCTTCGTTGTCTTCGACTAGAAGGATGCGTGTTGCCCCCTGGGTCGCGGTGCTCGCCGGTGCGGCGACCGCTTGTAGCGGCGCTGTCGCCCACTGCACGACGTGCCGCGCCGGGATGCTAATCAGCACTTCTGTGCTGCACCCCAATTGCGACGTGATGCCGATACGGAATTCCAGCAGCCGCGCGACCTCCTTCACGATGGCGAGCCCCAGGCCTACGCCCATCCGCTTGGTGCCGTGCGTATCGACCTGGTAGTACTCGTCGAAAATGCGCTCGAGCTTGTCGGGCGGAATGCCGATGCCGGAGTCGATCACGCGGATGCTGAGGCCGCCGTCCTGCTGTGTGCAGTCTAGCGTGACGGCGCCTTCATCCGTGTACTTGCAGGCGTTACTCAACACGTTCTGCAGCAGCTGTTGGAACAATACGCGATCGGTCATGACCGAGACTGCAGCGGCATTCACCTGCAGCTGCAATCCCCGCGCGCGCGCGACCGGATCGAATTCGGCACGCAACTCCTCGAACAGATCGGGAATCCATACGCGCACGCGTTGAGGTTCGATCGCGCCGGATTCCAGCCGACTGATATCCAGCAGCGCGTTCAGCAGGCGGGTAGTGCTTTCGATCGCCTGTTGCTGGTGCTTGAGCAGCTTGCCGATCTCGGAGTCGCCCGCCATGCGACTCATCGCCGCGTTCAGCAACCGGATGGTCTGCAGGGGCTGGCGCAGGTCGTGGCTCGCCGTCGCGAGGAAGCGGCTCTTCGCACGATTGGCTCCAACAGCTTCTTCGCGTGCAGCGACCAGTGCTTCGTTGGCGCGCTGTCGTTCGGTACCATCGCGAATTGCTGCCGCCACCAGCAGCTTGTCGCCGATCCTGACCGGCGCGAGGCGGATCCCCGCGGCGAACTCCGTTCCATCCGCCCGTCGCGCGAACAGGTCAGCGCTCGCCGCTCCCATTTCACGACTGCGCGGCTCGCGGAAAAAGCCGGCGACCTGGCCTACATGCCGCGCGCGCAGCCGCTCCGGCACCAGCATATCGAGGGACTGGTTCAGCAACTGCTCCGGCCGATAGCCGAACAATTCGGTGACCGTATCGTTGGCGAACAGGATGCGCCCCCGGTCGTCGACGACGACCAGCGCATCGGGAGAGGATCGCAGCAGGTGCTGCGTGATCTCGGCGAACTCATCCATGGTGGGGAGCTGAACCCAAGCAAAAAAAAGCCGCGAGCGGCAGCAAAAAAGCTTAGCACGGAAGCGGCCGCCGTCAGCAAAGGCGTACGATTCCTCCCCACCGCCGCGCGTCTCTAAGGGACAGGCACAGGTCGTTGCGGGGTTTTCGCGGGTTCCGTTTACTTGCCGATACGGCATTCTGCACGCTGGCAACGGCTCATCGGTAAATTTCAAAAGATGGACGGCTCGACGTGGACGACGTAACAGGCATCGGCAGCGCACAGGCCTTGGACGCGCCCGGCAGGCATCCCCTGCTGGAGCAGCTCATGACGATCTCCCGTACCGCCGTGCTCGAAGAGATGGCCAGCGGCATCGCCCATGAACTCAACCAACCGCTGGGCGCCATCGTGACCTTCGCGCAGGCGGGCGAACGCATCGTCAAGCGTCCCGACGCCACGCCGGAAAGCATCGGCGACGTGTTCCGCCTGATCAGCAAGGAAGCGCTGGCCGCGGCCGAAGGCATACGCAGGATGCGCCGGCTGTTCGATCGCGCCAGCCTGGAACGCACGGCCAGTTCGATGGCCGATGTGCTCAACGAAGTGGCGCCCATGCTGGAGTTGCTTGGCTTGCAGACCAACGTGCGCCTGCAGATGAACGTGCAGGACGGCCTGTGCGCCGTCAGCATCGATCGCCTGCGGATACAGCACGTGCTGTTCACGCTGGTGCAGAATGCGTTCGAAGCGGCCCAGGGAAGCGTCGCACCGACTGTGCTGGTGATAGCGAGCGGCGACCGTTACGGCGTGGAGATCTCGGTGATCGATTCGGGTCCAGGCATCGCCGCCGATCACCGCTCGCAACTGTTCCATCCGTTCTTCACGACCAAGGCCGCGGGCACCGGACTGGGCCTGACTTCCGCCCGCGCTATCGTGGAAGCGCACCAGGGAACCATCGGCTTCGATCGCACCGAACAAGGCACGCGCTTCTGGTTTCGCTTACCGGCCAGCGCGGACAACGACAGTCCCAACGAGGCACACACATGAGCGATGCGCTGAAACAGAAATCCAGGGCGCCGACCATCTACGTGGTGGACGACGACGACATCATGCGCCAGGCGATCGCATTGCTGCTGCGAACGGTGGGCTACAACCCCATCGTGTTCGCACGCCCGGGCGATTTCCTGGCCAAGTACGATTCGAACCAGCACGGCTGCGTGGTGCTCGACATCCGCATGCCCGACATGAGCGGCCTGGAAGTACAGCAGCAGCTCAACCGCGCCGGCGCCATCCTGCCGGTGATCTTCATCACCGGCCACGGCGACATTCCCATGGCGGTGCAGGCGATGAAAGACGGCGCGTTCGATTTCCTCACCAAGCCGTTCCGCGACCAGGACCTGCTCGACCGCATCAACAGCGCTTTGAAACAGGACGCGGAAAACCGCGCCGCCATCGACGAACACGCAGACCTGCGCCGCCGGGCCGAGACGCTGACGTCACGCGAACGCGAAGTGCTCGCGCTGGTGGTCGACGGCAAGGCGAACAAGGTCGTGGCCATCGACCTGGGACTGAGCGAACGCACGGTGGAGATCCACCGGGCGAACGTGATGGAGAAAATGGGGGCAAGGTCGGTGGCGCACTTGGTGAAGATGCATTTGACGCTGTCTTGAGGTGGACCGGGTTCGCCCACTCGAAGCCCTATAAAACTTACAACACCCCCGATTGAGCGTATGCTGCCTGCTTCGATCCAATGATGCGCGTCGCCCCGAACTGTCGCCATCACCCCGCAAGCAGGAACTCAGGACGTCGATGAGCACCGTCGACATCTCGAAAACCATCGCGGACTGCGAGCGCGAACCCATTCGCACGCCCGGCAGCATTCAGCCCCACGGCGTACTGCTGGCGCTGCTGCCCCAGGACCTGAAAGTGGTGCAGGTCGCGGGCGATACCCAGGCCATATTCGGCCATAGCCAGCAACACCTGCTCGGCCGCTCGCTGCGGGAACTGGGCGGCTCACCCGCCCTCCTGCAGCTCACGACGCAACTCAACACTGCCCAGTTCGGGGCGCGTCCGGTATTCGTCTCGCATCTACGCCTGCAGGAATTTACATTCGACGTATCCGGCCATCTCAGCGAGGGCCTGCTGGTACTGGAATTCGAACCGCGCCGCGCGCCGGATCGGCCCGAGCCGATGGAACTGGTGCAGCGGATGGCTTCAGCGGTGCGCAGCACCGTGTCGGTCGCGGAACTCCTCCACTGCATGGCGTCGGAAGTACAGCGGGCCACCGGCTGCGACCGCGTGATGATCTATCGCTTCGATCCCGATGGCCACGGTCACGTGGCGGCGGAGAAACGCAGCGGCGATAACATCGAATCGTTCCTCGACCTGCACTACCCGGCAAGCGACATTCCGATGCAGGCCCGCGCGCTGTACCTCCGCAACTGGATCAGGTGCATTCCGGACATCGACTACGCGCCGCTGCCCATCGTGCCGGCCGACAATCCGCTGACCGGCAGACCTCTCGACCTGACTTTCAGCGCGCTGCGCAGCGTCTCGCCGGTACATCTGGAATATCTTGCGCAAATGGGCGTCGCCGCCTCGATGTCCGTGTCCATCATCCTGGGCGGCACGCTGTGGGGACTGATCGCGTGTCATCACTACGCACCGCATTTCATCGATTGCAGCCTGCGCAGCGCCCTCGAGTTGTTCGCACAGGTCAGTTCGTTGCAGCTTGCGACGCGCCTGGAGCTGGACCGGGGGCAACGTAACGCCGCACGACGCAGCATCCAGGATGCATCGCTCGCAGACCTGCAGGAAGTCGGGCTCTCGGTGCTCCGGCGCGATGCTCATCGATTGATCGAAGTGGTGGGCGCGCAGGGCATGGTCATGCGCATCGATGGCGCAACCTTCAGCCACGGACACACGTTGGATGAAACCGCGCTTGCGACGCTGCTGCAATGGCTCGATGCGCGGCGATTGAAAACTATCCTGGCAACCGATCGCATAGCCGACTTGCTGAAGGCCGATGGCATCTCCCTGCACGCGAACGGCATCGCCGGCGTGCTCGCCATGCCGCTTGCGAATGTCCGCGACTACGCGATCTGGTTCCTGCCCGAACTGACGACGACAGTGACCTGGGCAGGCAACCCCAACGAATCCCGGCCCAACGCCGACGGTCGTCTCACGCCGCGCACTTCTTTCGCCGCATGGAGCGAAGCCATGGCCGGGCGCTCGCGCCCTTGGGAACAGGATGAACTCGACGCCGCCGGGCGACTGCGATCCGCACTGCTCGAGTTTGCATTCCTGCAGATCGAAGAAGCGGCGCGCGAGCGCGAGTCGGTGCAGAAGCGCCAGGAACTGATCATGGCGGAACTGGACCACCGCGTGAAAAACATCCTCGCCACCATCCAGTCGCTGGTGCGCTTCTCCAGCAAGAGCGCGGAGTCGCTGTCGAGTTTCACCAAGGGCCTCGAACATCGACTCGTGTCGATGGCGCGAGCGCACGACCTGCTGAACTCTTCGCGGTGGACCGGAGCATCGTTGCACCGGGTGATCGCCGAGGAGCTGGCCGCTTTTTGCCCCTCGGGCGCCGACAACCTGCAGCTCTCGGGCGAGGATATTTCGTTGACACCCTCGGCGGCGCAGTCGCTGTCGCTGCTGCTGCATGAACTGGCCACCAATGCGTCGAAATACGGTTGTCTGGTCGTGCCCGAAGGCCGGCTGAGCATCCGCACCGAACGAGTCCTCAACGACAGCGGCATCTCGCTGATCCGCCTGGAATGGCTCGAGCGCAACGGCCCCGCAGTGGTCAAGCCCACACGCCGCGGTTTCGGACGCTTGTTGCTGGAGACAGTGTACGAGCACGATGTCAGCGGCGGCGGCGTGTCGCTGCACTTCGAGCCGCTGGGCGTGCGCTGCCAGATCGACCTGCCAGCGGACCGCATCGTTACCAACCCCGATCAGCAAGCGGTCTCGCACAATGTCTAACGTCGAAGTCGCCGACTTTCCCACCATGCATGAACGCCTGCGTGAGCGGACGAACAGCCATCACCTGGCAGCCGAAGCGGCGCTGGGCATGGAGCGCAGCTTCGCATCGATTCAAAACTACGGCGCCTTGTTGTTGCGGCTATGGGGCCTGCACGCGGCCCGTGAGCAGGCAATCCGTCGATACGACTGGGCGCGAGCCGGCGTGCGCTTCGAACAAAGACGCCGCGCGCACTGGCTGGAAGAAGACATTCTTGCCATCGGACTGACATTGCCGCCGCTGCCCCCGCTCACTCACGCGCTCGGCACGATCGAATTGGCCTGGGGATGCCTGTACGTCCTGGAAGGATCGAGTCTCGGCGCGCAGCTCATCCTGAAAAAAGCTCTGCTGCTTCCCGGTATCTCGCGAATGCGTGGCGCTCGATTCTTCACTGGCCATGGCGCAGCAACGGCGAGTCTCTGGAAACAATTCGTCTCGAGCTTGAATGGATTCGATCCCCGCAGCGCCGCGGCAGCTCAGGTCGAACTCGGCGCCCTGCAGACCTTCGATGCCTTCGCTGCCGCACTGGCCGTCCCGGCGGCCGGGACCGACACCCAAGCTGCCTGACCGCCGCCGACCCTGTCGATCAGGGATAGTTGATGATGACATTCACCCGGCGATTCTCCTGCTGACTCTCGGGGCTGGTGTTGTAGGCGTAACGGCGCGTCTGGCCGAATCCCTGCGCGCTGAGGCGGCTACGTTCGATGCCGAAGTTCTCCACCAGGTAGTTCACAACGTTCTGTGCGCGCCTTTGCGAGATTTCCAGCGCCAGCTCGGCAGTGGCCTGCAGATTGCCGGTGTGCCCTTCCACTGTCGCGGTGACCTGGGGATTGGCTTTCAGGAACATTGCCAGTCGCTGCAGTTCGTCGCGATACATCGGCCTCACATCCGCCTTGTTGCGATCGAATTCCATCTGCAAGGCCATGGTGACTCGCGCCGATTTCACGGCGAGCCCTTCGAGATCCGGCGCACACGCGATCACCGCGCCGATACGTCGATTCATGCGCTTGCCTTCTTCGGTGGCGTTGTCGCCCACCGGCCGCTTGTCGCCGTACCCCACTGCCGAAAGTCGCGACGCCGCGATGTGAAAAGTATCTTTGAGATAGCGCACCACGCTTTCGGCGCGGCGTAGCGAGAGTCGCTGGTTGTCGTCCGGCGAGCCGACATTGTCGGTGTGGCCTTCGATCACCGCGGTGGTGCTTGGATACTTCCCCAGGAAAGTGCCGACCACCGCGAGTTTCTCTGCTTCTTCGCGCTGGATATCGTCGCGGTTGATCTCGAACT
>JBEVKB010000003.1:0-4767 GCA_040509875.1 Steroidobacteraceae bacterium | reverse complement strand
GCGAGAGTCTCCAGTCGTCCGCCGGTATCGAGAACGACGCGATCGAGGTAGACCGCGTGCAACTTGGTCCCGCCCCGAATGGCTTTGCCTACGCCGTACATCTTGGCCGTATTCGCCGATTCGCCGATGAACGCAAAGCCCTGTTCGGGATCTTCTCCGGCCCAGGTGCCGGCGAGGATGAGATTCATCTGGGTCTGCGGCGCGTTGGACGGATCCACTGCCGCTTCGGTGCGCGAGGTGCCGAACAGATGCGCGTTGGCGATGGCCTGGACATCGATGGGCTTGCGCGGATTGATGAATGCCGGCATTGGAGCGTTCGTCATCGCCGTCGCATCTTCGCGATCCAGCAGCAGCCAGGTCAGCTGCACGAGCTGCCATGCAATCGCGACGATCAGCAGCAGGACCAGCATGCGTGGAACGGTACGCGACGCGCGATCGACCCACTGCTGAGGTGAGAGGTTCTGGAGTTCGCGCAGGCTGGGCGAAAGCGGCATTACTTTGGCTGACTCGAGCGTTAGCGGGACCAAGGGAAACTAGTGGCCAGCGCGAACCTTCGCTGCCGGGCCGAACGGGAAGCATCCATTATGACATGATACGAATTCTGCATAGTGCGTCACAAGAGACTGTTCCGATTGGCGAAACCATGGCAGTAAAAGTCTCGAGCCAGGCAGAGTCCAAAATTCACCGCTTGGCCCGGTTGCGACAGCACCGGCCGCGCTGCTGCTCGCTGGCGAGCGGGCGAAACAATGAACGATTTACTCAGCACTCGATATGGGTAAATGCGTCGTACCAGCGCGACACCGCCTTTTGAGCGCATCGCCTCGTCCCGATTGCAGCGGATGATGCGTCGCTCATGTTGCGCCGGTGTTGCCGATGCCCGGTGCAACGACCTGCAGAGCATTACGCTTGCGGCGTTGCGTCGGATGCTGCCTTGTAAAGTGTTACTTTCCCCCCTATAAAGGATAGCAACTACAGATGCGTCGACATTGATGGCGGAAGAGAGCACACGGCATGAGCGCGAGCTGGTTGCGGAGGCCGAACAACCCAAGGTCAAGCGACCGCCGCTCTATCAGGTCGTTCTATTGAACGACGATTACACGCCGATGGAATTCGTCGTGGACGTGCTCGAACGCATCTTCGGCATGGACCGAACGTCGGCGACGCGCGTTATGCTGGAAGTCCACACGCGGGGCAAAGGTGTCTGCGGCGTGTTCACTTTCGAGATCGCTGAAACCAAAGTCGCCCAGGTGACGACTTATGCCCGGCAGCACCAGCATCCGCTCATGTGCACCATGGAAGAGACTTGAGGGTTTTTTGCCGGGTGCGTCCAGTACCTGTCGGCAGGTGCGTGGCGGTGCACATAGTGAGGAACAGTCATCTGACTGCGTGTACGTTACGGAGTAGTGTTGAAGCTCGATTCATGGTTGCAACCAACGCCGCCAGCGAGGGTCTGATCAATTGGAGGTCGCGATTGCCATGGGCGACCCCTGCATCTCCAGATCTCTGGCCGGATAAGGAACTGGGACTCAAGTGTTAAGCAGCGAACTCGAAATCTGTCTGAACGAAGCCTTTCAGTCGGCCCGCGAGGCCCGTCATGAATTCATGACCGTCGAGCACCTGTTGCTGGCGATCGTGGATACGCCCAAGGTCCGGGAGATTCTCCGGGCCTGCGGCGCCGACGTCGTACGACTGCGCAAGGACCTCAAGGACTTCATCGATCAAACCACGCCACGATTGAAAGACGACGACGATCGCGAAGTGCAGCCCACGCTGGGATTCCAGCGAGTGCTCCAGCGCGCCGTGTTTCACGTGCAGTCGAGCGGTAAGAAAGAAGTGACGGCCGCCAATGTGCTGGTCGCCATCTTCAGCGAAAAACATTCGCACGCCGCCTACCTGCTGTCGATGCAGGATGTCGCGAGACTCGATGTCGTCAATTACATTTCGCACGGCCTGTCGAAGATTGCGGACGACCGTCCCGAGAAGGACGAAGCACCGCCGGGCGCCGAGGCCGAGCGCGACAGCGACAGCGGCACCGCACTCGAGAAGTACGCATCCAACCTCAACAAGATGGCGATGGAAGGTCGGATCGATCCGCTGATCGGCCGCCAGACGGAGATCGAGCGCACCGTCGAGATCCTGTGCCGTCGTCGCAAGAACAACCCGCTGTTCGTCGGTGAAGCGGGCGTCGGCAAGACCGCGATCGTGGAGGGCTTGGCGCGCCTGATCGTGGAGGGCAAAGTCCCTGACGTTCTCACCGACAGCACGGTGTACGCGCTCGACATGGGTGCATTGATCGCAGGTACGAAATATCGCGGTGACTTCGAGAAGCGCCTGAAAAGCGTGCTCACGGAGCTCAAGAAGAATCCCGGCTCCATCCTGTTCATCGATGAGATTCATACCGTCATCGGTGCGGGCGCGGCTTCCGGTGGCGTCATGGATGCTTCGAACCTGATCAAGCCCTCGCTGAGCAATGGCGAGTTGCGCTGCATCGGTTCCACCACCTATGCCGAGTATCGCGGGATTTTCGAAAAGGACCACGCACTGGCGCGTCGCTTCCAGAAGATCGACGTCGTCGAGCCGTCGGTGCTCGAGACCATCGAGATCCTGCGTGGCCTGCGCTCGCGCTTCGAGGAACATCACGGCATCAAGTACGCGGACGATGCGCTGTCGGCAGCGGCCGAGTTGTCGGCCCGACATATCAATGATCGCCAGTTGCCGGATAAGGCCATCGACGTGATCGACGAGGCGGGCGCACGCCTGCGCCTGCGTCCGATCGAGCAGCGCGAGACCACGGTGACCACGCCGATGATCGAAGACGTCGTCGCTCGCATCGCGCGCATCCCGCCGAAGAATGTCTCCACTACCGATCGCGACGTGCTCAAGAATCTCGAGCGCAATCTCAAGCTGGTGATCTACGGCCAGGATCCGGCGATCGAGTCGCTGGCGGCGTCGATCAAGATGGCGCGTTCCGGTCTTGGCGACCAACGCAAGCCGGTGGGTTCGTTCCTGTTCGCAGGTCCGACCGGCGTGGGCAAAACCGAAGTCACCCGCCAACTCGCCATCGCGCTGGGTGTCGAGCTGATCCGCTTCGACATGTCGGAGTACATGGAACGCCACACGGTATCGCGCCTGATCGGCGCGCCGCCGGGCTATGTGGGCTTCGACCAGGGCGGCCTGCTGACGGAAGCCATCACCAAGCATCCGCATTCGGTACTGCTGCTGGACGAAGTCGAGAAGGCGCACCCCGACGTATTCAACCTGCTGCTGCAGGTCATGGATCACGGCACGCTGACGGACAACAACGGTCGCAAGGCCGACTTCCGCCACGTGATCATCGTCATGACGACCAATGCCGGCGCGTTCGAGATGAATCGTCCGTCTATCGGCTTCACGCAGCAGGATCACGCGACCGACGGCATGGAAGCGCTGCGACGCCTGTTCTCCCCTGAGTTCCGCAATCGACTGGACGCCATCATCCAGTTCAACGGCCTGGATCCGCGCACCATCCAGCGCGTGGTGGACAAGTTGCTGGTGGAAGTCGAAGCGCAGCTGGAGCAGAAGGGCGTGCAGCTGCATGTCGACGATGCGGCCCGCGAGTGGCTGGCCGGCAAGGGTTACGATCCTAAGATGGGAGCGCGGCCGATGGCGCGCGTCATTCAGGAAGCGATCAAGCGACCGCTGGCCGAGGAATTACTGTTCGGCCGTCTCAGCGGCGGTGGGCATGCGTTCGTCACCGTGAGCCCGGGCGGCGACAAGCTCAATGTCGAAGTGCGTGCCGACAGCGAGCAGCCGCTGCTGGAAGGCAGCTGATGTCGAGCCGGCCCGCAAGGGGTTGGCAAAGAAAAAGGCCGGCATAGCCGGCCTTTTTCTTATCAAGCGCGCGTCTTGTTCGCAGGCGTGGTCGACTCAGCGTCCACGGTAAATGATGCGACCCTTGGTAAGATCATAGGGAGTGAGCTCCACTGTGACCTGGTCGCCGGTGAGAATACGGATGTAGTTCTTGCGCATCTTTCCCGAGATGTGCGCAGTCACAGTATGGCCATTGGCCAGCTGGACGCGGAACGTCGTATTCGGAAGCGTGTCCACGACACGCCCTTCCATCTGAATTGCCTCCTCTTTCGACATGCGCGATCTATGAATTACCCGGTTAGGTACCGCAGGGCGGCGAATTGTGCATAAAGGCGTACGGCAATGCAATGTAACGGCAGCGGGCAACGCCGCGACGAGCCACATCAGTTCACTCCGCGCTGCGCGCAGCCGTTGACGTTGCTGCAGGCCAACGCTGGTGCACGGTCGGGGCGGTGTGTAGCTGCAACCAGTCGATAAACTGGGGACGCGGTACCAGGCGTGCTCCGAGGCTCAGCAGGTGGGGCGTCGCCATCTGACAGTCGATCATGTGAAAACCCAGTCGAATGAGATGCTCGCACAAATGTTTGAGCGCGACTTTGGAGGCATCGCGTTCGGTGCTGAACATGGACTCGCCGAAAAACACGCCTCCGATCGCGACGCCGTATAGCCCCCCAACCAGGCGATCACCCTGCCAGGTCTCGACGGAATGTGCATACCCGAGCTTGTTGAGGCGGCTGTAGGCCGCGCGCATCTCCGCTGACAACCAGGTGCCGCCGGGTCGCAACTCTGTGCTGCCGCATAAACGGATGACCTCGCGAAACGCCGTGTCGATGCGCGAGTCGAACCCCTTGTTGCGAATCGATTTCCCAAGGCTGCGCGAGGTCTTGAACTCGTCAGGCAGGAGCACCGCGCGCGGAT
>JBEVKB010000002.1:0-29353 GCA_040509875.1 Steroidobacteraceae bacterium | reverse complement strand
TGTATCGGCAGTCTCACTCTCGGAAGCGCTCAGGATCGCCCTGGACGCGCAACAGATTGGCTCAGGCAAAGCCTCTCCTGCCACCGTACGGCGCATGGGAGATATCGTGCGGCGGCTGGGCGTCATCCAGATCGACTCCGTGAACGTGCTGGTGCGCTCGCATTTCCTGCCGGTGTATTCGCGCTACGGTTCTTATCCGATGGCTTTGCTCGAACGCGCCGCGTACGAACCCAAGTCGCGATGCCTGTTCGAATACTGGGGACACGAAGCGTCGCTCCTGCCGATCGAGTCGTTTCCGCTGTTTCGCTGGCGCATGGACCAGGCGCGTCGCGGCGAGGGGACATGGAAGAGCCTGCGTCGTTACGCAACCGAGCACAAGCAAGCCGTCGATGCGGTCCGCGAGGAGATTCGCGCGCGCGGGCCGTTGGGAGCCGGCGATCTCATCGCCGCCGAACGATCGAAGGGCGGCTGGTGGGGCTGGAGCGAGAGCAAGGAGATCCTGGAGTGGCTGTTCTGGAGCGGCCAGGTGACGACCGCCGGCCGCCGTAATTTCGAACGACTCTACGATCTCACCGAGCGCGTCATCCCCGACGCGATCTTTTCCCCACCGCCGCTCAGCAAAGAGGACCAACAGCGGGAATTGATGACCATCGCAGCGCGCGCCGCGGGTGTCGGCACTGTGAAGGATCTGCGCGATTATTTTCGCTTGCCCGTAGCGGACGCGGGGACGCGCGTGCAGGAGCTAGTCGAGGCGGGTGTGTTGGTGCCCGTTGCAGTCGAAGGCTGGAAGCAGCAGGGCTACATGCATCGCGATGCTCGCTGTCCTCGCAAGGTGGCGGCAGTGGCGTTGCTGTCGCCATTCGATTCGCTGATCTGGGAACGCCAGCGCACCGAGCGGCTGTTCGACTTTCACTTTCGCCTGGAGATCTACACGCCTCTGCACAAGCGCGTGCATGGGTACTACGTGCTCCCGCTGCTCATGGACGAACGAATCGTGGCGCGCGTGGATTTGAAATCGGATCGCGCGGCAAGCCGATTACTGGTGCGAGGTGGAAGTGTGGAAGCGGGGGTCGAGCCTGCTGCTGTTGTCGCGGCCTTGGCCGAGCAGTTACAGAAGCTGGCCGAATGGCTGGGCTTGGAACGCTTCGTCGTCGCTACGCGACGCGGCGATCTCATGAAGCTGCTACGGCAGCTGCGCCTCTAACGGGAGCGCTCGCTGCCCTTGGTCCACCAGCCGAAGCCGCAGGCGACGATGAACATGACGAAATAGAAAGCCAGACCCATGGTGGCATCCCGTCGTTGATTGTTTGCTTGCAGGGAAAACGCGGCGGGGAGGAAAGTGGTTCCCCGTCCACGCGAAGCAAAAAAAGGCCGGCGTTCAGCCGGCCTCTCTTCCTAGAACGCTGCCATTAGCGCTCAGTCATCCATCAGAAAGCTGCGCAGCTGCTCGCTGCGACTCGGATGACGCAGCTTGCGCAACGCCTTCGCTTCGATCTGGCGGATGCGTTCGCGGGTGACGTCGAACTGCTTGCCCACTTCTTCCAGCGTGTGATCGGTATTCATGTCGATACCGAAGCGCATGCGCAGTACCTTGGCTTCGCGCGGCGTCAGGCCGGCGAGGACAGAGTGAGTGGTCTCGCGCAGGGATTCCATCGTGGCCGAGTCGATGGGGGAGTCCACCGAGGTGTCCTCGATGAAATCGCCGAGATGCGAGTCTTCGTCGTCGCCGATGGGTGTCTCCATCGAGATCGGCTCCTTGGCGATCTTGAGCACGCGACGGACCTTGTCCTCCGGCATTTCCATGCGCACGGCCAGTTCTTCCGGCGTCGGCTCGCGACCCATCTCCTGCAGCATCTGCCGCGAAATGCGGTTGAGCTTGTTGATGGTCTCGATCATGTGCACCGGGATACGGATGGTGCGCGCCTGGTCGGCGATCGAGCGCGTGATGGCCTGGCGGATCCACCAGGTTGCATATGTCGAGAACTTGTAGCCGCGGCGGTATTCGAACTTGTCGACCGCCTTCATCAGGCCGATGTTGCCTTCCTGGATCAGGTCGAGGAACTGCAGGCCGCGATTGGTGTACTTCTTGGCGATGGAGATGACCAGGCGCAGGTTGGCTTCGACCATTTCCTTCTTCGCGCGACGCGCCTTCGCTTCGCCGACCGCCACTTCGCGGTTGATGTCCTTCACTTCGCCGATCGTCAGGTGCACGCGCTCTTCCAGCGCCTGCATCTTCAGCTGGGTCTTCTCGACTTCATCGCGCAGGCGGGCGAGCGCGGCGGAGTGCTTGCGCTTCGCACGGATGTGCTTGTCGATCCAGGTGACGTTGGTTTCGTTCTTGGGGAAGGTGCTGACGAAATCCTTGCGCGGCATGCCTGCGTCGCGCACGCACAGCATCATCACCTGCTTCTCCAGGTTGCGCACTTCCGCCACGTGTTCGCGCAGCTGGGCGATCAACGCGTCGAACATCTTCGGCGACAGCTTCAGCTCCATGAACTCGCCGGCGAGCTTCTTGCGCGCCTTGAGGTTCTTAGGATCCTTGGCGTTGGTCTTGTCTTCCAGCGTCTTGAGGTTCGCGTGGTGCAGCTTCTGGATCGACAGGAAGCGGCGGGCCGCCTCTTCGGGATCGGGGCCGGTCTCGAGCGTCTCTTCCTCGTCGGTGGCGCCTTCGACCACTTCCTCGTCGCTGTCGTCCGCATCTGCTTTCGGCGCAGCGGCGGCAGCCAGCTTGGGATTGATCGGCGCGGCGATTTCGTCGGGTGCGTTCGGGTCGATGAAGCCGACGATGATGTCGACCAGCCGGCCCTGTCCCTGCTTCACGTTCTCATACTGGTTCAGCATGAAATCGTAGGTCATGGGATAGCTCGACAGCGCCGTGCGCACTGCGTCGAGGCCTTCCTCGATGCGCTTGGCGATGCGGATTTCGCCTTCGCGAGTCAGCAGTTCGACGGTGCCCATCTCGCGCATGTACATGCGCACCGGATCGGTCGTGCGACCGAATTCCGCATCGACGGTGGCGAGGGCGGCCGCAGCTTCTTCCGCAGCTTCTTCGTCGGCAACGACGGGCTCCGCGAGCAGCAGCGCCTCGGATTCCGGGGCCTTCTCGTAGACCGGAATGCCCATGTCGTTAATCATGTTGACGATGTCTTCGATCTGTTCAGGATCGACGATTTCGCTTGGCAGGTGATCGTTGACTTCTACATAGGTCAGGAACCCTTGCTCTTTGCCACGGGCGATGAGCAGCTTCAACTGCGATTGACGTTCATCGGCAAGCTGTGCCGGTTCCTTTTTTACTGCCAAAGTCTTGCTCAAGATACGGGCCCTCGGGTACTTGCGAATGCGGCGGGCTTAAAAAGACCGCGCAGTCTACTTTGATTGCGATTCGCTCGCTAGGTTCGCGGCCTCGTGCCGTCGGAACCGGATCGGTCTATGGTCAAAAGTCCTTGCAGTTCAATGCGTTCGGCGTCACTCAAGCCGGACTCACCCTGCTTTTTCAATAATTCCGCGAGGCGCCGCTCGGAATTGGCAGGGAACAGGCTCTCCAGCGCCCCCAATAACTCGCGGGTGGCGCCCTCGGCGTCGACCGGATACTCGGTTCCGGCGAGCTTGGCCAGATGTTCAAAATCGGGGCGACCACGCCAACGTTCAAGCAGCGCGGCCGTATTTACGCAGGGATTTTCCTGCAGATCGTTCAGCAGCTCGATCAGCAGGGGGATTCCCGGGCGATCGACGTTTTCGAGTCCCTCCGAGCCGGGGACTTTGACGGCGACACCGGGGTGGTGCACGAGCACCCGCACCGCCTGTCTCACCACACTGCCCCTGCCGCCGGGGGTTACGGGCGCGAGCGGTCGCATTACGCGCGGCGCTTCCACGGGCACTAGCGGGGGGCGGCGCGGGTCCCGCGCCGACAAAGCGGCAGTCAGTCGTGCACTGTCGATACGCACAAGTTTCGCTAGTTCCTCAGCGAGCAGTTCACGGTAAACACCTTCCGGAATGCGTTCCAGCAACGGCCGCGCCAGTTCTGCGAGTCGCGCGCGTCCATCCACGGTATTCGTATCGACCTGCTCCTCCAGATGCTTGAGCAGGTATTCGGACAGGGAAAGGGCCTTGCCGATACGATTCTCGAACGCCTCGCGCCCTTCCGCGCCGACCAGGGAATCCGGATCCTGGCCATCGGGAAGGAACATGAAACGGATCTGTCTGCCGTCGCGCACCTGGCTGAGCGAGTTCTCCAGCGCGCGCCACGCTGCTGCGCGGCCGGCGCGGTCGCCATCGAAACAGAACGTCAGCTCGTTACAGATGCGGAATACACGGGACAAATGCTCGGGAGTCGTGGCAGTTCCCAAGGTGGCTACCGCATATGTCACACCGGCTTGATGTAAACGCACTACATCCATGTAGCCTTCAACGATCAAAAGCCGGTTGAGGGTTCGCGACGCCTGTCGCGCTTCGTACAACCCGTACAACTCCCGTCCTTTGTGAAACAGCTCCGTTTCCGGTGAGTTCAGATATTTCGGCTCGCCCTTGTCGAGGATGCGACCGCCGAAACCGATGGTGCGGCCGCGTGCGTCGCGGATCGGAAACATCACGCGATCGCGGAAGCGGTCGTAGTAGCCGGTCGGACCCGCTCCCGGCGCCTTGCGCTCGCGTTCGATCGACAGACCGGTCTGCAACAGCTTCATCCGCTCGGCATCGCTGGTGCCCAGGCGGCTGACAGTAAAGTCCCACGCATCGGGGGCATAGCCCAGGTTGAACCTCTGCACCGTTTCTATGTTCAGTCCGCGCGAATTGAAGTAGTCGCTACCGCGCTCCGAACTGCCCAGTTCCTTGCGGTACAGCGCAGCCGCTTTGTCGAGAATGGCGAACAGGCCATCGGTGGGCGAGCTGATGGGCTTCGCACCCGCGTTTTCCTCACGCGGCACATCCAGGCCGACGCGCGATGCAAGGTCCTCGACTGCTTCGATGAAGCTCAAGTGATCGTGCTCCATCAGGAATCCGAGCGCCGTGCCGTGCGCGCCGCAACCGAAGCAATGATAGAACTGCTTGTCGGGAACGACGGTGAAGGAAGGTGTCTTCTCGCCGTGGAACGGACAGCAGGCCTTGTACTCCTTGCCCTGCTTTTTCAGCGGCACGCGGCTGCCGATCAACTCGACGATGTCGGCGCGCGCGATCAGCTCATCGATGAAGTGCTGGGGAATGCGACCGGACACGGCAGGCGGTGACTCGTAGAAATGGCAGGTGTTGCGAACGGCGACTGGCAGGAGCTCGAAGACCCGGTGCCGGGACTGTAGCATCGAATGCGCAAGATCCTCATTGGCTGAAAGGAGCGGTGAGGCGTTAGACAACTCAACGGTTGCCCCTTGCCAGACGGTTCACAAGCGAGCGATGTAATTCACGACTCCGTGAATTCGATTCACCCTACCCGCAGGCCGATCGCTGCGCTTCAGCCGCTGAGTTTTGCTTTCAGCTTGGCGCTGACGAGAGCCATGTCCGCGCGTCCCTGTGCGGTCTGCTTGAGGATGGCCATGGCCTTGCCCATTTCCTTGATCGAGGTCGCGCCGGCCTGCGCAATGGCATCGGCGATGAGCTGGTCGACTTCGGCTTCCCCGAGCTGTGCAGGCATGTAGGCCTGCAGCAAATCGATTTCCTGCTGTTCCTTGGCGGCGAGATCCTCGCGGCCGCCGCTCTGGAACTGCGAGATCGACTCCTTGCGCATCTTGATCATCTTCTCGATGACCGCGAGCACCTGGGTGTCGTCGAGCTGAATGCGTTCGTCCACTTCGCGCTGTTTGATGGCGGACGTGATCATGCGGATGGTGCCCAGGCGAGTGCTGTCCTTGGCGCGCATCGCTGTCTTCATGTCTTCGGTGATACGTTCTTTGAGCGACATGGCAGTGCTATCCAGTTGGAACAGGCGGGATGTCAGGAAAACCGGATGGGCCGGAAGGATCCCATCGATCGTCGACGGCGGACGCCAGTCGGCGAGAAGCAGGTCAGCGGGCTTGCGGCGATGTGGCGCCGAAGCCCGCTAATTCAACTGTTGATCAATACGGGCGAGACGCAGCAGCCGGACGAGGACCGCGGCTGGTGGTGGCGCCGAAGTCGCGCGAGGCGCGCTTCATGTGGCGCTTCACGGCAGCAGCCTTCTTGCGTTTCCGTTCCTGGGTCGGCTTCTCGTAGAATTCGCGGCGGCGCAGCTCCGTGAGTACTCCGGCCTTTTCGCAGGCGCGCTTGAAGCGCCGCAAGGCGGCATCGAAATACTCGTTCTCTCGGACACGGACGCTCGGCATCGCTACCTCGGTAAAATCTGGGCCGTTCTCTCGACCTTGGGGGCTTTTCTGGCTCGCGAACCTGCCGGATTGGGAGATGGCAGGGGCGAAGAGCGCGGAAGTGTAATGAGGCGGGCGCGGAAAATCAAAAGATAGCGCGGCAGTTCGTGACGGCGGTGGTCCAACGGGGGCCGAAAACGCCCGCCGCGGCCTTCCCGGCAGCATATTGGTAGCTTGGTAACCGATCCATCCGCGCGATGCGCGGCGAGTGGATCCTCAGGAAGTGAATGAAAATCCTCGGAATCGAGACCTCTTGCGACGAATCGGCAGCCGCCATCTACGATGGGGAGGCCGGCTTGCTCGGTCACCAGCTCTACAGCCAGGTGGCGCTGCATGCGCAGTACGGCGGAGTCGTCCCGGAGCTGGCGTCACGGGACCATGTGCGCAAATTGTTGCCCCTGGTGGAGGCGGTGCTGGATGAATCGGGCGTCGCCGCCGGTGAAATCGACGGTGTTGCCTATACCGCCGGCCCCGGCCTCGTGGGGGCATTGCTCGTGGGCGCGGCCGTCGCGCGCAGCCTCGCTTTCGCGTGGAATCGTCCGGCGCTCGGCGTTCATCATCTCGAAGGTCATTTGCTGGCGCCCATGCTCGAGCCGCAGCCGCCGCAGTTTCCGTTTCTCGCGCTGTTGGTTTCCGGTGGCCACACGCTGCTGGCGGAGGTTCGCGAGGTGGGCGACTACCGCATCATCGGCGCGTCGCTGGATGACGCGGCGGGCGAGGCATTCGACAAGACGGCGAAGTTGCTGGGCCTGCCTTATCCAGGCGGTCCCGCGCTCGCGAAACTTGCCGAGCAGGGCCGCGCCGGTCGCTTCAAATTCCCGCGACCCATGCTCGATCGGCCGGGGCTGGATTTCAGCTTCAGCGGACTGAAGACGGCGGTGGTGGTGGCGACGCGCAATCTTGAACTCGACGACACTACGCGCGCCGACGTCGCGGCGGATTTTCAGGCGGCCGTCGTTGCCACGCTGGTTGCCAAATGCGAGCGGGCGCTGGAGCAGACAGGATTCAAGACGCTGGTCGTTGCTGGTGGCGTGGGCGCGAATTTGCAATTACGACGCGACCTGTCGGCACTCGGCGCGCGCCGCAACGTTGTGGTGAGCTATCCGCGTCCGGCGTTTTGCACCGATAATGCGGCGATGATCGCGTACGCGGGCTATCGGCGCCTGGTGAATGGTGAGCACGATGACCTGCGCATCCGCGCTACCGCTCGCTGGTCTCTCGATACGCTGCGTGCGCCGTCGCAGGACGCGGCATGATGGTCGCGGTTTTTCCTGCCTGCTTTCACCCGGATGCTCCTCAATAACGATGGACAAGATTTTCCTCAGCGCGCTCAACGTCGAATGCATCGTCGGGATCTGGGAATGGGAGCGTCGCGTCAAGCAGAACGTCGTGATCGACGTCGAACTGGGCGCGGACATTCGCCGCGCTGCCGCTACCGATCACATCGATAGCACCGTCGACTACAAGAAACTGGCCAAGCGCCTGCTGACCTTCGTCGGCGATTCGCAGTTCCACCTGGTCGAAACGCTGACAGAGAGAGTCGCGCAGCTCATCCTCACGGAATTCCAGGTGCCGTGGGTGCGCGTGCGAGTGAATAAGCAAGGAGCGATTCGCGGCGCGCGCGACGTCGGAATCGAAATCGAACGCCGCCCGGAAGATTACGCGACGGTTCAGCCGGGCCTGCCGTTGCCGGAATGACCGCCGTATATGTAGCGGCTGGCAGCAATGTCGATGCGGTTCGTCACCTGCAACTTGCTTTGCGCGAGCTGGCGCAGCTTTATCCCGATCTGAAAGTGTCGCCCGCTTACAGGAACAAGGCGGTCGGCTTCGAGGGCGACGATTTCGTCAACCTGGCGGTGGGATTCGAAACCTCGCTGCGCCCGGCGCAGGTTCGTGAGCAATTGCAGGCAGTCGAAGCAACCTGCGGTCGCGTGGCCGACTCACCCAAGTGGGCGCCGCGCACCATGGACTTGGACATTCTTCTCTTCGGCGATCTCGTCAGCAACGAACCGGGACTGGTGGTGCCCCGGCCGGACCTCACGCGTCGGCCCTACATGCTCAAGCCGATGGCGGACATCGGGCCAGACGTTGTGCATCCGGTCTCAGGCCGGACGATGCGGGAGCTGTGGGAGGCGTTCGATAGCGAAGGTCATGAAATGAAACAACTACCAGCCGACGCTGCGCCCGCCGTCGACCGCTAGAATCTGGCCAGTCACATAGGGCGCATCCTTGGCGAAGAACAACACCGCGCGAACGATATCTTCCGGCGAGCCGCTGCGTTTCAGCAGCGTTCGCGAAATGATTTCTTCCTGCAGCGATGCGTCGATGCCGCCTTCGGGCCAGAGAATGGGACCGGGTGCGATGCCGTTCACGCGCACTTCCGGCGACAGTTCGCGAGCCAGCGCTTTGGTCAACATCACCAAGCCCGCCTTGGCGGTGCTGTACACGGCATGTTGCGGTAGCGGTCGTTGCGCATGAATGTCGATCATGTTGACGATCGAGCCGTTCGCGGCGCGCAGCGAGTGGGCAGCCGCCTGTGCAAGAAACAGCGGGCCTTTCAGGTTGGTGCCGACCAGGTCTTCCCAGGCAGCGGACGTGATGGCGCCCACCGGCGTCGGATAGAAAGTGGAGGCATTGTTGACCAGCAGATCCAGCCGGCCGAAGGCGGCGAGCGTTTGCTCGATGAGTCCCGGAAACTTCGCCGTGTCGAGCAGGTCGGCGGTCAGCACGATCGCAGAACCGGCCCGCTCGCCATTGAGTGCATTGCGCAGGCCGATGGCTTCGTCGTGGGACTGTCGGCAATGAATCGCGACGTTGGCGCCCTGGGCATGCAGGCCTTTGACGATTGCCGCGCCGATGCGTTTCGCGCCGCCGGTCACGAGGGCGACGCGCCCCGACAATGCGTCGGCAGGTGGGGTGAAGGAAGTCGAGTCGGTCATGACCCTTATGTTCGCTGAATCGCCGCGCGTTGCAACTCATGAGTAACGACAACGGCCTGCCGCCCCTGTCGGCGGATGAGCAAGCGCACAGCACGCGGCTGGAACATCGCATCCGCGAAGAGATCGAAGCGCACGGCGGCTGGATCAGCTTCGAGCGCTTCATGGAAATGGCGCTGTACGAGCCGGGACTCGGCTATTACAGCGCGGGCGCCACCAAGCTGGGGCGCGACGGCGATTTCGTCACCGCGCCGGAAATTTCGCCGCTGTTCAGTCGCTGCCTGGCCGGCCAATGCGCGGAGATCCTTCAACAGCTCGGGTCGGGAAGCATCCTGGAACTCGGTGCGGGCTCTGGCATCATGGCGGCGGATCTGCTGCTGGCGCTGGCGGCGCAGGAGCAATTGCCGGAGTCGTACTTCATCCTCGAAGTGAGCGCCGATTTACGGGAGCGCCAGCGGGAGACATTGCTGTCACGCGCACCGGATCTGCTGCCCCGAGTGCAGTGGCTCGATCGGTTACCGCAGAAGTTGCGCGGCGTGATTCTCGCGAACGAAGTGCTCGATGCCTTGCCGGTGCAGCGATTCAGCATTCGTGGGGCGCAGGTGAATGCGATCGGCGTGACTTGGCAGTTCGGTGCGCTGGATTGGTCGGAAGTCCGTGCCGATGGGCATCTCGAAGCTGCAGTCCGCGCGCTCGAAGCTGAAATCGGCGAGCCGCTGCCCGATGGCTATCGATCTGAAATCAATCTGCGACTTGAACCGTGGATGCAGGGCGTTGGAGCTGCTCTCGAACAAGGCGCGGCTTTCTTTATCGACTACGGATTGCCGCGTCGCCAGTACTACCGCGCCGAGCGACATGAGGGCACGTTGTTGTGTCACTACCGTCATCGCTTTCACGACGATCCATTGTTCGCGATCGGCGTGCAGGACATCGGTGCGTGGGTGGACTTCACTGCGGTGGCAGAGGCCGCGAGCGCAGCCGGCTTGCGTGTCGCGGGATTCGCTACACAGGCGCATTTCCTGATCGGATGCGGCATCGAGCACCATCTCGCCAATCTTCCCGACCAGCCCATCGCCGAGCGCGTGCAGATAGCCAGACAAGCCATGGTGCTGACTTTGCCCGGAGAAATGGGCGAGCGATTCAAGGTGATCGGTTTGGCCGCCGACTATGATTTTCCGATGCGCGGATTTGGAATGCGCGATTTGCTGGGAAGCCTCTAGATGCTTCCCTCGGTCGATATTTTACGTAGCTGCTCCAACGCAGCGATGCGTGCCTTGCGAAGATGCGCCGCTATCGCCGGCCCCGCGAGCCCGGCACGATCGGCTTCCGACGGCGACACTGCAGCAGCAACATCACGCGCCTCACGCAGCATCTTCGACTGCGGATAATCCCGACCTTCCAGTCCCTTTCTTCCACGTGCGTCAGCCTCGCAAGCAAGAATGAACTGTTCGAGCCGCACCGGACGGCGGAAGGCGTCGAGGTTCTCCAGCAGTTCCAGCAAGGTCGCGGCCCGCAATTCGAGCAGCGTGTGCGACAGCAGGTGATAGCGGCCCACCAGCACGGCGATCTCGCGATAGTTGTTCGGTATTCGCAGACGCTGGCACATCGTTTCGATCAGCTGCACGCTGCGCTGTTCATGCGCGACGTGTCTCGGCCATTGTGTTGGCGGCGTCGTTCCTTTGCCCAAGTCATGCGTGAGTGCGGCGAAACGCACGATCGGGTCATCGCTCAGGCGCGCGGCCTGCTCCAGCACCATCATCGTGTGGATGCCGGCATCGATCTCCGGATGCCACTTCTCCGGCTGCGGCACGCCGAACAGCGCTGCGACCTCCGGGAAAATGATGGGCAGTGCATTCGCTTCGCGCAGAACTTCGAAATAAACCTGGGGCGCGGGTTGATCGAGCGATCGCTGTGTTTCCTGCCAGACCCGCTCGGGCACGAGTGCCTGCAGTTCGCCGTCCAGCGCGATCTGCTTCATCAGCGCGATGGTTTCCGGCGCAACGGTGAAGCCGAGCGGGGCGAAGCGCGAAGCGAACCTGGCGACGCGCAGTACACGCACCGGATCTTCAACGAATGCGTCCGACACATGGCGCAGGACGCGTGCGTGCAAATCCCCCACGCCGTTGAACGGGTCGATCAGTGTGCAGTTGTCGGGATCGCGTGCGATGGCGTTGACCGTCAGGTCTCGCCTTTCCAAGTCCTGCTCGAGCGTTACATCGGCCGAGAAGCTGGTCACGAAGCCACGGTAACCGGGCCCTGTCTTGCGCTCGGTGCGAGCCAGCGCATATTCCTCGCGCGTTTCAGGATGTAGGAATACCGGGAAATCTTTACCGACTGCCTTGTACCCCTTCGCGGTCAGTTCGTCGGGAGTGGCTCCCACCACCACCCAATCTCGTTCGCGTACCGGCAAGCCGAGGAGTTCATCGCGGACCGCGCCGCCGACAAGATAGGTCTTCATGGGATGCAGTGTAACGAAAGAGCGGTGCCGGCCAACTGGTAAGCTGCTCCACTGGAGATAAGGGATCGGACACTTGCTGAAAGTTCTCGTCATCGCCATTGCCTGCCTGTCGCTTTCCGGTTGCTACCTGCTGCAGGCCGCGAGCGGGCAGATGCAATTGCTGGCGAAGCGGCAGCCGGTGGCGGCGGTCATCGCCAATCCCAGGACGAAACCGGCGCTGCGCACCCGCCTGGAATACGTAACCGCCGCGCGCGAGTTCGCATCGCATGACCTCGGTTTGCCGGACAATCGCAGCTATCGCACTTACGCCGATCTCGGTCGTCCCTTCGTCGTGTGGAATGTGTTTGCCGCCGATGAGTTCTCGGTGGAGCCGCGGCGCTGGTGTTTCCCGATCGCCGGTTGCGTTGTGTATCGGGGATATTTCCGGCAAGCGAGCGCGGAGCGCTACGCCCGTTCCCTGCGATTGCGCGGCTTCGATGCTTCAGTCGGCGGCGTCGCTGCCTACTCGACGCTAGGGCACTTCGCCGATCCGTTGCTCAACACCATGCTCGGCTGGAGCGATGCGCAGCTCGCGGGCACTGTGTTTCATGAACTCGCTCATCAACTGGTCTACGTGCCGGGCGACTCTGAATTCAACGAAGCGTTCGCGACTGTGGTGGAAGACACGGGCCTGGAGCGCTGGCTCGCCAGTCGCGGCAACAGCAGGCAATTGGAGAACTGGCGCGCGCAGAGCGAACGCGGGCAGCAGTTCATCGACTTGCTGCTCGCGACTCGTGAACGGTTACGGTTGCTCTACGCGACCAAGCTCGACTGGCCGACGATGCGTGCCCGCAAGGCGGAAGAATTCGGGCGGCTGAAGTTCGAGTACTCGCAATTGCGCGCGCGCTGGAATGGCTATTCCGGATACGACTACTGGTTCGATCGTGCGCTTGGCAATGCGCACTTGGTGACTGCGTCGACTTACCACGGCTGTCTGCCGGCGTTTCAGCGCTTGCTGGAGTCGGTGAATGGGGAGTTGCCGCGGTTCTACGATGAAGTGCGGCGTGTTTCCAAGCAGTCGCGGCGTGAGCGGTTTTGCTCGGCGTCGTAGTTAGTGCGACGTGCGCGAAGAGGGCTCACACCGGCGCGAGGACGCGCCGGTGTGAGGCAACGGTGCATTCGCGGTGACCGACAATTGTCCCGCGATGCCTGCAATCACCCCACCGGGAACACCAACGTCTGATTCCCCCGGCGAATCGTAATCGCGAACGCATTCGCGCCTTTCAACGCCGCGCGCAACTGCTCCATGTTCGTAATGCGCACCCGGTTGACCCCGAGAATGATGTCATTCGCTCGCAGATTGTTCTGCGCCGCCGGGCTGCCTTCGGCCACGCTCTGGATCAGGACGCCGCTATTGCCATCTGCATTGCCGAGCGAAGCCCCTTCGAAGACCGGATGAACCACTGCCGGACCCGTGCCGCCAGCACCGTCGCGATCGCCTATGACAGCCGTCACTCTGCGCGGCTTGCCTTCGCGAATCAGGCCGATCTCCACTTTGTCACCGATGCGCAGCAGGCCGATCGTGTTACGCAGCTCGGAAGCATTCGACACAGCGCGACTGTTGACGGTGGTGATCACGTCGCCAGCCTTGATGCCGGCGCGGTCTGCGGGCGAGCCATCGACAACCTGCTGGACCAACGCGCCCTTCGCATTTTCCAGCCCCAGGCCTTCGGCAATCTCAGGCGTGAATGCATTCGCGAGCTGTACACCGAGCACGCCGCGCTTCACTTCGCCGTACTGGATGAGCTGCGTCATCACCGCCTTCACCATGTTGGAAGGAATGGCGAAGCCGATGCCGATGTTGCCGCCGCTGCGGGAGAAGATCGCCGTGTTGACGCCGACCAGCTGGCCTTCGAGATTGACCAGCGCACCGCCGGAGTTGCCCGGGTTGATGGACGCATCGGTCTGGATGAAATCTTCGTAGCCGTCTGGATTGATGCCCGAGCGACCCAGTGCGCTGATGATTCCCGACGTCACGGTGTGCTGCAGTCCGAACGGATTGCCGATGGCGATGACGAAATCGCCCACCTCGGCCTTGGCGGAGTCGGCCAGCGGCATGTCGACGATGTTCTTCGCGGTGATCTTCAGCACCGCGACGTCCGAGCCGGTGTCCTTGCCGACGATCTCGGCCTTCACGGGCCGGTCGTCGAACAGCGTGACGGTGATCTCGCTGGCGTTCTCGATCACGTGCGCGTTGGTGATGATGTAACCGTTCTTCGCATCGACGATGACGCCGGAACCCGCGCTCTGGAATTCACGCTCGCGCGGACTGTCCTGGGGAGCTTCGAAGAAGCGGCGGAAGAACGGATCGTCGAGCAGCGGGTTGCGGCCCTGCTCCTTGATGGTTCCCTTGGTCGCGATGTTGACCACGGCAGGCGAGGCCCGCTTGATGATGGGGGCGAGCGACGTAACGGGCGCATTGCCTACCTTCTCCGGTAGTTGCGCACCAGCGACCGCGCTGAATCCCAACGCGATGGCGGCGATGAGCCGCAGAGCCTGCTGTCTCATGAAAGATTCCTTGGGTATGGGGATGCGACCGAGGTGGCGACACCCAGGCCAGCGACACGCGATTGTAGCCGCGGTGGGCGCGAGCTTTTCAGTAGATGAAAGAGAGTCGGGTGAGTCCGTCAAAGTTCCGAGGGCAAAGGGCCCCGCGTTCGGCGGGATGAGGAAGCGCCAATGTATGTACACCTGCCCGATTCCGGGCTTCCTGCCCGTCGCTTCGGGCCCAGTCGCCCCCTCTAACAACCTGTGGACAACCGGTGCGCTGCCTGTGTGGTTAGTGTGGAAAAGCGAACCACAACATCTAGTGATGGCCGTGCTGGGCTCCGCGCAAGAATTTTTCGGCGAAATTTCCCCCGTGAACGCCGTAATCGTCTGTTCTGAAATGGTTTTTCCTAGGTTGTATCCACGTCATTTGTTTCTTGACGAGTTCCTCGGACGGGCATAGATTCGCGTCCCTGACACAATATGTTGTGTTTTGCGGTCAACAGAGCATTGGGCGGCCCAAGCATTCGCTGCGTCGTCCCCAAAAATCACAAGATCGCCAATGCGCATGTCAGAACGGACTGTCCGGATCGGTTGCCACCAGGTCGGGACGAATGATGTAGCGGGGTGCCCACCCCACGCGGGAGTTTCAAACCGGCATGAAAATAGCAGTCAAGCTTGAGCCCATGGACGTCAACAGCATCCCCTTTCAGGAAGCTTCACTGGATATCTGGGACAAGAAGTACCGGTTGTGCGCGAAGGACGGCACGGCCATCGATCGATCCATGGATGAAACTTATCAGCGCGTCGCTCGCGCCCTGGCCGATGTCGAGCGCGAGGAAGTTCGCGACCACTGGTACGAACAGTTCGTCTGGGCGCTGCGCAAGGGCACCATCCCTGCCGGCCGCATCATTTCGAATGCCGGCGCACTCGAACACAAGCCCGCCACCTCCACCATCAACTGCACCGTGTCGGGAACCATCACCGACTCGATGGACGACATTCTCGCCAAGGTGCACGAAGCCGGACTCACGCTGAAAGCAGGCTGCGGCATCGGCTACGAATTCTCGACCATGCGCCCACGTGGCGCATATGTTTCCGGCGCCGGCGCTTACACGTCGGGCCCGCTCTCCTTCATGGATATCTACGACAAGATGTGTTTCACCGTCTCCTCCGCCGGCGGTCGTCGCGGCGCGCAGATGGGCACATTCGATGTCGGCCATCCCGACGTGATGGACTTCATCCGCTCCAAGCGCGAAGCCGGGCGCCTGCGCCAGTTCAACCTGTCGCTGCTGGTGACCGATGAATTCATGGCGGCGGTCAAGAGCGACAGCGAGTGGAAGCTGGCATTCCCCGTGTCCACGCGCGAAATCGACGCGACCATGGATCTGACGGATCCCGCGAAATATGTGTGGCGCGAATGGCCGGTCACCGAAGGCTACGTCAGCAACGACGTGGGCCTGGTCTGCTGCCGCATCTACAAGACCGTTCCGGCGCGTCGCGTGTGGGACGTCATCATGTCCTCGACCTACGATTTCGCCGAGCCCGGCTTCGTGCTGATCGATCGCGTCAATGAAATGAACAACAACTGGTGGTGCGAGAACATTCGCGCGACCAACCCATGCGGCGAGCAACCGCTGCCGCCGTACGGCTCGTGCCTGCTCGGTTCGGTCAATCTCACGCGTTTCGTGGTCGATCCGTTCACCGAGGATGCGCGTTTCGATTGGGAAGAGTTCCGCAAGGTCGTCAAGGTGTTCACGCGCCTGCTCGACAACGTCGTGGAGATCAACGGCCTGCCGCTCGGCCAGCAGCGCGAAGAGATCACGCGCAAGCGCCGTCACGGCATGGGATTCCTGGGCCTGGGCTCGGCCATCACCATGCTGCGCATGAAGTACGGTTCGAAGAAGTCGGTGGCGTTCACTCAGAACGTGTCGCGCGAAATGGCGATCGCCGGCTGGGAAGCAGGACTCGAACTGGCGCGCGAAAAAGGTCCGGCGCCCATCATGCTCGAGGAATTCCCGGTGACCGCCGAGATGCTGCGCAAGCGGCCGGAGATGGCAAAAGACGGCTGGACGATCGGGCAGATGGTGCCGGGCCGCCTGCTGCACGCACGTTACAGTCGCTACATGCAGCGAGTGGCGGAAGCGGCGCCCGAGCTGGTCGAGGAACTCGCCGAAATCGGCGCGCGGTTCACGCATCACAGTTCGATCGCCCCCACCGGCACCATTTCGCTGTCGCTGGCGAATAACGCATCCAACGGCATTGAACCGTCGTTCGCGCACCACTATTTCAGGAACGTGATCCGCGAAGGCAAGAAGTCGAAGGAAAAGATCGACGTGTTTTCGTTCGAGCTGCTGGCGTATCGCGAGTTGATCAATTCGCGCGCCATGCCGAATTCGACCAATCCGGCGGAGAAGCTGCCCGAGTATTTCACCACCTCCGACGACATCTCGCCGCGCGAGCACGTGGACATCCAGGCGGCGTCGCAGTTGTGGATCGACTCCTCGATTTCCAAGACGGCGAACGTGCCGACGGATTTCAATTACGAGGAGTTCAAGGATATCTATCAGTACGCCTACGAGCAGGGCCTCAAGGGATGCACCACCTTCCGTTTCAATCCGGAAGCGTTCCAGGGTGTCCTGGTGAAGGAAGAGGACCTCAAGGCGACCACCTACGTGTTCACTCTCGAAGACGGCAGCGAACTGAAGGTGAAGGGCGACGAACAGATCGAGTACGACGGTGAAATGCACACCGCGGCGAACCTGTTCGACGCACTGAAAGAAGGTTATTACGGCAAGCTTTGAACGTCGGGAGCCAACGGGCCATGTCAACCAAGATAGACAGCAAGATCGTCAAGTACCGGGTGGAGAAGCCCGAGGAAAAAGCCGCAGCGGAAGTTGCGGCGGTGGCGGCTGCGGAAGCGGCTGAACGGCGTAAGGAGGCCAAGGTCATCTGGATGCACGAGAAGATCGAGCGTCCCGAGATGCTCATCGGCAGCACCTACAAGATCAAGACGCCGGTGTCGGACCACGCGATGTACGTCACGATCAACGACATCGTGCTCAACGAAGGCACGCCCAACGAACAGCGGCGGCCCTTCGAAGTGTTCATCAACTCCAAGAACCTGGATCACTTCCAGTGGATCGTGGCGTTGACGCGAATCATCTCGGCGGTGTTCCGCAAGGGCGGCGACGTCACGTTCCTGGTCGACGAGCTCAAGGCAGTGTTCGATCCGCGCGGCGGCTATTGGCAGCCGGGTGGCAAGTTCATGCCTTCGATCATTGCCGAGCTGGGCTATGTGATCGAAAAGCACCTGCAGTTCATCGGCCTGCTGAAAATGCCGGAGCTCGACGAACATCGCAAGAAGCTCATCGACGAGAAGAAGGCGGAGTTTGAGTCCAGGAATAAACAGCAGGACGCGTTTGCGAAAAGCCATTTTCCCGACGGCGCGCAGTTGTGCGCCAAGTGCAGCACGGCCGCGGTCGTGTTGATGGATGGCTGCATGACTTGCCTGAATTGTGCCGATTCGAAGTGTGGGTGACCTTGGGGACTGTGGGTTGAACAGAAGAAGGCGGGGGAAAACCGTCTCGCTGAAATAAAATTGTAAAAGCCCCCTCACGGGGGCTTTTTTATTGGCCTCTCCCTTTTGCGGAGGTGGCGTGGAGGAGCCCAGTTGGGCTCAAGTCGCCCCGCTGCATGTCGCTAAACTAACATAAACTTGACCAAAACCACCTGATTGATAAACTCTATGTTATGCCAAGGACGTCCACCTCTTCAATGTCCATTCCGCCTGCCGCCGAGCAGGCGCTGCGCGGCCTGGGTGAGAACCTTGCCATAGCGAGAGTGAGGCGACGGGAATCGCAACGCGTATGGGCCAAGCGCCTCGGCGTGTCTGTTCCTACCCTGATTCGCATGGAACGCGGCGATCCGGGCGTAGGCGCCGGTATTTACGCGACGGCGTTGTGGATGATTGGAACGGTGAACGGCCTGGCCGATCTCGCGTCGCCTGCGGCGGATCTGGGCGCGCTCGAGGATGATGTGCGTAAAGCAATGGCCCGGCGGACGGTCCGATCGGCGGCGTCCGTCGATGCCCGTCTGGGGCGCAAAGCGGTGAGTAGGAAGAAGGCGAGTCCGAAGCCCCGCCCCGATTAGCCCATGGCAGCGCCGAAATACCAACCCGCGGACCGCTTGTATCTATGGCTGCTGACGCAGCCGGATCAGCCGTTGCTGGTAGGCGATCTCAATCTGGTCCGCTCGGTCCAAGGCGTCTCGCTGCGTTACGCCGAGACCTGGCTGCGCAATGGGTTTCCACTGAGTGAAGACCTGCCGCTGACCAGCCAGGAGTTTCTCCCTGCCGACAAGAGTTCGGCCGTGGGTTCAGTGGACGATGCGCGTCCCGATCGTTGGGGAGAACGGGTGATTCGCTTCATCGATCGTCCCGCACGCCTATCGCTACTGGAGTTTCTCTATTTCGCCGGTGACGATCGGTTTGGCGCGCTCGGCGTGTCCACGTCGGCAGTGGAATACTTGCCGCGCAGACTGGGGCCTCTTCCCACGTTGGCCGACGCCGACCAGATCCAGGAATTGATACGGAAGATCCTAGCCAACGAACCGGTGCCGCAGATTCAGCAGCGGTTGATTTCTCCCGGCGTCACTCTCGGTGGCGCGCGTCCCAAGGCATTGCTCGACATCGACGGCGAACAATGGGTGATCAAGTTTGCCGATGGCGAGCCCACCGACACGCCGCTGATCGAGCATGCCTCGATGACTCTCGCGCACAAGGCGAAGATCCGTGTAGCGCCCACTCTCCCCGTACGCCTGATTCATGGACATGCTGTCGCCATTAAGCGCTTCGATCGCAATCGTGGCCGGCGCGTTCACAGCGTGTCTGCGCACGTGGCATTACGCGCTGCGGGCGATCGGTTCGGCTATCCGGAACTCGCACAGCTCTTGCGCCGCCGGGGCGTTACTGATGGCGATACATACGTGGAACACATGCGTGAACTGTTTCGCCGCATGCTTTTCAATATCCTGATCGACAACACCGACGATCACGAGAAAAATCATGCGTTGCTCATGACGGACGCCCAGCAGTATCAACTCTCTCCGGCGTATGACGTTCTGCCTTCAGGCCAGGCGCTGGGCTTCCAGCAGATGCGCGTTGGTACGGACGAGGCAGATTCGACGATCGCCAATGCCCTCTCCATGTCGCGCATGTTCTCCCTCGACAAGGATGCTGCTGTGAAAGAGGCACGCAAGGTCGCGCGTGTCGTGAATGGATGGAAGGAACACTTCGCGAAAATCGGCGTCACCCGCAACGATATCGAACTGCACGCAGAGCAGATCGACCGGCCGTTCCTGCAAGAGCAGCGCAAGGAAATACTTGGAACGGCTCGATAGCGAGAATGGCGTGACGGCCATTTTGCTGACTCGCCCGCATTCTCCGGTGGCCTTCGACGATATCGCCCGCGTAGCGGCGTGGCTTCTGCGGTTCCTGCGCAGTGTTGCGACGAGGCCCGTTGCTGGAAGTCGGCGGCATCGCTCACCTGCACCCATATCAGCAAACGTCAGCTGCATCTCGCGAGGTGGAGGTGCGGTGGAGGCAAGCAGCAAGGCCGCTATCATCGGGGCCGGAATCCTCGTCACGGTAGAACACTCCTCGCGAACCGGCCCGCCAGACTTTGGGGGCGCGAGGCAAGCTAGGGTGCGAGGGGGATTGCGTCAATTCGTGGTGGCCGCTGCGAATGCGGGAAAACGTGCCTCATTGCTAGACGCTCGCGCGGTGCATTGTGAAGCCAGTGCACGAGTTCGCTACAAAACAGTTGCGACTTGTGTAGCTTTACTTAGTCTTGTCGCCTTGCCATGGCCGGCAACGCATTGGCGTTGCCGCCATCATCACAGTAGGAATTTTCATGATCGGGACCGCACGCCTGTTTCACCGCCTCGCCAGGGAATCGATGTGGGCGTTATTGCTGGCAGTGGCGTGTACGTCGCAGGTTGCGTGGTCCGCCGAGGCGTTCGTGCGACCCGCCGAACTCGAAGCCGATATCGGCTTCTGGCGGCGGATCTATACCGAAGTCTCGACCAGCGGCGGCCTGATTCACGATCCTTACGAGCTGGGCGTGGTCTACGAGGTGGTGAAGTTTCCGGATGACATGTCGCCGCGGACGCGCTCGAAGTTCACCGAGGACACGAAAAAGAAATACAGCCGCATGTTGGATCGCATCGCCAGCGGTGCGAGCGACCTGTCTGATGAAGAGCGACGCGTCGAGGCGCTGTGGCCGAAGGGCACGCACCGCTCGCGCTTCGAGCAGGCATCCGAGGAAGTGCGTTTCCAGCTAGGACAATCGGATCGCTTTCGCGACGGCATCATCCGTTCGGGTTCGTATCGCGACCACATCGCCGACACGTTCGCGAAAACCGGGCTGCCGCGCGAGCTTGCCTCGTTACCGCACGTCGAGTCTTCGTTCAATACCTATGCGTACTCGAAAGTGGGTGCGGCGGGCATGTGGCAATTCATGCGCGCCACCGGCCGTCGCTTCCTGCGTATCGATGGGGTGGTCGACGAGCGGCTCGATCCTTATCGCGCCACCGAAGCAGCGGCGCGATTTCTCGAACAGAACTACATCGTGCTGAAGAGCTGGCCGCTGGCGCTGACGGCGTACAACCATGGCACTGCCGGCATGCGCCGTGCGCAGGACCAGCTCGGCACCAGCGACATCGCTGTCATCGTGCGCAAGTACAACAGTCGCAGCTTCGGTTTCGCTTCCCGCAATTTCTACGTGGCCTTTCTCGCCGCGCTGGAGATCGATTCGAATCCGGAAAAATTCTTCGGTCCGATCAAGCGCAACCCGGTGGATGACAGCGGCATCGTCACCCTGCCGAATTTCGTGCCGGCTGGCCGCATCGCCGCCGCATTGAACGTCGAGCGCGATGTGCTCAAGCGTCTCAATCCTGCGCTGCTGCCGACAGTGTGGAATGGCTCGCGCCACGTGCCTAAGGGCTACGAATTCCGCATTCCCTCCGGCATCGACACCATGGCAGCGTTGCAGAAGATCACGACGGGCGCGGGCGCCGGCTTCGATGTGCAGGTCGCGGACACTCAGCATCGTGTCGCCAAGGGTGAGACGCTCTCGACCATTGCGAGTCGCTACGGCATTCCCGCCACGCGCATCGCCGAACTCAATTCGCTGCGTCGTCCGTATCGCCTGAATGTCGGCCAGGTGATCGATCTGCCCACGGGCAAGGGGACACCGCCGGTTGTTGTTGCGCAGGTTGAAAAGCCGGCGACAACGCCGCCGAAGCCGCCTGAGCTGACTACCGGCGTGACCGGCACGGCGGAGAGTCGCTATGTGGTCAAGCGCGGCGACACGCTCACCAAGGTGGCAAAGAAGCACGGCATGAGCGAAGAGGCGCTGATGGAGCTCAACAGCATCCGCAATCGCAACTTCGTCTATGAAGGTCAGGTGCTGGCGTTGAGTACTGAAGCGCGCGTCGCGCCGCCTGCGGAAGCGAAAGTGCCGGTGGAGACGGCGACGCCCGCGCCGTTGCCCGAGCCGGTTTCGGTGGCGGAAGCAGCTGAACCGGTCACGGAGCGCGAGGCCGAAGAACTCGGGCCCACTCTGGTCCCTGGCATGCAGGCGGCGGCATCCGCCGATCCGAGCGATTACACCATCGCCAAGGATCAGACCGTTCGCGTACAGGCGGCGGAGACGATCGGGCATTACGCAGAATGGCTGGATGTCCGCGCCAACCAGCTGCGCAAGCTCAATCGCATGTCCAGCGCCACGCCGGTGGTCATCGGTCGCAAGATCAAGCTCGATTTCTCGCGCGTGTCCCCGGACCAGTTCGAGGCGAAGCGCCTGGACTATCACAAGCAGTTGCAGGACACGTTCTTCACCCAGTTCAAGATCAGCGGCGATGTCATTCACGTGATCAAGCCGGGCGAGTCGGTCTGGGTGCTGGCCCAGCAGCGTTACAACATTCCCATTTGGTTGTTGAGCCAGTACAACCCGGATATCGACCTGGGCTCGCTCAGGCCGGGCGCCAAGCTGGTGATTCCCACTGTCGTAGCCAACGCACCGGCCGAGCCGGCGGCCACATGAAGGCGGTTCATGCCTTGGTCGTGTTGACCTCGACACTGTTGACAGGTTGCCTGTCGGTGCAGGGCTACGACGGTCCGAAGCGCGAGACGGACGAACTCGCTCGCATCAGCGGCGACCCAAGCATCAGCACCGGCTCGCCGCTGGCTCTGGTACTGCGCAAGGTCGACGAGCAGACATTGAATGTCGCGCAGACCTCGGTCGATGTGCTGCCAGGCAAGCACACGCTGCTGGTGGATTGCCGGATCAGCGAAGGCAATCGCACCACGCGTCATACGATCGAAGTGGAGGTCGAGGCGGGCGTTCACTATCACCTGGCGGCCGAAACGGCGCCGGGGCTCACGGGGTGCGCCGAGGTTTCGCTGGAGTCGCGCTGATCGGGGTCTCTCGCCAAGGGCGCACAGCACGCCAAGGTAGGAAAGGATAAAAATGGCCGGATCGCATTTCCGGTCCTGTCATTTCTATTTTTACTTGGCGTGCTTTGCGCTCTTGGCGAGAAACTCTTGACTCCACCACGCGACAGCGCGTGAACTGCGTCACGCCGGTTACGATGCGCTAACAGGACCGGTACGCACTTCCTTTTTCGCGACCGGCACTGTGGATGACCATAAACGCTATACTCGTCCCGCTTTTGGGCGCTTACGTTCACTCACGGACATGGTTCGACCGCTCCTGACTCTCCTTGCATTCCTCACCGCGGCTTCTGCAATGGCCGAGGCGCCGCTGTCATCGAGCGCCATCGCGTCGTCGGGCATCGAGGCGGGATTGCCGTTGGCCGACAATGTGGTCGTGCGCAAGTCCGAACGGCGCCTGTACCTCATGCGCAATGGCATCGTCCTGCGTTCGTACAAGGTCGCGCTCGGGCTACGGCCCGAAGGTCACAAGCAGTTCGAAGGCGATTACCGCACGCCCGAGGGCAAGTACCGGCTGATGCGCCGTAATCCCAACAGCGAATTCTTCCTGTCCATCCAGGTGTCTTATCCGAATGATTCGGATGTGGCGCGCGCGCGCAGCCAGGGTGTGCGACCGGGCGGGGCCATCATGATTCACGGCCAGCCCAATGTGCCCAAGAAGTCCCGCGACTACTACACCCAGGTCGACTGGACCGAAGGCTGTATCGCGGTGACCAATTCCGACATGGTTGAAATCTGGCTGATGACGCCACCGGATACGCCGATCGAGATCCAGCCGTGAGCCCCGCGGCGGGCGAACCCGGCGCAACGGTCTCGCTCTCGCAGGTCGATTCCGAAGCCCTGGTGGATGCGAGGGTATCGCCGCTGGGCAGCCTCGAGAACCTGTCGCAGCGGGAGGTGGAGCAACTGCTCACCGCCGGGCAGGGGAGCGTCTACGAGTTGTTCCGGCGCTGTGCGCTGGCGGTGCTGTCGTCGGGGCTCGAGTCGGACGACGTACGCGCGATTTTCGATCGCTACAAGGATTTCGAAATCCGGCTCGGGCGCCAGGCCTGGGGCATCAAGCTCGAAGTGCGCAACGCGCCCTCCAGTGCTTTCGTCGATGGCCACATGATCCGCGGCATCAAGGAGCACTTGTTCGCGGTACTGCGCGATATCGTCTACATCAACGACGCCATCATCGGTAGCCACCGGTTCGACATGAACGATCCGGCGGCGATCACCAACGCCGTCTATCACATCCTGCGTAACGCACGGATCCTCGACTACAAGGGCCGGCCCGACCTGGTCGTGTGCTGGGGCGGACATTCCATCGGCAAGGCCGAGTACGAATACACCAAGCGCGTCGGCTACGAGCTGGGATTGCGGGCACTGAGTGTCTGCACCGGTTGCGGTCCCGGCGCGATGAAAGGCCCGATGAAGGGCGCGACCATCGGCCACGCCAAGCAACGCATCATCGATGGCCGCTATATCGGCATGACCGAGCCGGGCATCATCGCCGCGGAGCCGCCGAATCCCATCGTCAACCAGCTGGTCATCATGCCGGACATCGAGAAGCGTCTCGAAGCGTTCGTGCGCACGGCTCATGCGATCGTGGTGTTTCCCGGCGGCGCCGGCACTGCCGAGGAGATTCTCTACCTGCTGGGCATCCTGCTCGATCCCGCCAATGCCGACCAGCCGCTGCCGGTGATTTTCACGGGCCCGTCGATCTCGGCGGAGTACTTCACCCAGATCGACCGATTCATCGGCGCCACGCTCGGCCCCGCCGCGCAGAAGCGCTACAAGATCGTGATCGGCGATCCGGCACAGGCGGCGCGCGAAGCGGCGAAGGGCATCGACATGGTTCGCGACCATCGTCGTAGCCGCAGCGATGCCTACAATTTCAACTGGCTGCTGCGCATCCAGGCCGATTTCCAGCGTCCGTTCGAGCCGACGCATGCGGCCATGTCGAAACTCGAATTACGACGCGACCTGGAGCCGCACGTATTGGCGGCGAACCTGCGCCGCGCGTTCTCGGGCATCGTTGCTGGCAATGTGAAAGAGCAGGGTGTGCGGGCCATCGAAGCTCATGGTCCTTTCGAACTGCACGGCGACCGGCAGATCATGACGCTGCTCGACGAGTTGCTCTCAGGCTTCGTCGCACAGAAACGCATGAAGATCGCCGGAGAATACCGGCCCTGTTACCGGCTGGTGGCATGAGCAACCTCGCACTGAAGTATCGGTTCGCGCTGCCGGATTCGACCGAGCGCGTGTTCGACCTGGAGCTGGACCGCGATTCGGCGCTGCTGGTTTCCAAGCCGACCGGCACTCCGCCTGCCTGGACCTTGATGTCGTTCAACCAGTGCGCCGGCTGTCCTTTCGAAGCCACCAAGGTGTCGCACTGTCCGGCGGCCGTGCAACTCGCGGGTGTGATCGAAGGCTTTGCGGACCTGGTGTCTTACGACAAAGTGCGTGTCACGGTGGAGACCGAAGAGCGATCGGTGGCTGCCACGCTATCGGCGCAACAGGCGCTTGCTTCGTTGATGGGGCTCATCATGGCCTCCAGCGGTTGCCCGCGGACTGCGGTGTTTCGTCCGATGGCGCGATTTCATCTGCCATTCTCGAACGAATCGGAGACTGCATATCGCGTTGCTTCGATGTATCTCATGGCCCAGCACTTCATCGCACGCAACGGCGGCGAGCCCGACTTCGCACTGGACGAACTGGAACTGGTCTATCGCGGCGTGCACGCCGTGAATCGCGGGATGGCGCAACGCATGCGCGCCGCGAGCCGGCAGGATGCGATCGTCAACGCCATCGTTTTGCTCGATGTCTATACGAGCCTGGTGCCGGCGGCGATCCACGAAATTCTAGAAGAGATCAAGCCAGCGTTCGCCGCATTACTCGCCGTGCGTACGGCCTGAGCAGCAACTCAGCGTTGCACTTACGATACGTCGTGGCGTGCTCGCTGCGAGTTTGAAACCGCTGCGCAAGCGCACTGCCGCAAGCCCATAATTGCCTGTTAAATACACTGTAAAATCACGTGATTCTGTGACGCGCCACTATCGCGTCGGGCACTGGTTGTGGGATCGCTGTCGCACTCCCGCGACGTTACAAAATGCATGTGATGCAGTTCCTCACTGACATTCTGTGCAATCACTAACGTGCATCCAACACGGGAGCACGAGCATGACTGGTCACAAGAGCGACGATTCGATGGCAACTGGCAAGCACCGCGCCTGGGCGGGCGAGTCGGGGACCCCGATTCCGCGGATCAACAGTCCGCTGCGCGAGGTTCAACGCAACTGGCTCGATCGTTCGCAGCCGGCGAATCCGCGGCATGCCGCCATCACGCGCTCGCTGTACAGCTGGAGCAATTACAAGACCTGGACCGACAAGATCAACAAGAGCTGGGAAAAGGACAAGAGCGGCAAGTGACCGGTCGCGGGTAAGCAGTTGTAACTCACGACGCAGTCACCGCGGTACGAGGCTGCGACACTTCGGGCACTGCAGGTACGACTGCGGCAGGGGCCGTAACCGTGACATTCAATGCCGGCGCCGGAGCCGCAACTGCAGTCTTAGGCGCGAGTATCGAAGAGACGGCGGGCGAACCCTGGACAAGTTCCAGCGGCGATCGCTGCGCCAGCCAGCCCACCAGCGGCAGCCACTGCTCCAGTTCCTCGCGCGCCGTGTTCGCCTTCATCTCGAACAGGCCGGTGCCGGTCTCGGCGCTGCGGATGTAGCTTTGCGAATCGCGCAAGGTGGCGATCACCGGAATCTGCAAAGAGTCTAGAAAGCGCAGCAGCGATTTATAGATCAACGTATTCACTTTGACGCGGTTGGCAATGACGGCGATACGCTGCTCCTCGCGGCAGATCTTGGCTATCAGCAGTAGATCGGAAATGCAGCGGGTGGCGGCGTGAATGTCGATATCCGAAGGCAGCACCGGCACCAGGATGGCGGTGGCGTTGCGAGTTACTTCGGGAAGCGTCTGTCTGTCCAATGCAGCCGGCGTGTCTACAACCAGTCGCTGGCTCTCGAAGGGCACGCGCGTGGCAAAACTACGGGTGACGCGCAGGTTGCGTTCGAACCCGGCGATTCCGTGGATCTTCAACTGATCGTCGGTGCGTTTTCGCAGCCAGCGCATGCTGGAACCCTGCGGATCCAGGTCCATCAGCGTGGGCTTCATGCCGGCGACGGCGAAATAGCTCGCCAGGTTGGTGGCGATGGTGCTCTTGCCGGAGCCTCCCTTGGGATTGAGTACGACGATTTTCTGCATGACGACCGCGTTCTGCTTCGAATGCCAGATAAGAATAGATTATGTATGGAGCCTACTTACCGAAATATCCCGGTGCAAGCAGGGTGGTGTGACCCTCGTCACTAGTCGGGATGTTGACGTTGCGAGTTTGTGAACCAGTCAACTCAACCTGTCCGCGTCTATCTCACCGCTGCACGGAATTTCACCGCCGTCGGGGTTCCGGATGCTCGAGTAGGGTGAAGCGGGAACGCGACGTCCTTTGATTATGACGTGTCGGACGCGGCCTGGCGCAGAGCGCCTGTTCCTGCATGAGGCAAACCCCGCCGGCGCGATCAATGTGAGTCTTCTCACATCCACTCACGGACTGCGCGCGTAGAGTCAATTGCGTAGTCGCCAAACCGGACCCGAAGGTGTTTATGGAATTCATGCTGCTGTGGATGGACAACCTCGACGATGCCATGGGCGCTCTCAAGCATCTCGCGCCGCGCATTTTCGGATTCCTGTTCGCGATCGCCCTGTTCGTCGCGACCGGCGTTGCACTGGTGGTGTCTCCGCAGACCACGCTGGTCATCCTCGCCGTCACTTCATCGGTGGCGCTGATCGAAGTTGCACGTCGCCGGCGCCTGCAAGCGAACGCCTCCTCGATGCGGCGTTGAAACCATCCGCCGCCTGGCGGCGCGCTCGTTGTATCCCCTGAAAGGACTACCGCCTCCTGCGGTTAGTAGTCCTGTCGTACACTCCGCGACCCGCTTGAAATGACCTCCGCCCGGCCCCATTAGCCGGCGCAGGCGTTCAAGCCCTTTCAATGGAGTATTCCCGATGACCGAAACGACTACGCAGACACTGGGCTTTCAGGCCGAGGTCAAACAGCTGCTGCGGCTGATGATCCATTCGCTCTACAGCCACAAAGAAATCTTTCTGCGCGAGCTCATTTCGAATGCATCGGACGCGTGCGACAAGCTGCGGTTCGAGGCGCTGGCCAAGCCCGAGTTGCAGGAAGGTGGCGAACTGGCCATCACCATCGACGCGGATACCACCGCGCACACCATTACGATCACTGACACTGGCATCGGTATGAACCGCGCCGAAGCCATCGATCATCTCGGCACCATCGCCAAGTCCGGCACCGCCGACTTCCTGTCCAAGCTCACCGGCGACCAGAAGAAGGACGCGCAACTGATCGGCCAGTTCGGCGTCGGTTTCTATTCGTCGTTCATCGTTGCCGAGCGCGTGGAAGTGTTCTCGCGGCGTGCAGGCGATCCGGCGAGCGCCGGCGTGCATTGGGAATCGCGCGGCGACGGCGATTTCACCGTTTCCGACGTGGAGCTGCCCGCCAGCGGCACGAAGATCGTCCTGCACCTCAAGGAAGGCGAGCACGAGTTCGGCGATGACTATCGCATCCGCTCGCTGGTGCGAAAGTATTCGGATCACATCGCCTTCCCGGTGCGCATGCGCAAGGCCGGCCAGAAGGATCTCGAGAAGGATGACGAGGACGAAAGCGGCGAAAAGAATGTCACCGAGACCGTCACCAAGACTCCGGAGTACGAGTCCGTCAATCATGCGCAGGCCCTGTGGACGCGCCCTCGCACCGAGCTGAAGGACGAGGAGTACAAGGAGTTCTACCGCCACGTCACGCACGACTTCACCGAGCCTTTGTCTTGGTCGCATGGCAAGGTGGAAGGCAAGAAGGAATACACCAGCCTGCTGTACATCCCGGCGCGTGCGCCGTATGACCTGTGGCATCGCGATGCCTCGCGCGGGCTCAAGCTGTACGTGCGTCGCGTCTTCATCATGGACGACGCGGAACAGTTCCTGCCGCTGTACCTGCGCTTCGTCAAAGGCATCGTCGATTCGGCCGACCTGCCGCTCAACATTTCGCGCGAAATGCTGCAGCAGGATCCTGCCATCGACACGATCCGCACCGGCCTCACCCGCCGCATCCTCGACATGCTGGCCATTCTGGCGAAGGACGAGACGGAAAAGTATGCGACCTTGTGGAAGGAGTGCGGAAACGTAATCAAAGAAGGCACGGCAGAGGACCACCACCAACGCGAACACAACGCGAAACTGCTGCGGTTCTCGAGCACGCATGCCGACAAGCAGGAACAGGACGTTGCGTTGGAAGAGTACGTAGCCCGCATGAAGCCGGGCCAGAACTCGATCTACTACGTGATCGCGGAGTCCTTCAATGCCGCCAAGGCCAGCCCGCACCTGGAAGTGCGGCGCAAGAAGGGCATCGAAGTGCTGCTGCTCAGCGACCGCGTCGATGAGTGGCTCACCGATCATCTGCGTGAATTCGACGGCAAGAGCTTCCGCAACGTGGCGCGCGGGGATCTCGATCTCGGCACCGTGCAG
>JBEVKB010000001.1:0-14334 GCA_040509875.1 Steroidobacteraceae bacterium | reverse complement strand
GGGACATCTTCACTCCGGGAGAATGCTTCGCCGATGCTTCTGGGTTTTTGATCAAGAAAATAGACTGCTGTAATTCAAGATAAGAGTAAGACGCCCCCACCTCGGTCCTCCCCAGGAGACCGGGGGAGGAAGGTAAGAGAAGAGTCGCGTCTAGGTTTGCGCGTGCCAGATTCCAGCTACGTCGCTGACGCGTCCATCAGCCGCCAGCTTCTGTAAGTGCGCCAGCAGCGAACCCTTGGCGACGACGTGCAATCCAGGATCGACGTCATCGTAGACGCGCGTAACGAGCTCATCGAGCGACACCGGCCCCGCAGCTGCGAGCCGCTCCATGACTTTCGCTTCACGCTTCAAGCGATGCGCAATGATGCGCGTGATTTCGTCCTGCGCGTCCTGGATGGTGAGCCCATGCCCTGGGGCGATCCGTGTCACCGGCTCGGTTTGCAAGCGGCGCAGGGAACGCAGGTAGTCGCCCATGTCACCGTCGGGCGGAGCGATCACGACCGTCGATCCCTGCATCAGGTGATCGCCGGTGAACAGCAACCCCGTTTCCCCAAGCAGGTAGCACAGATGATTCGATGCATGACCGGGCGTGTGCAGTGCTCGCAAGGACATCCCATCGATATCGACCATGTCGTTGTCTTCGAGCTGTCGGGTAGGTTGAAAGCTGGCGTCCTGCCGACCGCCCCCGGCAATGCGACCGAACAGTTTCGCACCGGTTCTCGCTGCTATCTCGGCAGCCGCGGGCGAATGATCCAGATGTGTATGCGTGACCAGCACGGCATCGATGCGACCGCCCGTCTCACCCAGGATGCGATCGATGTGAGGCTCGGCGAGCGGACCGGGATCGACGATCGCAAACCGCCGCGTGCCCAGGATGTAGGTATTGGTGCCGGGCCCCGTCATGTAGCCGGCATTGTTCGCCACCAGCCGCCGCACGCCGGGCGCGATTTCATCGAGCTGGCCGGATTGCAACGCGAGCGCCGTCATCGCGAAACCTCAAGTTTGCTCGCCATCGTCATCTGCTTCATCTTCCGAACGCGGCGTCACTGTCACTCGCACCGACAGCGTGTGATGGCCGCCGCCGACGATCACTCCACGCAATGGCGATACATCGCCGAAATCGCGGCCCCAGGCGAGCGTGATGTGATTGGTGTTCGCCTTCACGCCATTGGTGGGATCGAACTCCACCCAGCCGCCGGTGGGACAATAGACAGCAACCCACGCGTGCGAAGCATCTGCTCCTATCAACCGAGCGACGCCCGGAGGCGGCGTGGTACGCAAATAGCCGCTCACGTAGCGTGCCGGAAATCCTCGCGCGCGCATGCAGGCAATCATCAAGTGCGCGAAATCCTGGCAGACGCCGCGCTTGGTTTTCAGCACTTCGAGCAACGGCGTACCGATGGACGTCTCGCCGGGCGCGTAGGTCATTTCTTCATACAGCTTGAGCATCAGGCTTTCAGCGCATTTCAGCAGCGGCTTGCCGGCTTCGAAGCAGCTATCGCCATAATCGGTGAAGCGCTGCTTGATACGCACATACGGGGACTCGAAGCGGTAACGAGTGGCTTCGAGCAGTCCTTCGGCGGGCGGACGCGCGGCATAGTTGAATCGCGATCGTGCGCGCTCCCACGGTTCGCTGTCTTCGCTGCACGTCGGCCGTTGGGTGATGTCCACCGTCATCTCGGCGGCAACGTCCAACCGCCGGTGAGGACGATCGAACTCCAGCCGCGTCACGGTATTGCCGAATGCGTCGCTGTCGGCAGCTCGATAAGCAGGCGCGGGCTCGATAGCCACGTCGTGCGACACGCAGCTTTGATACACCGACTCGCGCGGCGTCAGGTGCAGCAACTGATGTGAATGCACCACGTCGCCGCTGTAGGCGTAACTGGTTTCATGGCGAACGTGGTAGCGCACGGTGGCTGTTGCGTTCAAACCGTCATCACTTGCAGGGCGCGTTCGGTGTGCGAGAAGTGCCGCATCGAGAGCCTGTCGGAGAGCGCATTGGTGGTCTGCGCCAGCGCAGTCAATTTTGCAGCGAAGGCCTGTCGCGCGGCCACGGAAGGATAGCCGTCGCCTTCGAGCACGCCGAGATCCGAATCGGTGACCTCTTCCATCGCGCGCTCGCAATCGTCTTCCTGGATGCCGTGCGCGCCCAGTTGGCCTACCAGCAATTCGATCTGCCGCGTCTGGAATGCCAGTGCCCGCGGATTCTGCGGTTCACGCAACAGCAGGTGCAGGACCGAAGTCAGTCGCGGCTGTTCCAGATAGCGAGTGCGATACGCGACGATGCTGCCGCTGATGTCGAGCCACCATTCCAGTTCGGCGCGGCTGGGCGCCGTCACTACACTGAGCCGACGAGCGATCAATGTCGTCAGGAACTGCACGCGTTCCAGGCGACGACCCAGCATCAGCAGCCGCCAGCCATCGTCCTGCGTCATGTCGTCGAGTGAGAATCCCGACAGCGCTGTCAAAGCCAGCACCAGTCGATCGAGCGTTTCGCTCGCATCGCTGCGGCTCGACGCAGCGTCGTGATACTGCCGCTGCAACACGCCGATCGCTCGCCAGTGCTCGGCGGACAGTCGGCTGCGAGCCTGCGTCGCGGACCATTCGAGACGGCGCAGATCGGCGCCGAGACCGGTGCTGCTGGTGGTATTGAACAAACTCGACGACAAGGAAACGTTGGTCGTGACCAGGCCGAAATGCACACACGTCGCCATGCCTTGCTTCAACGCATCCGATCGCAGGTCGAGCACCAGCGTGGCACGCATCAGGCGCGCCTTGGCCTCGCAACGTTCGGCATAACGACCCATCCAATATAGATTCTCGACCAGCCGGGAAGGCAGGTCTTCATTGCGAGCTCGCCGGCGCGGAGTGATTCGCGAATCGCTTTCGGTCTCGATATCTTCCGAGGACAGCACCCAGACATCCTTGCTGCCGCCGCCGCGTTGATTCGACAACACTTCCGCCTCCTTGTCGGAAGCAATGCGCGCGAGGCCACCGGGCAATACCTTGTAGCCCTGCGGTGTGGCGATCGCATAAACGCGAATGCCGAGCGCACGAGGCGCGAGCTGGGCGCCACGCCACACCGGCGATTGCGATAACGACATGCGCTCCTGCGCGACATAGGCATAAGGCCGGCCGCGCAAGCGCTCGATCACTTCGGCCTTGCCGGCACGATCGAGCTCGCTGCCGAACACCGGCTCGAAATTCTGGTTGGGAAACGCCGGCTTGATCACCAGCCGGTCGATGTTCGTGATCACGTGTTCGAGCGCGGGCCGCTCACCGCACCACCAGGTCGCCACCGAAGGCAGCAGCAGCGATTCGCCCAGCAGCCATTCGGCGACGGGCGGCATGAAGCCTAGCCAGCAAGCAGATTCCAGCACGCCGCTGCCCAGGCCATTCGCCAGCACTACCCGTCCTGCGCGCACCACCTGCAACAAGCCCGGAACGCCGAGCGCGGAATCCGCACGCAGTTCAGCGGGATCGCAGAAGTCGTCGTCGAGACGACGCAGGATGGCGTGCACGCGACGCAGTCCTGTGAAAGTCTTCAGATATAGCGTCGTACCGCGCACGGTCAGGTCGGCGCCTTCGACCAGCGCCAAGCCCAACTGCCTTGCGAGATAAGCGTGTTCGAAATAGGTTTCGTTGAACGGTCCGGGCGTCAGCACCACTGCCAGCGGCGCTTCGTCATCCTCGACCGAACTGAGCAGGTGCTCGCGTAACGCGACGAAAAAGCCGGTGAGCGAGCGCACCCGCATTTCATCCAGCAACTGCGGGAATACACGCGAGACGATACGTCGATTCTCGAGCGCATAGCCTGGGCCCGACGGTGTCTGCGTGCGATCGCCCAGCACCCACCATTTACCATCGGGCGCTCGCGCGAGATCGACCGCGTATAAATGCAGCCAGCGAGAATCCTTAGGCATGACACCGCGGCACGGCCACAGGAAATTCGGATGGCCGAACACGATCTCCGGCGGCACGATGCCTTCCGACATCAATCTCTGCGGCCCATAAAGATCGCCGAGCAATGCGTCGAGCACTCGCGCCCGCTGCGCCACGCCTGCGGCGATCGTCTCCCACTCCGCGGCCGGAATGATCAGCGGCAGAGTATCTAACTGCCATGGCCGGTCGCGTCCTTGTGGGTCCGCGTAGACGTTATAGGTAACGCCGTTTTCGATGATCAGCCGTCGCGCCAGTTCGATACCGCGGCGTGCCGACTCCGCACCCGCACTTTCCAGCCGCTCGATCAGCGGATTCCAGTGCGGCCGAATGGTCCCATTGGTCGCGAGCAGTTCGTCGTAACGACCTGCGCTGCGAGAATAGGGTGCGGTGACGCTGGGCTGCACGGATGAAGTCACCCTTGCTTGTGTCTCAGGTCGAGGGTGAACGGGAACTCCTTGCTGATGACCGGCGCGGCGGCTTCGACCTTGCCCGGCGTATGACCGATGCGGAAGAACCGTGCGAGACGGCGGCTCTCGGCTTCGAGTGCGTTCACCGGAAACACGTCATGACTCCTGCCGCCGGGGTGAACCACATGGTACTGGCATCCGCCGAGCGAACGATTCATCCAGGTGTCGACCAGGTCGAACGTCAGCGGCGCATCGATGCCTATCGTCGGATGCAATGCCGACGCGGGTTTCCACGCACGATAGCGCACACCGGCGACGAACTCGCCTGCACGGCCCGTCGATCGCAGCGGCACCGGCTCGCCGTTGCAGGTCACGATGTAGCGATCGGGCGCAAGGCCGGTTGCCTTCACCTGCAGACGCTCCACCGAAGAATCCACGTAACGCACTGTGCCGCCCGGCGCGCCTTCTTCACCCATCACATGCCATGGTTCGAGCGCATGGCGCAGCTCCACTTCCACGCCCGCGGCCACGAAGTCGCCGTGCTTGGGGAAGCGGAAATTGAAATGCGGCGCGAACCAGTCGGGATCGATGGGGAAGCCGGCTTCGTCGACTTCCTGCAGTACATCGCGAAAATCCTGTTCGAGGAAATGCGGCAGCATGAAGCGATCGTGCAACTCGGTGCCCCAGCGCGCCAGTCGCGGAGGTGCGTACGGCGTACGCCAGAATCTCGCGATCAAGGTTCGCAACAGCAATTGCTGGGTCAGGCTCATGCGTGCATGCGGCGGCATTTCGAAGGCGCGCAGCTCGAGCAACCCTAGCCGACCGTTCGGACCGTCGGGCGAATAAAGTTTGTCGATGCAGAACTCGGCGCGATGCGTGTTGCCGCTCACGTCGATGAGCAGGTTGCGCAGCAGGCGATCGATCTGCCAAGGCGGGGAATACGCACCCGGCTGCGGTACTTGCGTGAAGGCCAGTTCCAATTCGTACAGCGAATCGTTGCGTGCTTCGTCGACGCGCGGCGCCTGGCTGGTCGGTCCGATGAACAGACCCGAGAACAGGTACGACAGCGACGGATGGTTGTGCCAGTACGAGATCAGGCTGCGCAGCAGGTCGGGACGCCGCAGGAACGGCGAATCGTTGACGCTGGCGCCGCCCATCACGAAATGATTGCCGCCGCCGGTGCCGGTGTGGCGACCGTCGAGCATGAATTTTTCGGCGCTGAGCCGCGTTTCGCGCGCGGCTTCGTACAGGTGCGTGGTGCGATCGACCAGGTCGGCCCAGCTCGGCGAGGGATGAATGTTCACTTCGATCACACCCGGGTCGGGCGTGACGCGGAACGAGTTCAGGCGCGGATCGTTCGGCGGCTCGTAACCTTCCAGCACGATGGGACGGGACTGCGCCGAAGCCACCACCTCGATGGCGCTGACCAGTTCGAGATAGTCCTCGAGCGTATCGGTCGGCGGCATGAAGATATAAAGCACGCCATCGCGCGCCTGTGCACACATCGCGCTGCGCGTGATTCGATTTGCCGATTGGCCGGGCAGCGGCGGCGACACACCGTTTGAAGCAGCTTCGCCTGTTCGTGCACCACCCTTCTGCGCTTCGGGAGATTGGCCGTGCCCCGACGCATCGGCCTCGCCACGCTTCAACCGCAATGCTTCCTTTGCCGCTGCGGTCTCGCCGCCTGCCGATGCACCAGCGCCCAACTGACGACGGATCTCCGCATACGGCGCGAGCGCCGGTCGCGTGACCGTCGTGTCGGGCGGATAGACATACGGATAGTCGCTCTTGGTCACCCACGGTTGCGAGTCGAGCGGCAAGCGATAGCCCATCGCCGAATCGCCGGGGAACAGGTAGCAGCGTTCCGCGCGCATGAACCAGGGGCCAGTGCTCCAGCCGCCGAGCGGATCGCGTTTCACCGGCAAGACATGGCCGACGATGCTATCCAGGCCTTCGCTGAAAATGCGCGCCAGGCGGGCACGTTCGATGGGATCGTCGAGCTTCGAGTCGAACGGATCGACGTTGACCGGCAGGCGCCGCTCGCGCCACAGGTGATAGAACACATCTTCGTACGCCGGGAAAATGAACCGCGAAGAGAGGCTGAGCTGTTGCGCCACGCCGGCAAGGAAATCCTGCGCGGCCGCTTCGTCGGCGCCCAGGTCGATGGTCTCGTTGGCGGAGAGTTCGTTAGCGGTCCAGATGGGCTGGCCATCGCGACGCCAGAAGCAGTTGAGCGACCAGCGCGGCAACTGTTCACCCGGATACCATTTGCCTTGGCCGAAATGCGCGAGGCCCTGCGGCGCGTATTTCGCCTTGAGCTTGCTGAACAAAGCTGCGGCGACGGCGCGCTTGGTCGGGCCCAGCGCATCGACGTTCCACTCCGCGCCATCGGCATCGTCGACCGAGACGAACGTGGGTTCGCCACCCATGGTCAGGCGCACATCCTGTTCGGCGAGATCCGCATCGACCACGGCGCCGAGTTCGGCAATCGCGGCCCATTGTTCGTCGGTGTAGGGCAGCGTCACGCGTGGCGCTTCCCACAGGCGCGAGACCTTCATCTCGTGCGTGAAAACCACTTCGCTCTTTTCGACCGCGCCGCTCACTGGAGCTGCGGACGATGGCTCAGGTGTACAGGCCAGGGGGATGTGTCCCTCGCCCGCCAGCAGGCCGGAGGTGGGGTCGAGACCGATCCAGCCGGCGCCCGGCAGATAGACTTCGCACCACGCATGCAGGTCGGTGAAATCTTCGGTGGGTCCGCTCGGACCATCCAGCGACTTCACATCGGCCACGAGCTGGATCAGGTAACCCGACACGAATCTCGCCGCGAGCCCGCGTTGGCGCAGCATCTGCACCAGCAGCCAGGCCGAGTCGCGACAGGAGCCGGCCGCTTTCTGCAGCGTCTCTTCCGGTGTCTGCACGCCGGGTTCCATGCGGATCAGGTACTTGATGTCCTGCGACAGCTTCTGGTTGATGCCCACCAGGAAATCGATGGTGCGCATGGGCGCAGCTTCGGTCTTGCTCACGTAGTCGGTGAACAGCGGCGTGTCTTCATGGACGGCGAGATAAGGCGTCAGCTCGCGCAGTTCTTCCGCTTCGTATTTGAATGGGAATTCCTGGGCATAGTCTTCCAGGAAGAAATCGAAGGGGTTCATCACCGCCATTTCGGCGACCAGGTCCACTTCTATGCGAAACTCCTGCGTCTTCTCCGGAAACACCAGGCGCGCCAGGTAATTGGACTGCGGATCCTGCTGCCAGTTGACGAAGTGGGTTTCCGGCAGGACGCGCAGCGAATACGACAGAATGCGGGTACGGCAATGCGGCGCCGGACGCAGGCGGACGACCTGGGCTCCCAGGCTGACGCGACGATCGTAGCGATAATGAGAAACGTGGTTCAGAGCTACGTGAATGGACAAACGACACCCCGGTTCGATTGAAAAGAATGACGCGAGCGGTCTCGATGCAAGACTCACTCCAGCGTGCGCCGACACGGCGCGATCCTCTGGCCGGCCAAGCCGCACCAGCCCAGTGCGGGTGGGCGCTCGCTCGCACCAAGACCCTCAGGACTCTCGCGACACAAGCTCCTCACCGGCGCTTCGCGCCACCTCTCCCGGAACCGGGAGAGGTACACAAGAGGTGCGATTCTCCATGAATTTCACCGTCTGATGTTCGCTGATCTCCACGTCGGCCCTTTTTTCCTCGCCATCGCGGTCGTCGCGGCGAGTGTGGGCTCCATTTACTGGCGTCGGCGGTCGTCGCGGGCCGCCGACGCGGCGAGACGATCCGCCGCAAATACGACGGCGCCCGGCTGGGCGGAAGTCAAAGAGGACGACGCGCCGGTCGAATATTCCAGCGAGGCGACGGCGGCAGCCATCGAGCAGTACCAGCGGTTGGCGTTCAGCGCCGGGCGCATCGACTATCACATCTCGGGCCAGCACGCCGTCGTGCTCGACGCGGTCACCGCAAGCGTTGCGTCGTCAATCCACGAGCGAGACTACTTCCCCCGCCGGCCCATGCAGCTTCCCAGGCTGCTGCAAGCCATCAACGACACCGAGAGCACTCGGCAGCGCCTGGTGAAGCTCATTCTCGAAGATCCTTCGCTCGCCGGTGCAGTGCTGAAGCGGGCGAACAGTGCGTTCTACCGGGTCTCGCCCGTACCGGTGGAACGACTCGATCGCGCTGTCGCCATGCTCGGCGCAGCGGGATTGCGCTCACTGTTGGCGACAGCGCTCCTGCAACCAGTCTTCCGCGTGCCCAAGGGTTACTTCGACATGTTCGCCGAAGTCACCTGGGAGCAAGCCCGGCGTTCCGCACAGGCAGCAGAAGCCTGTTCGCGCGGCGATCGCGATTCGGATCCATTCGTGGCGCAGTTACTCGGGCTGGTCAGTTCGCTGGCCGGCATCGTGCTGTTCCGCCTGGCCATGGAGAAATACCGCGAACAACCCAACTTGTTGCCGCGAGCCGAGGTCTTCATCACCGCCATGCAACTGCACCAAGCCGAACTCGCCTGCATGATCGCGCGCAGCTGGGAGATGTCGGACATGTCTTTGCAAGCCGCGCAGGAGCAGGTAAGCAAACTTCCGCCGCAGGAAATGAGCCTGCTGGGACGAGCCATGTACTACGGCAACCTGTGCGGCGCACTGGCCGTGCTGCATTCACGGAGCAGCTATGTCGGCGAGGTAGCGATACGGCTGCTCATCGACCAGGGGCTGGATGCGCAAACCGCAACTGCCTCGTGGCAAGCAGCTACTGCCGACCCTGATAAGAACTAAGAGTCTCTCGCAAGGGCGCAAAGCACGCCAAGGTAAGCCATAGAAGGCAGGAGTCGGATCGGACCATTTTTCTTCTTGGCGTGCTTTGCGTCCTATGCGAGAGATTCTTCCCCCTCCCGATGTCCTCGCGGAACCGACAGCAGAATCCGGTCGTTATCTGCTCAGTGCGATTCAACCATGGGGGGATTATCATGTCCGAACTCAAGAACAGGCTATTGAAGCGGCAGGAAGGCAAGGCAGGCTGGCTGCTGTTGTGGTTGTTGGGTGTACCGATCCCGGTATTGCTCGTGTTGTTTCTACTTCGCGGCTGCACGTGAGTTACTCATGCTCGTCAAATTCCGCTCCACGGCGACCGATTCCATCACCATGTTCGGTGACAGCGCCACGGAGCTGATAAAGCTCATGGGCGCAAGCTCCAAAGTGCCCGGCGCATTGAGTGCAGCAGACGTCGCAGGCGCTTTGCAGCGCCTCGAATCTGCCATGGAAGGCGTGCGGGCGAAGACTCATGAAACCGCTGCGCCACCGGCGGACAATGAGGACACTGCGGCGGATGACGATGAAGACGAGAAGCCAGCCAAGGTGAGCCTGGCGACGCGAGCCATCCCGCTGCTGAGCCTCCTCAAGCGCGCGGCAGCAGCCGACGCCGAAGTCATGTGGGAACCGGCCTGATCGCGCGACGGCCGCCGTAACCGCACGTTCCAATCCCGTTAAGGCGTCGCGACAGGCATAATCGCCGCCGTCTAATTACACGAGCTAATCCGGGCATCGGCCCCGGCGGGATCTATGGGACGCATATTCGAAGTCAGAAAGCACGCAATGTTTGCGCGCTGGAATCGCATGGCGAAGCAGTTCGCCAAGATCGGCAAGGAAATCACCATCGCCGTGCGCAACGGCGGCGACGACCCCGACTCCAACCCCGCTCTGCGCCGCGTGATCCAGAATTCGCGCGCCGTGAACATGCCTAAGGACAAAGTGGAATCCGCGATCCGTCGCGCCTCCGGCAAGGAAGCGGCGAATTACACCGAAATTCTCTATGAAGGTTACGCACCGCATGGCGTCGCCATTCTCGTCGACACCGCCACCGACAACCCGACACGCACCGTCGGCAACGTGCGCCACATCTTCGCCAAGTACGGCGGCAACCTCGGCGCCACCAACAGCGTCAGCTTCCAGTTCAAGAAAATGGGCGTATTCCGCCTGAATCCCGAAGGCATCGACCAGGATGACCTGGAGCTGTACCTGATCGATCACGGCCTGGATGAAATGGGCGAGAGCACCGGTGAAAAAGGCGAACCGCAGATCGTGGTGCGTGGCGCGTTCAGCGACTTCGGCCATCTGCAGAAGGCGCTCGAAGACCGGAAGATCGTGCCGCTGATCGCGGAGCACGAGTATGTGTGTTTGACGCCTACTGAGCTGCCGGACGAAGAGCAGGCCAACGAAGTGCTCGAACTGGTGGACAAGCTCGAGCAGGATGAGGACGTGCAGAAGGTTTATCACACACTGGTGTGAGCTGGCGGTCCGCTACTGGCATGAATCCCGGCAGTCGCGCAGTTCCTGCAGGCACATGCCGTCGGCAGTAGTCGCCTTCTCATCGCAGTCCTGGCGACGTGAAGCTACATTGCCGGACGCGTTGCTCACGCAGAACTCGTAACGCGAGCGCATGCGATTCAGGCAGGCGCCTGAATCTCTTGCGTATTCACACCGATCGCGAGCGAAGAAGGCGCAGTCCGCAGCGGCGCGGTTGGTCGTCGATGGCGTGATCCTGCCACCGCTGGCGTTGAAGGCCACTGCACGCATGCATTCCTGCTTGCCGCGGCGATTGATGCTGCGGCATTCCCCCTGATCGCGTTCGCACTGCGTGATGCAACGGGCTGTCAATGACTGCTCCACCATCGCGACGCGCGTCGGCGCTGATTCTCTGGCCGGCGCTGCCGCGACTTTTGCTTGCGCGACGGGTTCTTCGGCGGACGTCTTGGTCTCAGGCACCATCGTCTCGGGCAATGGCGCCGTCATCGCGTCTGCCACTGAGGGCGCCGGCTTCCGATCTGGTTCTGTCGGCACTGCGGCGATGCTCGTTGACTCGTCCACAGGCGGATCGGACGGCGGCCCCGCGACGGGAGTCTCGCTGCCATTCGAAGCCGTCGAACCACGAAAACCACCGAAATAAACGGCCCCCGCGCCTGCAGCCAAAAGCAGCGCACCGATCATCGCCACGGCGACAGCAGTCTTCGGCGTCCTGCTCGCAGGCGCCTGCATCTCGGCGAGCAACTCATCCAACGAATTCCAGCGATCGTCGGGCTTGGGCGAGATCGCACGCATCAGTCCCAACGCGTATCGGGACGGCAGGTCGCGCCGCAGGCTCTGCAACGGCTTCACTGCGCCCATGGGCACCGAGCCCACGAGCAACTCGTACAGCACGATGCCGAGCGAATATTGATCTGCGCGCCAGTCGGCTTCTTTCGCCGTGAGCCGCTGTTCCGGGGCCATGTAGTAAGCAGTGCCCAACGTCATGCCAGTCTGGGTCAATTGGGAACTGCTGTAGGCGCGGGCGATGCCGAAGTCCATCAGCTTGACGGTGCCGTCTTCCGCCAGCCAGATGTTTTCCGGTTTGAGATCCCGGTGCACGATGAAACGATGCGCATAGCGCAGGGCATCGATGAGCTGGCGCGCGATATCCGTGACTTCAGCGATGCTGAAAGCGCGATTGTCTCTTTGGTATGCCTCGATGCGATGACGCAGCGTGTGGCCGCGCAACCGTTCCATCGAGAAATAATAATGACCGCCGCTGACACCGACGTCATGCACCCGCACGATGTTCGGATGCGACAGGCTGCAGGACATTTTGGCTTCGGCGAGAAAGCGCTCTTTCGCCGCGGAGCTGAAGATCAGGTCCTGCCGCAGGACCTTGATCGCGATGTCTTCATCCTTGAGCCGATCGCGCGCGGCATAGACATTGCCCATCCCACCCGAACCCAGCATTTCGCCGAGTTCGATGCGTCCCGACAGCACTGCGCCGGTCTCCATTCGCACGGCGGTCTCGGCAAACGGGGGCGTGCTCGCGGCGATTTCCTCGGCCGTACGCATGACAGTCGCGCCGGGATCTTCGCCGCGAACCCGCGTGTAGCGTCCGGTTGCCGTCACCAGTTCGAAGGCTTCGACGAGTTCGGAAAGCTTGGTCTGGGAATGGATGCGATCGGCTTCAGTCTGCGCGCTGACCAGTTGCTCCTGCACTTGGGCCAGGCGAGCGCCGTAGGCTTGCGTCACGCCAACCGGGTTTTCGTTGCCGGTCAGCCCCAGGTGCGCCAGCGCTGCAGTTCTATCCATTTCCGCCCCGTCCCCGGCAAGTGAAACCGGAAGTGCGCGAAGTGTAAGGAAATGTGCGCGGGGTGGCTATCTGGCCGAAGAACCACAGACATGGAAACGCGAACCGATTAGCGATTCGCCGCTCAACCCTCCGGCGCGGCGAGTGCCGGAATCCACAGCGTCGCGACCAGCCCGCCCTCCGCTCGATTAGCGAGCGAAATCCGCCCGCCGTGAGCCTCGATCACCTCGCGGCAAACGGTCAGGCCGAGCCCCGCGCCGGCAGGTTTGGTCGAATAGAACGGCAGCAGCGCATTACGCAGCACCTCATCCGTCATGCCCGAACCCCGGTCCATGACTTGGAGTTGCCAGCCGCCGTTGGTTTCCGTCACCTGCAACTCGATGCTGTCGGCCGGTGCACCTGCCTCACGCGCGTTCTTGACGAGATTGATGATCACCTGTTCCATCTGTGTCGCATCGAACACGCCGGATCGCGTCGGCGGTTCGCCGAGCAGGCGGAATGGCGCTGCTTCCTGCAACGCATGCAGGAACGCCGACCAATTCACTTCCTCGGGCGCCGGCTGCGGCAGCTTCGCGAAGCGTGCATAGCCATCGATGAACGTATGCAGGTGTCGGGCGCGCTCCTCGATCGTCCTGAAGATGCGGTCCATCTGCGTCGCATGCTGGGTCGCATTCTTGCGCTCAACCAGTTGCCGGCCCGAATGCGCGAGCGACGAAATCGGCGCCAGTGAATTGTTCAACTCGTGCGCGATGACCCGGATCACTTTCTTCCACGTCTCCACTTCCTGTCGCGACAGCTCGCGCGTCAACTGTTTCAGCAGATACAGACGATGCGTCTGGCTGTTGAGCAGGAAACCGCGCTGGGACAGATGATAGATTTCCGATTCGCCTTCGGTCTCGACGGTGAACAGAGTATCGGCCTCGCCGGCCACTGCACGGCGTAGCGGTTCGGGAGCGGCGCAGAGGAGTTCGGCGAATGCCAGCCCTTCCAGCTTGCGGCCACCGAGAAATGCCTGGCGAGCCGCGAGATTGCTGTAGACGACACGATCGCCGGCGTTGGTCAGAACCATCGCCAGCGGCGTCGCCTGGATCACCGTGTCGAGCAGCAGTTCGCGCTGATACAGACTTTGTCGCTCGTCGCGCAGTAACTGTCCGAGGCCGTTATAACTGGCCACCAGCGCACGCAGTTCGATATCGGTGGACGGTGTGATGCTGACGCTGAAGTCCCGGTCGCGCATGCTGCCGATGCCATCGCTGACAGCTTCGAGCGTGCGCCGGATCGGCCCCATGAACCAACGCGCGAACAGAATCGCGATGGGCACGGCGACGATCAACGCACCGAGAACGGCAATCGTTGGCGACTGGAACCAGAGGACCAACATGCCGCAAGTGGCAATCGCGACAGCGACGAGTGCAACGCTGAGCAAGGCCAGCTTGCCTTCGAGCGAGTGCTTCATCCCCGGCTCATCATTGAACGGCGTCTTTGAGCCCGAGCTTTTCCATGCGTCGATACAGTGCCTGCCGGCTCAGACCCAGTTCGCGAGCCGCCTGGGCAATGACACCGCGAGCACGCGATAAAGCCACTTCGATCTCGGCGCGATCCGGCTCGCGTTCGGGCGCCGCTTCTGCAATTACAGGCGCCACGAGTCCCAGATCTGCAGGCTGAATTTCAGCGCCGGTCGAAAGCAATGCGGCGCGACGGATGGTGTTCATCAGTTCACGCACGTTTCCCGGCCACGCGTGAGCGACCAGCGCACGTTGCGCCGCTTGACTGAGCGTCTTGCCCGGTTCTAGAAAATGGCGCACCAGCGGCAATACATCTTCCTTGCGCTCGCCCAGCGGCGGCACTTTCAACTCGATCAGGTTGAGGCGGTAGTACAAGTCTTCGCGAAACC